>JAISJD010000024.1 GCA_031261705.1 Lactobacillales bacterium
GTATTCTCCTTATAAAATTTTTGTTTAGCTGCTTTAATTTTATCAGAATACCAGATGTTTTTTGAGTACCAAAAAATGGTAGTGAATTTCTCACCACCATCAAAAATTATAGAGCCATAAAAAACCTCCGTATCTCTTAAAGAAAGAGTACAGAGGTTTTTTTGATTATTATTTTTTCACAAAGAAATCTTTCGTCTTGTATGTAACAATTTTTCCATCTTCTTTATTATTGTCATATTGTACGATTTGGACGGTATGTTTTCCTTCTTTTCCGAAAATTGTTTCGTTTAGGCTTAGAGTACCACGTCTATTTTCCAATATTTCTATCATATTGAAAGTACCATCTACATAAATATATGATTTTTTAGAACCATCAAATTTTTCAACTTCATAGCCAATCTGCTCTACATTAGAATCTGGAAGAACGGTTAAAATTACTTCTTTGCTTGTTTTTGTATTGCCGGATTCAGTAGATAAATTTAGCGTTCCGCCACCAATTTCTTTATCAGGAAACTTTTCATTAGGATTTGTGGTGATTTGGCTTTCAGTAGTAGAAGAAGTTGTGTTTTCATCCACTTTTATATCAGATTTAATTGAGCTTTCTTTTGTTTTTGGACTCGAACTTGTTGCAACTTTTTTAGCTGTTGAAGTAGCAGCTTCTTTTTTATCTGAACTTGTTTCTTTAATCGTGACAATAGGCTCATTACCATCTGCTTGGATATGTTTTTTTTCAAAAAATATCCCTCCTAAAAAGGCAAGAATAACAGCAACAACAAGAATGATAGAATAGAGAATCAGCTCTTGTTTTCGTTTTTTCTCTTGTTTTATTAAATATCTTTTTATTTTTTGAGATAAGATTCTATATTTTTTTCTGTAATTGACTTCCTCCAAATGAATCCCTCCCTTATCGGAATAGTCTTCTTTAAATTAACTCATATTTTCTTAACTGTCAATGCTTTAAGGAAAATTCAATTGTTTTCTCATTAAAAACACAAAGAAATGAAACGCTATTTCTCTCTTTTTTTTCTTAAAGGGATTTTAGTAGTCATTCTTCTAAAATTTCCGATATAATGGAGAGAGAAGTTTAAGGTAATGAAAAATCTTAGAAAGAATCGGGTAAAAGGATATGAAAAAGAAACTAATTTTCCCAATGGTTTTAAGTCTTCTTGTTGCGGTTAGTTTAGTGGGGTGTGGCGGCAAAAAAGCAGATGATTCCTCTAGCTTAAACACCGAAGAATCGACAACTTCGCAAAAGAGTAGCACAAGTAAGAGTAAGGAAAGTGGTTCTTCTACTAAATCTGAAGAATCAAGCACAACAGCTTCTAGTTCAAGTGCTAAAGAAGAGTTAAGTACAGATAAGCAGTTGAAAAAGATGTTTCCAAGAGTGGCACTTCCTACCAATATTGCGAATTTATATGGAGCTAAGACTTCCGCTGTACAGGATAGTGACAATCTTACAATCAGTTATTATGTAGTGGATTCCCCAGTATCTGTAAATGATAAAAGCTTAGATGGACTACCTGTATTTGCCTCTTACGAGAAAAAAACGTATGGGACTACTGAACAGGCAATAACTGCAGTGAATCAAGTAGACCCTTCTGGGGTACCTGTTTCGCTTTCTCATGGATTTACGGGCTATAAGCAGGGAGCGGCTGGTTCTACCTATGTAGCATGGAGAGAGGGGAATTGGGCGATTTCTGTACGTGGCACCAACCAAAATAATGAAGATGCCGTTGGTTTTTCAAATGAAGTCATCAATCAGCTAGAATCAACCTTTTTGCCACCACCAGAGCTTGTAGGGCAAATGAATTTATTTGTTTCAAGTGATAATTCTTCTCCACAAAATATGCTCATTTATCAAGTTGGAAATGTGGTCTATACTATGCGGAACACAAGCGTCAGAGAGCTATTGAATATGGCTGCTTCTACAAATTAAAGATTATTAGAAACAATAAAGAATGGAGAGAAATCGGTTGACAAAGTATTACAATGTTGGAAAAATCGTAAATACACAGGGGATAAGAGGAGAAGTACGGGTAATTTCACAAACGGACTTTCCTGAAGAACGTTATCAAAAAGGAAATACGTTAGTCTTATTTCAAGAGAAAAAAGAACCTTTAGAATTAGTGATTAAATCACATCGTAAGCATAAAAATTTTGATATTTTAAGTTTTGAAGGTCACCCCAATATTAATGATGTTGAAAAGTATCGTGACGGTATTTTAAAAGTTTCTGAGGAAGATTTACAAGAACTTGATGAAGATGAATTTTACTATCATGAAATTATTGGTTTAACTGTTCAAACAACCGAAGGAAAAGAAATTGGGAAGATTAAAGAAATTCTTTCTCCGGGCGCAAATGATGTGTGGGTGATTCAACGAAAAGGGAAAAAGGATGCCTTGATTCCTTATATCGAGTCTGTCGTCAAAGAGATTGATTTAGAAAAGGGTGTCGTCCAAGTTGAATTAATGGAGGGCTTGATTGACGATGAGGATTGATGTCTTAACCTTATTTCCTAAAATGTTTGAAGCGATGCAGGAATCAATTATTGGAAAAGCAATTGAAAATGATAAGCTGACAATGAATTTACATGATTTTCGAGAGTATACCACCAACAAACAACGTCATGTCGATGATTATCCATATGGTGGCGGTGTGGGAATGCTGCTAATGGCACAACCGATTTTTGACAATATCAAGGAAATCGAAAGAACTTCAAAAGTTGAGAAGAAGCGTATTATCTTGCTCGATCCCGCTGGAAAAAAATTTGATCAAAAAATGGCGGAAGAGTTTTCTAAGGAGGAACAACTCATTTTCATCTGTGGGCATTATGAGGGCTACGATGAGCGCATTCGGACATTGGTGACGGATGAAGTCTCGCTGGGGGACTACGTGCTCACAGGAGGTGAATTAGGCGCTATGGTGATGATTGATGCGATAGCTCGTCTACTTCCCGAGGTTTTAGGGAATAATCAATCTGCGGTTACGGATTCGCACTCAACTGGTTTATTGGAGGAACCACAATATACTCGTCCAGCAGAATTTCGTGGTATGAGTGTTCCAAGCGTTTTAACTAGCGGAAATCATGAGTTAATCCGTCAATGGAAACTGAAGGAATCTATAAGAAGAACCTATTTACGCCGTCCGGATATGTTGGCACAGGCGGAATTGACGGATGAAATGCGTCAAATGCTTGATGAAATTACTTTAGAAGAAAACGAAAATTAATGAATAAATAGAATACCTCAAGAAATGTATGAAACAAGTCTTGAGGTATTTTATTATTTCTAGCAGCATTAACGTAAGAATAGGTTAAACATTAATATTGGAAAGATTTTAAGACAAGCCACTATTAGACTAATCAGGTTCCTAGCGATTAAAGAAATTATTGAATTTTTCTTAGGTTTCGCCCATTGATAAAGAAAGTAGACAGATAGTAGCACACTGATGAACCACTTACTTATCATAGAATAACAAAAGTTGAATATAGAAATTGAAAGAAGTACAGAAAAATGAATCACATTTGCTTTTGTTAAACATACAAATATCCACTTACAAATAACAATCAAAAAATATCGGATATGTAAGTCTTGTGTAGTAATTTTTCGAGAATAAATAATATATGTAGTTAAAAATAACAATAGTAGAAGTATTTTCTCAATTCAAAAAGATCAGATTTCTCTTTGTGAGTCAAATATTTTTTATGAGAAATGGTTAGAGCGAATAATTATTAAAATGGAGGAATATAAAAAGAGGCTGGGACAAAACTAGCTTCTAAATAAGAAATAGGGTGTGGAAAACTTTCGATGAAAATTGAAAAATGTTATCCACACCCTATTTCTGTTAATTAACGACAAAAAGAACGCGAACCTATACAATTAAAGTGA
>JAISJD010000026.1 GCA_031261705.1 Lactobacillales bacterium
AGATGCCGTTTTAGCTGATTTTTATTGTAATAATTGGTGTCGTAACGAAGAAGTTCCCTTTTTATGTACCTCTTTTTGTATGGATGTCTTACAAATTCAAAGAATCTCAGATTTTTTAGTGAAAATTTTTGAAAAAAAGCAGAAGAAAACTAATTTTCAACTGAAAAAAAGAGTGACAACTTTTTAAATGATTACTGATGAACGACTAGATGGCATTGTTTAGTCGAATTTTCAAAATTTTTTAATGAAAAAAGAGCAATTATACATTTTTGTTCTTAAATTATCGAACGAAATGGAAACATGAAAGAATATAAACAGGAGATAATTAATTGTGTTAGGAGAGCTTTTCATGGAGGTGATTACTCAGCATAAGAAGTTCTTTTTATTTCGTGATTTCTTTTTGCTTAGTATTCAAGTTATCTTGGTTCTAAAAGAAAGGAGGAACTTCTGTTTATTTATATAGGGAGGTGGTGTCAATGAAAAATAAAAGAAAATGGATGGGTTTGCTACTAGTAGTTTTTATTGTTATTGGAACGATTGTAGTGAAAGGAATCTCACCCATTCACGCAGATGAGGGAAATTATATTTTGGAATCGGAAACCATTGATAAAGAACATCTCAATGCAATCCCGATTAAACTAACAATTGAAAAACCAAAAGAAGAAGAGTTGTTCTTAGAATATACAGGAATAATTCCAATTGTTGAGGAGGATTTTGAAACAGTAGAAGCTGTTTTTCAAAGTGCAGGAACGAAATTAGACCTTAAAGATAGTGCTTCTGGAAAAGTAAAACTTCATATGACTGCTTCAAATGAAAAATTTGTATGGAAGTTTTATACGAGTCTTTCAAAAGGAAGTGAAAATTTTTCGGTAAGATTAGTTTCAGAAAGTGGACAAGAATTAGCGAAAATCGAAAATGATTATTCAGAACTCATCGAACAGACAGAAAAAAAATCTGAAGAAAATGAAACACCTCAAAGTAGTGAAGTTGTAGGAATCGAAGCACCAACAGGAATTGAAGCACTGGCTGTCCCACTTCCACCAACGACACATGCAACGTCTGTAAGTAATTGGGACGAGTATAAAGCAGCAGCTCTTAATCCAGCGATTGACCAAATAGATTTAACAAATAACTTAACTGCGAATACAAACTTTGGAGGAAGTGGGAGTGCAGCAGATAGTAATTCTATCAAAAGAAATCTAGTAATCAATGGGCATGGCTTTATGATTACTCAAACTGCGGGAACGAATTTCACGCGCTTAGGACCCCTTTCTTCTGGAACAACGGCAAATTTATATGTTGTGAATTTGGTTTTAAAGCATAACACCAATACCACTTCTACTGGTTCGTATTTTGGTTATAGAGCGGATGCAACGACTGGAGCTGCCATGGGCACCGGGTGGAAAGTTTATTTTGATGATGTCGATGTGGTGAAGGGCGGAAGCAATGGAACAACTTTTGGCGCTTACGGGTTAATTGACTTACCACAAGCGGACTGTTTCATCAGCGGAACCTCAGATTTTGAAAAAGCAGCAAGTAACACTACCAATGGGAACGATGCATTTATCCGAGCAAAGTCAGTAATTGTCGAAGAAAATGCAACCATTGTTGGAACAATAGGCGGAGGGTTCTTTTACTCATCAGATAACGATAGTTCTGTTATCTTCAAAAATTCCACGGTGGATTTCGGAGGACTTGGCACAGTTACCTTTATTAGAAGTAAGGATTTGTTGATTTCAGGTGGTACGTTTACTTTTAGTCCAAACGATGCTAATGATGCTTCCTTTTATCGAGCGAACATCATGGGAAGTACTTTCCAAATTGATAAACGTGCACAAGTAGAAATTTCAGTGAACGGTGCAAATGCAATAGGAACGGATGGCTTAGATAGTGTCGATTCTAATAATAATAAAGCGAAAGCATTAGATGTATTATTCTATGGAGATAATGCGTTACAAACACATGAGGGAAATACCCATGTCACCATTCAAGGAAAATCAGTTGCTGTAGCTGACAGTGGAGGAATCATTAATTTTGATTTAAAGCCTGGTACTACAAATGGAACACTTAGTAATGTTGCAAACTTACTGGTAAAAGATTACGCCACCGTTGAAATGAAATCTTTGGGAACAGATCCAGGTGCCAATGGAACTAGTGGCACCAATGGGACACCTATCGTTATGTTCCAAGGGTTGTATTCCACCTTTAAATCAAGTAATCATTCAAAATTAATGTTCTATCAATATGGAGGTTCCAATGCTTTGGCTGGTGCCATTCGTTTTAGATATGCGGGGCATTGTAACTTTATTGTGGAGGAGGACTCACAGTTTGATGTCTTGAAACAAAATCATTCCTCACCAGGCATAAGAATGTCCGGTGAAAATAATAAAATCGAAGTGAGTTCGGGCTCTGCATTCTACTTGAGAAATATGGGAACAGGTTCTCCGGGGAATCCAGGAATGACAAGCGCAGATGCTTCACCAGCAAACAATGCCGGAATTGTTTTTCCACAAACGGATTATAATTTAGAATCTTCAAAATTTATCGCTGACGGAGAAAATTCCGTCGTAAAGATTTATACGCCACTCGGCCCAGTTATTGATACTCGAGGCAATGTTGATGTTCAGATTACAGATGGAGGAACTTATGAAGCTATCGGGAAAACAAATGGAGCTTCCTTGTATAGTTCTAATCGCGGGTCAATCAATTTCTTATTAGACAAACCACTCTATTATGATATTAGAAATGATGCGACTTCCTATTCAGGACAAACCTTAATTTCAACAGTTAACAATTCGTATAATCCTAATAATAAATTAGAAGTCTTAAATTCTAATGCTGCTTTTTGGAAAAATAATACGAATCTAGATAGTGCTCCTTTTTATGAACGGTATGGTATTTCGTACAAAATAACGGGACAAAATTTTACAACCATTGCCAATTCACCTGATGTAGATTTTAGTACAAAACTTGGAAATGGAGGGATTAACCAATTTTCTAGAATTTCGGGAAATAATGCACCTCCAATTGTGACATGGGTACATCTTCCAACGAATGCGGATAAATCGGTTTATGCCCAAGTCTATTCCTTAAAGGGGTTTGATGAAAATGGTGAAAGAATTTATGGCCCGGCAGTAAAAGATGAAGCGTATGTCGTCTTTAAATTGACCTATCCAGACGCTACTGTAGAGTATGTTACTGGTCGAACGCAAGATTCTGTAAATATTTATGGCGATACGGAACGAGGAGTCGCCAAGGCAACCTTATCGAATAATAAATTTATTCCTACGGGGACAAAAGTTGAAGTCACGAATTGTTGGCGTGGCCCGGCAGCAGGAGGCAATGATGCAAGCTATCCTCAGGCGAAGCCAGAAGATATAAGTGCCTTACCTAAGCCAGTTGCAGTAGATGTCACCCCACCAACAACGCCTGTTTCAACAGAAGTACTAAGCAATGCGACAAAAACCATTTCAGGAACATCTGATGAGGACGGGTCAAAAGTATTTGCCAAAGTCAATGGACAATGGCTAAAAGATAGTGGTGGAAACCTCGTGACAACAACCGTAGCCAGTGGAAAATGGACGCTCTCTTTAGCAGATTACCTCTTGAAAGATGATGTCGTTGATATTTATCTTAAAGATACGTCTTCTGTTACGTTACCACCTGTTGTGGATAGTAATCGACACATCACTGCCGATTTCCAGCACGTAGTTGGCTTACCAACGACTCAAACGGAAGCTCCGGATACTGTTTTAGGGAACCTAGAAGTCGCTATTGGCGAGGGAACCAGTTATCACGATAAGACGGATATGGCACCTGCTTTACGGTTGGCAAAAGTCAAAGATGTTTTGCCACAAGTAAAAGTCGGAAAACATGGGGTACTCACCCATGATGGAGTCGTGACAACGGGTAGACCACAAGTTGGCGATGTCATTTTATACACTGTGACATTTAAAAATGAAAAAGCGGACTCCATTTTGAAAAATGTTGAATCAACAGATGAGCTTACGCAATATGTAGAAGATTGTCGAGAAGTTAAATTAGATGGAAATTCACTTTCAACCTCGGATTATTCTATTATTGATAACTTAGGAGCAACGGCAACGACTCATCCCAAAATTTTAAAAGCAACAATTGGAGATATTGCTTATAACGTAACCAAGACATTAACATTTAAAGTCACGATTAATTCTGAATCTGTGAATCATATTATTGAAAATACGAACACAGGAACAGGAGAAACCCCGCAACTTGAAAATGGACCACAGGCAACAGATGGTATTTACTTGAAAGTTTCAGACAGTAGTAGTGACACAGGGCTTCCAGGCCAAGGAACCGTTCTTGGGACGATTGGCATTATTAAATATCCTAAAAAGGTAGATTTTGGGAATCACTTTGCTTCTACCAAGGATGCGGAATATTTAAAACCTGATTATGACCCGAATCAATTAACGATACAAGATACACGTGCGGGAAGCGATAAGCAAAATTGGAAATTAAAACTTCAATTAGCGAAAGATTTCACACTATATGGTGATTTAGATAATAATTCAAGTACGCCAGATGAATACAATCCGACGAAACAGTTAACCAATGTTTTATATTTCCGATCAGGGTCGTCAGACACATTAGTAGACACGAGCGGGATTATGATTGCGCAAGAAACGAATCATAGTTTGACAGACGCAACGGTAAATTGGGACGTGATGAATGAGTGGACGACCACACATAAAGGATTGATTATGAAAGTCAGCACGGGGTCGGTAAAAGAAGTGGGACAATATCGTGCAGAATTGAATTGGATATTAGAGAGTACACCGTAACCAATTGGAAGGAGAGAGGAAATAAGCATGAAAAAAGCAAAAAGAATCCTTCACTTCTTGATAGCACTTCTGATTGTAGGGCAAAACTCTTTAGTAACTTATGCGATTCAGTCAGATGGAGGATTAGAATTAACCAATGAACTGGTTCAACCAAAACTTCCAGCAACAGGTGAGGAACCTTCAACACCTAAGGCAACTGCCAAAGTTCTTCCGTCTACTGGTGAACGTGTCTATTTCTATTTAACCATCATCGGCATCATTGCTGTGATACTCGTCCTTTTTCTCTTCTTTTTCCGTAACAAGAAAGAAAAAGAAGAAGGACTTGACGAGGAGGTGTTGGACGAATGAAACGCTTAAATTTTCATTTAGTTCTTCCAATTCTCTTCTTGTTTTTTCTTGGATTAAATGTTGCGAAAGTATCGGGTTCTTGTTCAGAATTAAATGGACATGCAACGATACTATACACAGGAAAAATTGAAGATGTCATTACAAATCCAGAAAATCCAGAAGAGATCGTGAATCCTGGAGAAAGTGAAAAAGAAACAGGGGATTTACGAATTGATTATGTTCCTTACTTCATTTTTGATAAGGAAAAAGTGATCGATAAAACATTAGAACTTATCGGTCATGCGCAATATTATACAAGCGGGCAAAGTCCAACGGGTAATTTTGTTCAAATAACCGATGAACGAGTAGATGCGACAGGCTGGACACTGAGTGTCACGCAAGAAACAGAGTTTACTCATGCTTCTCAAAAGGAAAAGATTTTGAAAGGAACCGTTCTTTCAATTGATAATGTCTGGACGAACTCTCTTTGGTTAAAAAGTGGGACAACAGGTGAGCCTGAAATCAATAAAGAAGTCATTCATATTGAATCAGGAAAAAGCTATGTCTTAGCTACTGCAAATGAAAATGAGGGGAAAGGACGCTGGTCGATTGTGTTTGGCAATGCGGGGGAAAATCCTCGAACAGGTTCAAAACAGACGGTGTCCCCACAATTTTTTGAAGATAAGACACCTGTTTTATTAAAAGATAGTCATCAAATTTTAGGAAATTATGGTTTTGATACAACGAAGCAACAAACCTACTATAACACGGCAATTCAACTTTCTATTCCTGTACAAAACGAAACGGTAGAAACAGGACTTTATGAAACAAAGCTTACTTGGAAGTTGAGTGCCACACCTTAGTAACAACTTATTTTGGATAGACATGGAAATGTTTATTATAGATTACATCATACCTTGAGGAGGAAAAACGAATGAAAAAGAAAGTTTTACTTTCAACAGCGCTTTTAGGCGCATTAGCAGCTAGTGTAGCAGTTCCAACGCTCACTCTTGCAGCTCCAACAGTTTTAGATGGACATGGTTATATTCAATATGCAGAAGATAATGACCCTGGAACACCGGAAGATCCAGAAGATCCAGAAGTTCCAATTGACCCACCAGGTACAGGACCAACAGGGGGCGCTTTAGCCATTGATAGCATCACCAATTTAAATTTCAATGTTATTAAGAATGAAGCAGGTCAATATGTTTATGCCAATGCTGGCAATGCAGATGAAAAGAAACAAGCTTCAACAGCAAACAAAGGTACTTACTATGCAGATAAGGTAGTTTCTCCAGTCATTGCAAAAGATGAAAATGGAAATCCACACAAAGATGGAAGTGGTGCTTACTACTATGTCAAAGCTGGGAATACCAATCCAATTGCTTTAGCAGACCTCGCAACAAAAGCTACTTTAGCAAAAGCAGATGCTGAAAAAGTCACAGGACCTAACTTTGTTGAAGTAACGGATAAACGGATTACAGATGGGAAAAATGGATGGATTTTATCTGCAGAATTAACGAAACAATTTACTGCGGATGCTACGCATAGCTTAGTCGGCGCATCAATTACGTATAACAATTTATTACTTAATTCAAGTGCGGATACGTCACTTTGGCCAACATTAGACGGTATTGGAAATAGTGGCTACAAGCTAGACTTGAATACAGAAAAAGTATTTGCTAAAGCAGGTTCTGCAACAGATACGACGAAAGGATTTGGTACGTATACATTAGCCTTTGGGAATACGGCAAATTATACAGCACCAGCAGGTCAAACATCAACAGGTGCCATTGATTCTACAAACAGTTCGGTTGTGTTAGATGTTCCAGCGGGTCAAACGTTGACAGACAAGGAATATACAGCTGATATTACTTGGACATTAACAAGTGCATTTTAAACAAGAGTAAGTGAACATTTGAATGAGTACACGGAGGCAATCTCTTTGTACTCATTCTTACATATATTAAGGGGGAAGTATAAATGCAAGGCAAAGGACAAAAAAAACAACGATTCATGAGAAAACTTTTTCTGCTTTTATTTTCTGCAATTCTGTTTATAAGTTTTTCTGATAAGAGTATTGCAGAGGATAAAGGAGGGGGAATAGACGGGGCAACGGCGACGGGATTTAATTATCAAGTTTTTTATCCCGAAAATCAAATTAACAAAACGGGGTTTTATTACATTCGGACTGTACCTAATCAAAAACAAGCATTGGAACTAGAGCTTTCAAATCCTACCAAAGAGAAGCTGACCGTTAATTTAGCTTTGAATAGCGCAAAAACGAATGCAAATGGGGTGATTGAATATGGACCGAATAAAATTGCTTTTGATAAATCGTTAAAATATGATATTACCAAATTGGTCGAATATCCTAAGTCTGTCACTTTAGAGGCAGGTGAAAGAAAGATCATCAAATTAGAAGTTTCTATGCCTGATGCAGCCTTTGATGGAATGATATTAGGTGGACTTGAACTTAAAAAACAAGAAGATGGGAAGCAAGAGAAAAAAGAAACAGGTGCAGGCGTGATTAATCGTTATGCTTATATGATTGGCGTTGCTTTCCAACAAAATGATACAGTACTTGAAAAAAATCTTGCTTTCAACAAGGCAACGGCTGGACAAAGTAATTATCGAAATTCTGTTTTGCTTGATTTATCCAACGAGCAGGCGATGATTCTGGAGCCTTTGAGTATTCAAGCGGAGATTACAGCAAAAGATAGCAGTGAAGTATTGTTTGAAACTTCAAAAGCAGGCTTACGAATGGCACCAAACTCAGGAATCGAATTTCCTGTGAGTATGGAAGGGCGAAAAATGGAAGCTGGGAAGTATAAAGCACATGTGATTGCCAAATCTGATGATAAAAAATGGGAATGGACGAAAGACTTTACCATTACCAAAGAACAAGCAGATAAATTTAACCGTGAGGACGTTGGCTTAGTTCAAGAACGAGGAGTAAATTGGAAATTAATTGCGATGATTGTCTTTGGTATACTCATTGTTCTAACAGTGGTTTTCTTTGTTATTCATAAAGTAAATACGGCAAAAAAGAAAAAGAAAATCGAAGAACAAAGAAGATTAAGAAAGAATAACAAAAGGAAATAGAGAAAGGAATTATTATGGCGTTCTATGAAATAGTATTGCTTGGTGCAGCAGTACTGGCAACCATTTTCTTCTTTTTCTTTGTTTATAATCTAGTGTCGATTATCCGGACGAAAAAAGAAGAAAAGCAATTATTAAAAAAACGTTTTAAAACGAAAAAGAAGCAAAAACAGCAACATATTTTATTAACACGATTTCATCGGAAACAAAAACGAAATATTTTAGGAATGATTTTAATGTTCTTCTTGTTGGTTGGAACATTGGGAGGGGCAGGATATTATAAATTTTTTGAATCGACAAAATTAAAAGGTGGAGATATGTCTGCCATTTCTAATGGATATTATTATGTTTATGATATGAAAAACTTGCTAACAACGATTCAAAAAGGAGAATCTTCTCCCAAAGAATTGAAAAATACACGCTTTTTAGCTGATAGAATGACCACTTATGGGGTGTTGAGCGCAAATGATAAATTAACAAGTGAAGGACAATTAGTGATTAATCGCTACTATACGTCTTTAAAAGAATTGGGCAACAATATTAGTGCGCAATTGAACAATTATCCAATAGATACGGAAGTTCAACAGTCGATTCAATCAAATATTTCTCGCGTGGAAAAAAATCAAAAAGAAGTGATTCAGATGTATAAAATCAATGAATCCGCATTAGCGAAGAAAAAATAAGTGGGGATTAGCATGGAACAAATAAAGGTGAAGAAGCAACCGACTGTAAAGAAAAGGAAAAAGCGTAGACCTCTTTCCCCACAAGAGGCGTACCAACGGCGTTTACTGATTGAAAAGCGAAGAAGAAAGCGAATGTTAAAAGAGGGACTTACTGCTTTCGTACTTGGGAGTGTGCTCATTTTCATCACCCTCTATTTTTTCCTAGCATTTCCAAAAATGGACGGTTATTCTATGACTCCCTCGCTTTATGATGGTGAACGATTGGTAGTCGTCAAACATGCGAAGCTCATCCGTTTTCGCCTAATTGCTTTTCGTGATGAAGGAACAAATATGATAAAGATAAGACGTCTCATTGGACTTCCAAGTGAAAAAATCAACTACCATGGGGATGTTCTAATGGTGAATGATAAAGAGAGGACGGAGAGTTTTATCAAATCTGCATTATCAGACTATGGTTCGGGAGGCATGCAATTTACAGAAGATTTTTCTAGCGAATCCTTGTCTGGAAGTGAAACGATCCCTAAAGATGAGTACCTAGTCATGGGGGATAATCGTCCTTATTCTACCGATTCACGCTATTTTGGCTTAATTAAGCGCAAACAGATTATTGGTGTCGCCTATTATAAATTAGACAAATTAGAACCACTCATTGAGTAGGGGGGATTTCAGTGGAGGGTGCAAATGCCCAACAAAAGAAAACGAAAGTTAGACGAAAGAAAAGAAAATTATCACCCGCTGAGATTGCAAGAAGAAAGGCTTGGAGAAAAAAACAAAAGTTAAAAGAAATTGGGTTTGGTGCTTTTTTGACCCTACTTCTTTTACTAGGAACATTTCTCGTCTGTCATGTTCGATTTTATCCCGTGGTAGGAAATTCTATGTCTCCCACAGTGCTTAACCGAAGTTGGATTTTAGTGGATAAAACGCATGAAATTGAACGTTTTGATTTAATCGCTTTGACTCCTCCTAAAAATCCTTATTCTACCACAAATGAAAAAGTAATTAAGCGAGTGGTAGGCGTATCTGGCGATTATCTTTTTATTCGAGAAGATTGGTTATTTATTAGTCGTTTACCTTTTACAGATAAAGAGTTAAGAAGTGTCCCTGATGGCACAATACAAATTAGTATTAAACCGGAAGTCGCTCAAAAGTTGAAAAGAATAAAAAATATTCCACAAAAGAGTTATTTTGTTTTGGGCGATAATCTGGAACATTCGGTAGACAGTCGTGATTTTGGTTTACTAACGCTTGAAAATATCGAGGGTCGATCTTTATTGTCCTTTTTACCTTTTGAACGGTTAAGATGAGGAATAAATTTTTTTAAAGATAGGAGAATGAAGAATGTTTGGAAAAAATAAAAAGAATAAGAAAAATGAATTTGACTTTGATGACTTTGATGATTTTGAAGAGGATGAATATGAGTATTATGACGAGGACGAGGAAGAGGAAGAAGAACTGCCAGAAGAAAGGATACACAATGAAAAATATGGGAAACATGAACAAGCACCCCTTTCAGAAGCAGTAGATAAAAGAAATCCTCAAATAAAAGAAGAAGTAAAAATGTTTCGTGAAGAAAATGAACATTTACGAAATGAACTGAGTAAACTAACAAGACAAGTCGGTCGCTTGCGAGTGGAAATGGAAAGTAAGCAAGCCAAGCTCGATAGTCTGAATGATTCGCTAAAAACAAAGACTGCCAGTGAAGAATATATCTCTACATTAGAAAAAAAGGTCATGGGGGCAGAAGATAAACTGCGTATGCAGGAAAAGAATAAGAACCAAATCGCTGAAGTCTTGGTGACCGCCACACAACAATCTAAAGAATTACTAGATAAAGCAAAGTATGAAGCAACCATCATTGTTGATTCGGCAAAAGAACAAGCACGGACCATCGCTGCTGAGGCAAATTATGAAGCCAAACATACACTGACCGAGGCACACATGCAAGCTGAAAAAATTGTCGGAACAGCGAAAAAAGATTTACAGTTTGTGAAGTGTGAAGCAGCAGACTATCATCAACGCTTGTTACGAACACAAGAAGATTCTAAAATTCTGTTTAATCAATTAGTAAGTAAGGCTGAAAAGTTGAGTGAAAATCAAACAGAGGATAAATTTCGTTTAATGTAAGAAAACTCTGGAATGAAGGGATGAAATATATGAAAGGCTCTCTTATTGAAGTATTATCTTCTGATACTCAAGTTGTCTCTACCAATGCGACCATTTTATTTGAAGATGATTGCTTAATCGGTATTTATTGTGTTTGTGAAGGAATAGCTTATGAACTCGGGATTGAAGAAACTTTTTCTTCACAAGAATTAGAAGAACATTTTGGATACGTGTTAGCCAATCATTTTACCTTTGATTTTTTAACACTTAGCGTCCGTTCAATGGCTTTTGATTGGCAGCAATTTTTAGAAAGATTAACTGTTTATTTCCCAAAATTTGTTTGGGTAAGTGGGAAAAGGGAAGTGATTGGAGGTGGAGAAATACTTTATTCTTTTGAGTATATTCCTATTTGCTTTATAGATAGAGAAGTTCCATTTTCCATCCAATTTGAAGAATCTTTACGTCAACAATTTCCAAAATTAGAAAAAGAGTTCCAACCTTTTTTTACCAATAAAGTGAACGATATTGCCCAAAATTGTTTGACAATACTTGAAGCCTCAACTGCGCCAGAAATTGAGGAAGAAGAAAGGACGGAAGTTCCTCAAACAACTTTTCCTATAACAAGTGAAGAAAAGAAAGAGTTGATTCATTACCAAGAAAATCTTTATCATGAAAAACAAGCCAAGGAACGGTTACAATTAGCGAACCAAAAATTAGAGCTAGTTGTTGAACAAATGGAGCGGAATATGTTTCATTCTGCCCTTCAAAAATTAACAAATGAAGATGAGGACGAAGAGGACTGGGATAAGGTTCTTAAAATTGATTTACGAGAATACTCTCAGTTATTACAAAAAGCAAAATTTTTGGAACATTCATGGTTAATCAATCAAGAATTAGTAACCAAGTCAGAAAAACTTGTGTTTTCAGACTCTCAGGTTCGTTATGAACGAGAACAAGTGAAAAAATTAAAAGAAAAAAATACGATAAAAGAAATTTATGTCGTATTAGATGAATGCAAAATGATTGAATCTCGCGTGAAAAAGCGGAAAAAATCGCTATTTAGTCGCAAACCCATAGTGAAAATTATGAAAATGGATTATAACAGTTTGCTGAATAAGGCCGCTTATTTTGATGTACTTCAAGGAGAGAGTTATCTGCTCAATCAAGCGATTTTATGTGAAAATTAAACCAGGTTACTTTGAATAAATCTACTTAAATTCACTTAGGTAGATTTGTTGAGGGCAATAGCCTTCGTTCGTTTTGGTAAATAAAATTTCCCCAGAATTTTATTTATTGAATTGAACTCATGAATGGTGACGAGAGAAATAAACTTACTTCCCCTAAATTAAGTAACATTTAGTTCCTATGCTAATATATTTCTCTCGTTATCTTTTTATGAAAAGGTTAAACCTTATCTTAGTTTTCTTTCATTAGTTTAGAAAAGTTATTTTCTGCATTCTCACCAAAATCACCAACGAACAATCTAAATGAAGAAAGTTCATCCAACACTAAGATAAATTTTTAGGGCAGGGGAATCCTTGTCCTTCTTTCTTTGAGAAGAGACCCTCCATGATTCTTAAACACTTCATTCAAAATCACTTGCCTTTTAGCCCTATTTTCGGTAAAATTTAACTTTGGAAAGCGCAAAATGCGTTGAAATAAATAGAATCGAGGAGATGAAAGAAATGGGACGTAAATGGGCCAATATCGTAGCGAAAAAAACTGCGAAAGACGGAGCAAACTCACGAGTTTACGCAAAATTCGGCATTGAAATCTATGCTGCAGCGAAATCAGGTGATCCCGATCCGCATGCCAATCAAAAATTAAAATTCGTTATTGATCGAGCAAAACAAGCCAACGTTCCAAAGCATATCATCGACCGTGCGATTGATAAAGCCAAGGGAAATAATGATGAACAATTCTCTGAACTTCGCTATGAAGGATTTGGACCAAATGGCTCAATGATTATTGTGGATACCTTAACAACAAACGTCAATCGGACAGCTGCCAATGTTCGTTCAGCTTTTGGGAAAAATGGTGGTAATATGGGTGTGAGTGGCGCAGTTTCTTACATGTTTGATAATACGGGAGTAGTTTCATTTGTAGGAGAAGATGCCGATGATATTCTGGAATATCTCATGGAACAAGAAGTAGATGTGCGTGATGTCCAAGAAGAAGACGGGCATATCGTTGTCTACACTGAACCAGAAGCCCTTCATCAAGCTGTGACTGCCTTACAAGCAAAAGGTATTGAAAACTTTGACATTACCGAGCTTGAAATGATTGCTCAAAATGATGTGACGTTAACTGGAGAAGACTTAGAAAAATTTGAAAAATTAATCGACGTGTTAGAAGATGATGAAGACGTGCAAAAGGTCTTTTATAATGTCGAACTAGATTAAAATAACTTTAGAGTAAGAGTCATTCTTACTCTTTTTCTTTGCTTGTTGTGCTAAACTTATCAAGTAGGAGGAATGAGTAGAGATGACAAAAGGAATTTTATTAGTCAATTTAGGAACACCCGCAGCGCCTACAACAGAGGCAGTTCGGAGCTATTTATCAGAATTTTTAGGAGACCCATTAGTGATTCAAAAACCACGTATTCTATGGTTGCCAATCTTACATGGGATTATTTTACGTGTTCGTCCTAAGAAATCTGCTGAGTTGTATAAAAAAATCTGGACAGATGAAGGTTCACCACTGATGTATTACACGGTGAAACAAGCAGAAGAGCTACAAAAAGAGTTGCCAGATACCTTAGTGAAGTATGCGATGACTTATGGAGAACCAAAGATTGAGACAGAACTTCAAGCATTAAGAGAACTAGGTGCAGAAGAAATCACGGTCATTCCACTTTATCCGCAATATTCTGTTACCACGACGGAGCCGATTATCCGACAAGTGCAAAAAGTTGGCTTAGAAAATGTGAAAATTATTCATGAATTTTACGACCGAGCGGGTTATGCGGAACTTTTAGCCAAGGGCATTAGAGAAAAATGGCAAAAGGGAAACTACGATAAATTAGTCTTGTCTTATCATGGAATCCCCGTGGAATATGTGAAAAAAGGTGATGCTTATGAGGCACAATGTATTGATACAACCGATAGACTAGCGAAAGTTTTACCAGAAATTGGTCGAGAAAATATGATTCATTGTTACCAATCAAAATTTGGACCAGACGAATGGTTAAAACCAGCAACAAGCGATATATTGAAAATGTTGCCTAAAAGAGGCGTAAAAAAAGTCTTGGTCGTTACTCCAGCATTTGTGTCAGACTGTATCGAAACCTTGGAAGAAATTCTTGTAGAAAATAAGGAATATTTTATGGAAACAGGCGGAGAAGTCTTTGATTTCGTTCATCCGTTAAATGATGACCCTGATTTTGCTAAATTTCTTACGACTATTGTTTAATAAATAGCTAATAAGCTAGTGAGCAGGTGGTTGATGTTCGCTAGCTTTTTTGCGTTGGGAAGAATTTTCAAAAAACAAATAATTTTGATTAGTTATTAATAAAATTCACAATATCACAATCTTTTTTCTAAATTATCTAAAAAATAAAGAAGAACCTTCGATTAATAAGAAAAAAGAGAAAACAAGGAAAAATTGTCTAATTATTTTCCCTTGTTTTTTTATGATAGAGCAAAAAAATGGAAATAAATTAGAAAACTTAAGTTATTAATTAAAATATGGTTAGAAAAAATTTGACGATTTAAAGAAAAAATATTTTAATAGTTATAAGAGATTTGGATACCAACTTTCTTAAATTTAATAAGGGATAATTGGGTTTGTTTGAAAATATACGAAAGGGGGAGACACGATGGAAAAGAAGAATCAAAATATTTTAACCTTATTTTTATTAATGAAATACCTAACTTTATGTGAAATTTTTAATCGTATTCAGTATTGGTTAAGACTTATCCGTTTATTACAAACTTCTACTTGTTAAAAGGGACCGCCTCCGAAACTTCATACATTGCAACATAATACATTCATTTGCTTCTGGTTCTCTTCCAATAGTATCAGAAAAGAATAAATGTAGGACATAGTTTTATGATGAAGGGGGCCCTTACTATGAAGAAATTTAATTGGAAAAAGCAGGCAACAAAAGTCGGGTTGTTCTGCATTTTATCAAGTGGCATTGCCATGACAACGACTACTGTTTTAAATAATGTAAGTATTGTTCAAGCAGCAACAGTGGACGACACTTCCCCACGTAGTATCACGATTCATGCGTTTAAAAAAACAGATACAAATGGGGTAACTCGTGGAGATGGAACGGAAATTGATCTTTCTCCATGGGAAATGGCGGATAAAGTTCCTGCCAAACTGAATACACATTTTAGAGTTCAACATGTGCTACCGGTAGGAGATGCACCAGCTTCTTCTATGGATCCGACAGATCCTACAACCTATGTCATAGACGATAGTTTCGAGCATGGGACAAAGCAATTTATAGTAACCAATGCTTCTGGAGTAGGAACGTATAATTTTGGCGTTGGTTCTGCAAATGATGGATATTATCTCATTACTCGTTATGATTTAGTTGATGCTTCAAGTGGAACTTACGAAGAAGTGACAGCAGATCCATCTGAATTTCAACCAACTATTGTTTCAATTCCAACAACGAACCCAGCTGGCGATGGGTTTCTCTATGCGGTACATCTCTATCCAAAGGTAGATACAGATGCGAGTATTGACGCGGATAAATATCTTGATTTATTAAATGATGACGGCGATGAATCGTTCAAGACAGCCACTTACTTTGCGGGAGATACCGTGACTTGGCAATTGGATACGAAACTTCCTCATGGGACAATGCCACCTTATGGTAGTGGTCAAACAGAAATAGGGATTAGTGATAAATTGAATGACGGTCTAAGTTTAGAGGTAGATCTTGCCACTTCATTGACGTATAAACTTTATTCAAAAACAACAGGAACGAATGGTTCGGTTTATACAGAAATCACAGAAGTTCAATTACTACATGGAGATGGCTCAGTTGAGGGTGATAGTTTTCGTGATTATTTTAACCGTATTCCACCAATCTATAATCCGTATGAATCTCCTGGCGACACCATTCATACGACGTTTATAGAATCTGGATACGAAAAAATTAGAGCTTATAAAAATGCCCATCTAGATGAAGAACTTCACTTAATTGGCTTTTTAGATACGATAATTAATCCAAATGCCATAGGTAAAATCAGTAATGAATATACCGTAGTATTTAATGCCAATTGGGAAACATCTAATGGCGGTAGCGACATTGATGAAGATCCAGATCCAGAAAACCCACCAGGACCATCTGTTTACCTTGGCGGATTCAAATTTAAGAAAACAGATTCTTTGGACGATACAATTTCTCTTGCTGGTGCTGAATTTAAATTGGCAACCAGTCAAGAAAATGCGATTGCGGAACATTATTTAAAGAAAAATGCAGATGGTAAAATTATTGACTATGGAGATAATGGCTATGATTCAGCAACGGACTATGTTGCCGTGACAGGAGAAAATGGAATCGGTGAGTTCAAAGGATTGAAATTAACAGACCATGGAAAAGGTCCGGGTGTTGCAACTGAAGAAGAACGTAATTTACCACGTGACTACTGGCTTTCTGAAACCAAAGCGCCACAAAATGCAACAAGTGGCTATCAATTATTAACAGAACCAGTCAAAGCAACGGTGACCGTCACTTCTTATCGTGATACCACAACTATGCCAATGGAAATTGCCAATGATAAGAAATTTGACCTTCCATTTACGGGTGGTGCTGGTTTAGCGATGTTAATTGCGGTTGCTGCTGCATTAATTGGGTTTGCCGTATTCCCATTCAAAAAATTACGCAAGAATGAAAAATAAGCAGTAAGTAAATTTATAATTCAAGGGTAGTAAAGAAATATTGACACTCTTATAAAAAGAAAAACATGCCTTAAAGTTATTGTAGTAGGTAGTGAAAATGATTTTAAGGCATTGTTTTATGATGAAGGGAGACCTTATTATGAAGAAAATTAATTGGAAAAAACAGGCAACGAAAGTTGGACTGTTCTGCATTTTATCAAGTGGCATTGCCGTGACAACAACGACTGTATTAAACAATGTATCTATTGTTCATGCGGCAACAGTGGATGAAAGTTCTGCACGTAAGATTACGATTCATGCGTATGAAAAATCTGATACAAACGGTGTTTCACGTGGAAATGGAGTGGAACTTAATACTTCTGGATGGGACGCTGCTGATAAAGTGCCTGTAGCAGACGGAACTGCATTTAAAATCCAACGGGTAGCACCTTTAGAAGAACAACCTGCTTCATCCATTGACCCTAAAAATTCTACTACTTATGAGGTAGATATGAGTTTTGGATCAGATGGAGAAGCAGTTGTAACAACAAGTGATGGAGTAGCAAATTACATTTTTGGTACTGGTTCCGCAAATGACGGTTATTACCTTGTGACATTCGTCAATGACCAAAACGGAACAACCGACTCGGCGGAATTTCAACCAACAATTGTGTCTATCCCGTTAACCAACACTACAGGAGACGGCTTTATCTATGATGTGCATATCTATCCAAAAGTAGATACGACTTTTGATGTAGATGCGGATAAGTATCTTGATTTACTTGATTCCGGAGACCAATCAAAGAAGACAGAATCTTTCTTTGCCGGCGACGAAGTAACTTGGGATTTAGATACAAAACTTCCCGAAGTTTCTAAATTTTTAACTTGGAATGACGGAACAGGAAAAGGAATTGTAATCACTGATACTTTAAACGGGGATTTAAGTTTTAATACAGCTGATGGAGAAAATGGAGTATTAACATTTGGACTTTATACTAAATCTGAACCAACAACTGGTGCAGATTACACGGAAGTTGAAGAAGTAACTTTTGCTTATGGTGCGGACTATACAACAGTTATTGCAAATAATTCAAACCCTACCGATCCAGATACAGGAGTAAATAAAGTAATTACAGCAACTTTCACTCAGGATGGGTATCAAAAAATCTATGAATATATACATGCAGATGCAGATGGTCACCCAGAACGTTTGACTGCAGAATACCACATTATTGGTTCTCTAAAAACAATTATTGACCCAGATGCCACAGGTAAAATCAGTAATGAATTTACCGCAACTGTTAATGGAGTAAGCGAAACATCTAATGGTGGTGGCGGTATAGATGAAGATCCAGAAACGCCCGATCCAGAAAACCCACCCGGACCATCTATCTATCTAGGCGGATTCAAGTTCGAAAAAATAGATTCTTCGAACAATACAATTTCTCTTGCTGATGCTGAATTTAAACTAGCAACCAGTCAAGAAAATGCGATTGCGGGACGTTACTTAAAGAAAAATACAGATGGTAAAATTATTGACTATGGAGATAATGGCTATGATTCAGCAACGGACTATGTCGCCGTGACAGGAGAAAATGGAATCGGTGAGTTCAAAGGATTGAAATTAACAGACCATGAAAAAGCTCCAGGTGAAGCAACTGATGAAGAACTGAATATGCCACGTGATTACTGGATTTCTGAAACAAAAGCACCACAAACTGCAACAAGTGGTTATCAATTATTAACAGAACCCGTCAAAGTCACAGTCACAGTCACTTCTTATAATGATACAGCAAAAGACCTAGTAACAATCAAAAATGATAAGAAATTCGACCTACCATTCACTGGTGGTGCTGGTTTAACAGCATTAATTGCGATTGCTGCAGCTTTAATCGGATTTGCGGTATTCCCATTCAAAAAATTACGCAAGAATGAAAAATAATTTTTGAATGATTAAGTTTTATAAACTTGGAAAAGAAAGACTATGAGAAATGTGACGAAGCCTAAAATGTTCCCCAGACATAAAATGCTTAAAATCATTTCACAATTTCTTTCCAAGTTGCTAGTTCTGCTTAAAGCTTACTATTAGCAGTAACTGTATGCGAAACGAAGTGGAGCACGACATGTAAAAATGCAATGAATAACGAGCTATCGTCTAAAAGTGTCTTTGTATGAGAGTAATTTTTTTCAGCAAGCTGAAAGGGTTCCTTTGCAACGGTCTGTTTCACAGACAAGTTACTCTATACAAAGGGCATATGCGTTTGTAAATCTTGCTTTTGACACTGCTTAAAGCTCTTAACTTTGTAATCAGGAGGAGTTTCTATGAGTAAGCTACAAAAAAATACAAAAACACATAGAGGCTTCTTCTTTTATTTAAGGATTATTGCTTTAATCGCAGGGTTAGGCATGTTACTTTATCCTACGATTGGAAATTATTTCAGCCAAAAACAGCATTCCTATGTTGTTGAGGGCTATGACAAGACTATTAACGAAATGAATGCCAAAAAAGTACAACAGTATAAAGATGATGCAATACTCTACAATCATAATCTTTATCTATTGTCAAAAGGTGGCGTTGTCACGGAACTTCCTACGAATCCAAAACCCTATGATGAAATACTTCGGGTGGACGGGACGGATATGATTGCTTATCTGGACATTCCGCAGATTAACATGAATTTTTTACCGATTTATCATACGGTAAATTTAGATGTGTTGGAGATGGGTGTGGGGCATGTACCGCTAAGCAGTTTTCCAATTGGTGGGGAAAGTACCCATGCAGTTTTGGGCGGGCATTCGGGTAGAAAGCCTGACCGAGCATTTACCGAGCTACTGAAATTAGAACTTGGAGATGTGTTTTACATACATATATTAGGAGAAACACATAAGTACGAAATTGACCAAATAAATACAGTAGAACCAGAGGACAATCGCCTTTTGAAAATTGAACAAGGGAAAGATTTAATTACTCTTGTTACTTGTACACCAATTGGGATTAATAGTCACCGCTTTCTTGTACGTGGGACACGTGTACCAATGGATAAAGAAACACCTACTGAAAAGGTGAAACGGAATCGCTATAACTATGATTATGTAGCAATTGGAGTTACACTTTTCATTTTTCTAGTTATCCTACTTCGGGTAGTGATTAAGAAAATTCGTCGTAAAAAAGAAAGCCGTCTAATGCGTGAAAAGAAATGAGGGTGAACTTATGGAAAATAAAAAAATTAAGACAATCTTTTGTTTCATTGCATTTCTCTTTCTTGGGCTAGTTCTTAGTGGAGCGTTAAAAGCTGAAGCAACTTCCTCTGTTTATATTGTGAAGTTTGCGCAAAAGCAAGGAGAGGTTCTTGCAAAGGATTCAACAACGAATGATGGAGAATATTTAGGTGACCGTTTGAAAGACAGTAATGGGAATGAAGTGGAATTTCTTTCAGGGGTAGATTATCTGATTACCGAGCTTTATCCGACAGGAAGTGAGCGTATAAATTTAGAAGATTCTACGACCTTTACTGAGGGAAAACAACAGACGGTAACGACAGATGAACAGGGAAAAGTCAATGTTGAGCTAGAGGACGGACATTATAAGATTGAAGAATTAGAAGATACTCGTATTGCTAAACCGATGAACCCGATTCATCTTAGTTTACCTGTAACAAATGCTGAGGGAACAGGTTTTGTCAATCCAGTGTATATCTATCCAAAGAGTAATTTAGTTTCAACCGATGCTTTTGCTAGTTTAAGAATCCAAAAAGTGAGTAAGACGGGGAATGTTCCCTTAAAAGGAGCTTCTTTTAAACTTTCTTTGACGGAAAAAGATGCAACCAATAGTAAATTTTTACACAAAAATGTAGGTGGCGTTGTAGATATTACCAGTGCCACGACAGGAGCTGATATTGAAGTCACGACAGATGAAAAGGGAACGACAACGATTGATATGATTCCCTTAGAATTAGATGAAAATAATAATTCAATTGCTCGTACTCTTTGGCTAACAGAAACGAAAACCCCTACTGGTTATGTACCATTAACGGCGCCTCAAAAGGTTTTGCTCAATGAGGGAAGCAATGAAATTACGATTGTGAATGAAGAAAAAGAAGATCAAGGCGTCTTGCCAGGTACATTTGAACCAATTAGTGTGATTCCAAGTACCATTGGCGACACGATTGGCAAAATTGCGAATAATGAATTACCTGATACAGGGGAGTTATTGACAAGTGTCTCTACTCTAGGCGCTCTCTTATTACTATTCAGCTATGGAATTTATTATTTACGTAAGGATAAAAAGAAAGAATAGATTGCGAGGGTATCTATGAATAAAAAGGATTTTAAAACAAAATTATGGCAGGGCTTGCGACCGATTCTTTTTCCATTAAATATTCTTGTTTCAACTCTGTATATTCTCTGGAGGATTGTTCATTTGCCACTGGATAGTATAGCGATTATTGCTAGTTTATTGTTATTAATTGTTGAAATTGTTTCTATTTTTGAAGTGAATATTCAATTACTAGCGAGTAATTTAATGCAAAAACATACGGTAAATTATGAAGTGATAGACGAACGGCTCATTCATGATTATCCAACGGTTGATGTATTGATACCTACTTATAGTGAAAGTAGAGAAATTTTAGCCGAAACTATTGCTCATGCGAAAAGGCTAAATTATCCTCAAAATGCCTATCAAATCACCCTTTGTGATGATGGAGAAAGAGAGGAAATCAAAGAACTTTGTCAAAACTTCGGAGTAGGCTATATTCCTCATCAAAATGACGGCGGAGCTAAAGCAAGTAACCTTAATCATGCACTTGCTCAAATAAATGGGGAGTATGTGACTGTGTTAGATGCAGACAATCTAGTGCATGAAGATTTCTTGAAGCAAACGTTATCGGCGATTAGAAAGCTGGACAGAGAAGGATTTGTACAAGCAAGTGAACAATTGCACGACGGGATGATTGACCAGTTTCAAAAAGGCTTGAAAATTTCTGATGATAGTCAATTGGCGTTTAATGAATTTATTCAACCCTCTCGAAATGGATTTCAAGGAGCAACATGTTGTGGGCATTTGGTTTTGTTTAATCGAAAAGCGCTAGATGAAGTTGGCGGATTTGATACAACGACCATTACTGAAGATTTTATGACAGGGATGCGTATGCACGAACGAGGGTATCAGTCGGTAGCGTTGCATTATGTTGGCGGAAAAGTTCTTCCAGCTAGAAATTTCAATGGTTTAATTAAACAATATCAGCGTTGGTCAACGGGAAATATTCAAGGTGGTGTCCGTGCATTGATGAAAATGAAATTAAATGCGCTACAAAAAAGTACGTATTATCGCATGGTGACAACTTGGTTATCTGGTGTTAAGCAACCCATATTATTAGCGGTCAGTGCGTTTATGGTTCTGACACAGCTTCCAATTATGAAGGTGAATATTTATGAATTTCTCATTGTTTTTGGCATTTATTATAGTCTACATAAATTGTCAAATTATTGGATATTAGGTTTTAGAAGAACACCGTCCGTTGACAGTATGATTAATTTTGTGACCTTTCCCTACTTAGTAAAGACAAATCTTTCTGCTATTTTTCAAAATAAGCAAAGAAAGTTTTACGTGACTTCTAAAAAACAAGAGGGTGTGCGGACACAAAGAGAAACTTTTCGTTTAGCGCTCCCCTTTTACGTGTTGATGATTTTTGAAATTTCATTACTCATTCATGGATGGTTGACCTTAAGTTTTTTCATGTTTGATTTTTCAGTCATTTGGATGTACGCGTGGGTGATGGCGAATTTAATTAAATCGATTAAGGGTATTTTGTTTATTATAGAAACCGATTAAAAGTGACAGTTAAACATATTTTTTAGCTTTGAAAGAATGGAGTGATGGTTATGGTAAGAAGAAAAATCGGAAAAATCCTTATAACTTCGATGACAATCATCAACTTAATGAGTAATAGTGCCTTATCTGTTTTTGCGCTAGATCTTAATCAAGGAGTAACGGACTCTTCAACCTCAGAAACCAAAACTTCTGAAACAGAGGAGTCGAAATCTATCTTAGATATTGTCCCCTTTTCTTCTGATGAAGAGAAAAAAACAGAAGAAACGACAACAAGCTCAGCGGAAAGTGAAGAGTCTGAGTCGGAGAATGAAGAACAATCCGAGAAAAGTTCAGCACAAGAAACGAAAGATTTAAGTAAGAAAGATTTATTAAAGTCTGCTGCTTTTGTTTCTGATAATAATCCATGGATTAATTACGCTGATGTGGTAGGTTTTGCAGATGGGGACGGCACCGCAAAAAATCCTTATGTCATTAATACTCCTGAACAGTTGGCGAGAATGTCTTTGATTTTTCGGGATAAGATTGGAACAGATTCAAGTGCAGGGATTTATTTTGAATTAGGAGCAGATGTTGATATGTCCGCACATGATTGGACACCGATAAATGCGGGAGCGGATGTTTCTGGTTATGGTGGAAGTTCTGCCATTACGTTTAATGGACAAGGACATACGATTTCTGGTTTGACGATAAAACAAACGGACAATCTGAGACCCGTTGGATTTTTTGGAGAAATTAGCGAAAAATCACTATCTGTGAGTAAGGTGAAATTTGAAGATTCAAAAGTGACGTCGACGACAGTTGGTGGTGTCATCGTTGGGGCAATCACAGGAAGATATGGTTCAGATACTTTTGCCAAATTTGATTCGATTGAATTTATCAATACAATCTTAAATGGTACGACCACAGAAATAGAGTTTGATGAATATCGAGACAATAAATGGATTAGACAATCACTCGGTGGCATTGCTGGATATATTGATAGTGCCGAACTGAATGTAGAAAATATCAAAGTTAGCGCATTGACCGCAGAAGCTTATAAAAACGTTTCAGCACTTGTCGGCATGGCAGCGAATTGTTATGAAGATGCCAATAAAAATCTTGCCAGTATCGAACGTTTTAGCAAGATTGAGCTGAATGAAAATGTGACAGTCACTGCACATGGGGATCATGCGGGTGGAATTTTAGGTTATGCGCAGGACATTAATGGTTTAACGGTTGACTATGTGACATTAGCTGCTGAAAAAACACTTTCTGTTACCGCAGCGGATTATGCGGGAGGTTTGGTCGGACGAGTTGAATCTCGCGGAAAATATGGAAAATTCAATAAAAATGAATTAATGGGAATCGTTAGTACCAATACGTCTACATTAAGAGGGGTTTCAAGTGCAATCGTTGGCTCAACGGGCGCGTTAAATGATCTTTCGTTTGTTAGTAATAAGGTTATTCATTATACGGCTAATTCCGACAATGAACAACTAATCTCTGGTGCTTTAGCTGGTCGTGTGAGTGAAGGGGGGACAGCGAAAACTTTTGATAAAAATGAAATTGGCACAGTGACGTTTAATCATCGAGATTTAACCGCTGGATTAGTCGGTGATTTGGGTCGAGGGGGAACGGCGATTGTTACAAATAACACGGTAACGAGCGTGACAAATGGGGATGGCGTTTATGCAGCCTCACCTATTATTCCTAAAATTCCATATGAAGCGGGGGATGGCGTACTCGTTAATGAGTTTTCACCAGAACACAATATCTTGTTTAAAATCACGGGCGAAGACACTGCTGAAATCGTTGGGGCAAAAATTCCTGAAGAGGAAACCGAACTCTTTCTTCCGTCAATGGTCTATTATGAAGATAAAATGCTGACTGTTACCTCCATTGGTAAAAATGCTTTCAAAGATATGACGACTCTTACAAAAATTGGCTTTGAAAGTAATCCTTATTTACTAAAAATAAAAGCAAGTGCTTTTGAGGGATTAGTGAATGTGACAGAGATTCAGAACTTTGAAAGTTTGACAGGATTGATTGAAATCGGTGCCTCTGCATTTAAAAATTTAGGAAACTCTGCAAATGCGAGTACGAAACGTTTCACTTTTCCACAAACGAATAACCCTGTTCAATTAAGAGAAGCTGCCTTTTATGGCTTAGGAAATTTCAATTTACTAGATTTATCGCTTGCCAACTTTAGTCAGGGAGAAACCAATGATTTTGCTTTCCAATATGGGAAATTTTACAACTTGAATATGCCAACGATGTCTGTTGGAGCAATGGCATCTTTGAATGTATTTTCTAATTTGGCAAATCTGACAAAACTTGATTTAACTGATTATACGGGCGGAATTAGTTATTACGAGTTTCAAAATAATCCAGCATTAACCTACGTAAAATTTGGAAATCGTGACTATGCTATTTATAGTTATTACTCTTTTGAGGGTTGTACAAATTTAACAGCGATTGATTGGGCACGAACGAGTGACGCTTTACCTAATGGTGTACCGACGAGTATACTGTATCAATTTCCGAATTTGCTAGATATTACCTTGTATACAAACGGAAGTATTGCAGGTGTTTACGATGGGACAGTGGCAACCTATGCAACTTCTCCTGTTGCTTATACTACATCATCAACTACGCTGGCTCTTAATTCACTATCAACATATAATACCAATCCGAAAAATGGAAGTTATGGTACGGTAAAAACTTACAGTACAGGAAGTTCTGTCGGAGCAACCAATACTAAATGGTTTCTCCTCAGAATTCCTTATAATGGAACGTTTAATCAAATACAACCATTATATAGACCAACGACTACAACTGACACGGTTTATGCTTATGTTTTCAATGGAACGTCTTGGGATAGTATTGGCAGTCGGACAGGTTCAACGATTGATACGACCACTTGGCAAACACTCAGCAACGTTGCTGGAATGACCGCTTATGATTCAAATAATATTTATGTCGCTTTAGGGGTAGGAGCAAGTACTGCGACAACGACTCCAACAGGAGCAGGAATCTATTTCTTCGGTGTCGGACTAAGAAATTCAGCGGGAGGAGCTGTCAATTCAACAGCTGCCTATCCAAATTTACCTTGGAAAGCAGTCAAATCAGCACCTTATACAGGATATGTCAATCCAAATCCTGTTCAGTCTTATTCGCCGGTGCTATATCCTTATATGTGGAATGACTATTCTGGATGGGATGAAGAAACAGATGCAAATGCGACATTCCAAGTGAAGAAAAATACAGTCGGAACCGTGCAAAATGGAAATGGACTAACCAATCTAATTTTGACAGGTTATCATGCCTATGTTTCTGAAAATCAAATCGGTTCTGTAACAAATGGCAATGGTCTAGCAGAAAATGTCTTTGTTGGTGCAACATTCACCGTAACCAAAAATGATGTAAGTGCCGTGACAAATGGCAATGGTTACTTTGGAACCATTAGTGAATCGGTCAAGTTACTCGTGAGTCAAGGAACGATTGGCAATATTACAAACGGGAATGGTTTTTCCACAACAGCCAATGTAACGCATTTGGAAGCCGATACGCTAACGATTGGAAATATTACAGGTATCGGAAAAGTCGGGTTTATTGAAAAATTAGATAGTTTTGCCGATTACCAATTAGAAACAATTGAAATTGGCAATGTACCAAGTGGGAATGGATTGTTTTCTGCCATGTCAGATACTAGCTCACAAGGAGTACCTAATTTAACGATTAGAAATCTTAAAGTGGGAAATACAAAATCAATTGTTGGGGATATTTATGCAGGTAGTCAGAGTTTGTTTGAAGATTCTAGCGAGGAAGCGATGGATATTACCAACTGGATAACGGATAAATATGGAAGTGAAAAAGCAGATTTATATAATTCGACAAACTATCCACCTCCTTTGTCTTATGAAGAACGTTTCAAATTAACCAATCAATATCAAGATTATGTGAGTAGCTTTATCGTAAAGAAAAGAACAGGCGGAAAAACGTTTATTCTTGAAAATGCGGAGCTCGCTAATTTTGAAACAATTGTTGATGGGAAATTGTCCGCAAATAAAGTGGTAATGAAAAATATTACTGGAGGAAATGTGACAAATTCGAAAGGTTGGGTACTGACCTCAGAACTTTTAACAGGAGCTAAAGCAACAATTGAAGACATTGTCTTGAACCAAGTGGATTTAACCGATACAGAGAATTCTGGCGAAACGACAGGACTTATCGGAACGATTGCTGAGACAGGTTCAACGGTGATAAAAAATATAGAAGTGACTCAACTAAATATTGCTTCTACAACAGTAAATTATGTTGGTGGTTTAGTCGGTGGTATTTTCAACGGAGCAACAACAGATATTGAAAAGATTAAATTTAGACAGGTTTCAATAGTTGGAGAAAATTCAACGATTACTAGCGGTTTAGTTGGTTTTGTCACACGTGCTTCCACAGTGACCATTTCTAATAACGAGCTAGGAACGAATGAGACAACAGTGTTGATTGTTGCAAACCGTGAAAATGGCTTTACGATTTCGGCAATTCTTGGTTCAGCAACAGAGGGGTTAGTACTAGATTTATCCAAAAATACAGTGATAAATGCTACGTTGAATGGTGCAAAGACACAATTTGCAGGGGTGCTCTTTGGTTCAAACGAATCTTTTGCTCATCACGATCAGACAGATGATTTAGGCTATTATCTGAATGGCAGTGGAATAGAAAGTTTCCAAAACAATTTACTTGGAGTTGGTTATTATTTTCCATCTGATAATTATCTTCGTCCGTCCGTTTTGATAGAAGTGACAGATGCAAATTATCGTCCAGCTGTTAAAGGATTATTTCCGTATAATGATGTGAAAATGACCCAAAACACATTGACCAACACAGCGGTAACAAGTGCCTATGCAGCAGGTAGTTTAATTGGTTCATTGATAGGAATCTATGAAGAAATTGAAGGAAATACATTAACCAACTGTCAAGCAACGACAAATAATGAATCATTGTTTGCAGGTGATGCGGGCGTATTAACCAATACAAATGGTGTCTATAACGCAGAAGATTCTTCAATCATTGATTCAAGTATTAATCGTGGTCAACTGAGCCAATTTCAAGGAGTAGATATTTATCTACAATTTCAATACCCTGTCCTGTCTTATGATACAAATAAATACAGTGGGGGAATTGCAGGGAAATTAAATGTCACATCGGAACTTGTTCGGAATGAAAAATTTGATAATATTGGCTTTTCAATCAAAAAAAATAAAATAGTCAATGAAATGATTACTTCACCAAGTTATGCTTCTGGTTTGGTTGGATTGTTAGAAGGAGATACGCATTATGCCAACCTAAGCCTCGGAGTTGAGGGTGGTACAATTTATGGTTGGTCTGGTTCTGGAGCAACTCCCGGACTGAGTGCCTTTGAAAATGATGTGGCAACTAATGTAGAGAACAATCTCGTTACAGGAGAAGTCATTGGACATACGACAACTCCGACACTTTATAACAAGCTCTACATGCAAGTGAACTTAGTTGAAAATACTTTTTATATCAATTCAACTTCAGAAGAACATTATGCTATTGGAAAATTTGGTGTAGGTAAAGTAAACAAAAATACATTCGGTGGAACAAGCAAAGCAACTTCGGGACAAAACTTAAGTCTTTATCTGTTGAACAATTTGGATTATGGTCAAGGCTCTACTCCTAGCGCTTTTTCTGTAAAAGAAACTAGCACGGCTTATAATTATGTTCCAGTTAAAAGTAAGAACGACTATCAACTGACCGCCAGTGATAATCTGATAAATATTCAAACGGAAGCAAGTACGCTAGAGGACATCAATCCAGAAAGTCCCGGCACCATTCAATCAGCGATTACTTTTGAAAATACCCTGTTTGCGATTTCTGGTGAAACACTTAGTTTCACTGCTGGAAGTATTACGATGAGTGAAAAATCAACCTTCAAAAATTGTCTATGGGATAGAACGGTGAATCCTCAATTAGAAAATGGATGGATGACAACTCTTCCATTTAAAGCCATTCAGGATGAAGAATCTTCTATTTACAAAAAATTTAAGAAAACGAGCTATACATTTGGCACGGGTCTTTATCCATTAGTAAAAGTAAATGCCGATGAAGAAACACAACAAATTCGCTCATTTATCGCTCTTGGCTTTAACGCTCAGACAGATAATGAAACTTTGCAACACATTCAAAACGGAGTATCGCTTACAAATATGGAGGGAGTGACTTATTCTAGTACACCAAGTTTCCCCGTTTCAGGAAATCAATTAATGGTTAGTGGAACGGGTGTGGCAGCAAGTGTGACGGCAAGAGTGAACGACTTACTTCAAAAAACTTGGCATTTCACTGTGGATACGACGAACTCACCGAGTGAACTTCCGCCAATTATCAATGACCCCAATATCAATCCGATTGTAGACGGGGTAATCAAGCAAGATATTTTTGACAATGCGACCTATACAGATTCATGGAATAATGGAACCGCAGTTGCAATGACGGGTTCTGGGACGAAAGAAGCTCCTTATCAAATTGCTTCAGCAGGAAATCTCGTTCAATTTAGAATAGCTGTTGAAAATCTAAGCGATGATGAAGAACTATTTGCAGAATTAACCGATGACATTTCTTTAGAAGGTAAGTATTGGGAACCGATTAGTAAGGAAAGCGAAACAAAAGTAACCATTTATCTAAATGGGCAAAATCATTGGATAAAAGGTCTTTCAACAGCTGGAACAGAAATGGCAAGCGGTTTATTCGGTAGACTTGACAATGTTTCAATCTCTATGAACAGTATCGTTTTCTCCTTACCAATTGTGAGAGCTACTAATTCTTCTGGAACAATTGTCGGAACTGCTGTGAATAGTCAGGTGAGTATAGATAATGTGGCGGTCATTTATCCACGGCTTGCTTGCTTGGATACACATGTAGATGAATTACACAGTGCGGGTGGTTTTGTCGGTGCAACTTCGGGTGGAGCAACAACCATTAAAAATAGTTACTTTGTTCGTTCTTTGACAAATGATTTTACCAACATGATTACTCTTAGTGCAGATCCATTTACTTTCCCTGCTCATGCTGACGGTGGAGCCTTTATTGGAATAACGCATAGTGACACGACTCTTGTTCATAATATTGTTCAATCAAATTTTGAAAATGGTTCAGTTTTTGTTGGGACAACCCATGGAACTATCAGCTCGCTGACTGTCACAAATAACACGGTTCAAGGGACAATCGGAAGTGATGCCTTTGGTTTTGGTCAAGTGGAAGCCCAAAAAGTAAACATCGGAGAAAATACTTTTACAGGTTCCATTGACGGGTTCTTAGGTCAAGGAGTGATTGGTAGAGAGATTGCTTTTAATGAGAATGAGTTTACTGGAACGGTTGCCAATCTCTTTAGTTATTTAACAGATACAGATACGCAAAATACTTCTTCCATTGAACTAAAAGGCAATCATTTTATTCAATCGACAAGCTCGGAATTAGGATTATTCGCACAACTTGCTAGTTCGTATAAAATAGATGTTTCTGAAAATGTTTTTGGAGCAGATTTAACTTCTCATCATGGTGGACTTCTTGGTTATGTTCAAGGAGCAAATGAAGTCAAGTTCGTAAACAATGAATTTAACGGACAAGTTCATCTAATCAATGATTCGATAAATACGACACCAACTAATTTACCAAATTCAATCTTTAAGTATCTGACAAAAGACTTACAAGTCACTTGGAAAAATTTCTTCTTTGATCCAATCAAAGTAGAAAAAGGGGAGGATTTTAACTCAGTAAGTTCTGGAAGTTTAGTAGGTTATGCAAAATATATTTCTAAACTAACGATTGAAGGGCAACAATTCAATGAGGTTCAAATCGACTTTGCGCAAGGCACTGAAAATGGCAATGAGACCTCTGTTGGTTATGCAGGTGGATTCATTGGCGCTATGAAACGTGTATATAATATAGACATAAAAAATAATACACTCGAATCAGTGACTACAACAAAAGCGAATGACACGCAAGATAACATTGCTGGAGGACTTCTTGGTAAGGTTATCGGAGCGAATACGTTAAATGTTGAAGACAATGAAATTCACTTCACAAGTTTTGATACGACAGAAAGAAATCGTAGCGGGGGGCTTATTGGTTACTATCATGTAGGCGGTAAGGGGGTTATCGCTAAGAATGAAATTGAAACAGTGACGCATGGAAATGGTTTGATTGGTAGAAATATTCTATATTATTCCCCAGAAGATGTAGAAGATGATGCGCTTTGGGATAATTTGAATAATACCTTTGATTCTGACCCAGACAAGAAAGCACAGAACGGTGAAGAAAGTGTAGGAACTGGAGGTACGGAACAAATCCTTCAAGAAAATACAATTGGAACGGTTACAGAGGGGAACGGCTTAATGTCGAGTGCTACCTTGATGAGTCATATTGCTCTACTAAATAATACGGTTGAAATAGTTACTCAGGGAAATGGCATGTTTGAAACATTTTCTAAATTGAATACTTCAGAAATTTCAGGGAATACGGTTGGGAATGTAAATACAGGAAATGGATTATTCACGAAAATTGAAACAAGTCATTCGACTGAAATTAAGAACAATCATCTGACAAATGTTTTTGGTGGCTCCGGTTTAGCACAAGAAATTGCTACTTTAGCACTTATCTCTGGAAATGAAATCTCAGGAACTGTTTCGATTTCAGAAGTTGGAAATTCAGGGCTCATTCATTCTCTATCCAATGCTGATAAGCAAGTGATAGTGGATAATAAACTTCATGAAGTCGTGATTGACTCAGAAGAAACAGAGACAGTTGGTGGACTTATTGGTAAGGTTGGTGCCTCATCTTCTGTTGAGGTTAGTAGAAACGAATTAGATGAAGTCACGATTACCAATGTGAAAGGAGCAAGGGTTGGTGGACTTGTTGGCTGGATGTATGGGGGTCAAAACACGGTTGTTTCACAAAATCAACTGCATCAAGCACAAATCAATGTCACACCAGAAGAAGATGCGGAAGTTGGAAACAGTGGGGGCTTAATTGGAGAACTTTCTGGAAGTCATACAAATAGTTTCAATGGAAATATGCTTGGAACCATTACGATGAATGGGAAAGGCTTGATGGGCGGTCTTGTTGGCTATGTGACTTTCCTCCGCTCGTTTACGATTGATGGAACAACTTTTGACGAAATTCATTTGAATGGTGAATATTTATTAGGTGGGTTCATAGCCAAAGGGGATATTCTCAATCAAATTCAAATCACCAATACAACAGGAAAAGCGGGTACAGGAAATATTACAATTGTTGGGAATTCACGGCTGGGTGGCTTTATCGCAACAGCTGAAGAGACACAAGCAATCACCATTTCTGAAGGAACGATTCCGAAAATTGACATTACAGGAAGTTGGGCAGATGTTGGCGGAGTTCTTGGTGAAGCCTTTGTTCCAACTGTAGCTGTAACTAATCTAAAAATAGACACTTTAAATGTAAATGCTCACGATACAGAGGATGATCAAGTAATTTATGAAGGAATCCGTAATATCGGCGGAGTTATTGGAAATACGAACCCGCTTGATGTGGATATTGCAGACTATGTCGGTGATAGCACAAAAGACAAAAAAATATTAGACCATCGGATTTCTAATAATGAATTTACGACAGTGAATGTTATGGGTTATGACAATGTCGGTGGAATCACAGGACAAGCGGGCTATGATGGAAATGCGTACAAAGTAGATAAAAATAAAATGGGTGAAACAACCATTGTAGCACATGATAATGTCGGTGGAATTATTGGCAATGTTTCTGTGCATACTTTGACAAGTGGAACTGGTAGTTCTGGAAACGCTACTGGAATCGCTATTAGTATGGTTGCGTTCTTCAAAATTGCACAAGATAGCTCAGCTGATGGGTACAGTAACCTTGAAATCACACAAAATAAATTTGATACACTAACGATAAATGCAGGAACCAATGTTGGTGGATTAGCTGGAAATATCAAAGTAGTCACAGCTGTGATGAAACAAAACACACTGCCAAATGAAGAAATTAATGCCACGGGTTCTTACGTGGGTGGATTAATCGGAAGTGGCGTTGGTCGAGAATTTAACTTATCGAAAAATTCATTGTCCGGTAGTGTGTTGGGTATTGGCGAATGGCTCTGGTACGAATGGTATGACGGTTATCTTCCTGAATCGAGTGTGACAGTTGGCGGATTGTTTGGTGAATTAAATCAGGCAAAATTAATTCAGATTCGTGAAAATGCCACGGTTCTAAGAGTTCAAGCACTATGGGATATTGCAGGAATCGGAAAAGTTAATATAAATAATTGTCCAATCGTGAGTATTGAGGACAATACATTGTCTGGCACGCTCATTGCGAAAGATGAAGATTGGATAACTAGGGATACGGATAGAAATATTTTTGCATTGATTGGTATTGATGGTTGGTGCTATGACGATATGTCTGTGGATGTTCTTCGGAATACGTTAAACTTTTCTCGGAAACTACCAGAAGAACATACGAATCCAAATGATCACTTGCAATTTACGACAAATAATCCAGATTATAACTCGGAAACAGATTTCGCCAACCCTTATACAAATCTGGATGGAGCAAAATCAAACTTCTATTTAAGCGTTGATGCGGACAATCTCCGAATGCTCAATAATATTATTGGAATTCAAAATGCAGGAAATGACGAAATGAAGCAAATAGTTGACCAAGAAAATTACTATGATCGCCAAATTTCAGGAGTAACGGCTAGTCCAAATTCAGGAAATGAGGGGGATCGGGTGAGTGTCTCTCAAACGGTTAATGGAAATGGTAGTGTGGAACCGGCAGCAAGTAATGGGGAAGTATTAGAACATATCCCTTACGCACAAGAGGATGCTTATCATAATCTTACCGTTGCCGAGCTTGAAGAAGGCACCGCTCTTCGTACCTTGAAAGAAACTAATTGGGTGTTCAATCCAGGATTCTATCCACAAACTCACGTCGACGGATTAGATGAAGTGGCACAACAAATTAGAGATTTTGCTACCTTGCCACTGAATTTTTCTTCAGAAGATGATGATGTGAAAGATGTTGAAAATAACTTTACCATGCCAAAAACGTTACCAGATGGCACAGAAATTCATTACACTATTCCAAATGTCTATTCTAATTTTGCAAAAGTGAATGATACGACTGGTTTAGTCACTGTGAAGAAGAAAACGATTGAAGATATTCTTCTCGTAGCTAGTACTAATACAAATGCGTTAAAACGTGATTTTATCTTTGATATTATGTCAGATAATCCTGAAAATGGTTCGATTAAAGTTTTAAAACTTGATCAATTCTCAGCAGTACCAGAAAATATTTATGTACCTGTTTTGGGTGAACGTGTGTTAGCAGGCGTAACCTTTGCTGTTCGACCAAAAGGAAACATGGATGAAAGTAAGGTTCTTACCCTTACAACAGGTGAAGATGGCATTGTTAATTTTGATGAATTAGACTTTGGAGAGTACGAACTTTGGGAAGTAACAAGTGCGGAAGGTTATTTGAAACCATCCAATGAAGTGATTGAGGTGAATCTAACCGCTTCTAATCCAGATCAAGAATTTATTCTAAAAAATAGTTTGATTCCTAAATTACCATTTACAGGTATGGGAGATGTCAATCCATTTATTTTCTTAGTACTTGGTTTACTCATTTTAGGTGGATATTTCATGATTAGTCAAAAACACAAGAAAAAGCTTGTAAGTAAGATGTAGAGAATAAAAGGAAGCTAGAAGCAGACAAGAAACAGTGGTTTGCTTCTAGTTTTTATTGAAAAAAGTTTAACGATTTGGAATTTTCATTTACTTGAGGATTTATTTATATTAAAATATTATTATAAATAAATTAAAATAAAAAGGTAAAAAGGAGAGATAACATGAAGAAATATTTAGTTTTAGTACCAGTTTTGTTATTTGTCTTAATCGGTGGCTTTATTATTGGTTTTACGACAAATAATTCTAAGAGTTTGACTGACTTTGTCAAAGGGGAAGAAAACTCAGAAACTCTTGCACTACAAGTAACAAAAGAGGCACAACAAAGAATTTATGAGGATTTAGGTGCAGGTTGGAATTTAGGAAATGCTTTAGATGTCCTTCCCAAAGAACGTCTTGGGGCAAAAAGTGAGACTTATTGGGGAAATCCTAAAGTAACTAAAGAACTTTTTGCTGCGGTAAAAAAAGCTGGCTTCAAATCTGTTCGTATTCCTGTTACGTGGGAAACACATGAAGGAAATAATTATTGGATTGAAGACGATTGGAAAAAGCGAGTGACACAAGTGGTGGATGATGCGCTAGATGAAGATTTAAGAGTGATTATTGATGTGCATCATGATTCATTTTTCACGCCAACCAAAGCAAATTATGCCTATGCTTCAAAAACGATAATAAATCTTTGGACACAAATCGGGCATATGTTTGAAAAATACGATGACCGAGTCATTTTTGAAGGAATGAATGAACCCCGTTTACCAATTAGTGAAAGTGCTACGGATGAAGAAACGTGGTTAGCTTGGATGCAAGGAACAACTGAATCACGTGAAACGGTCGATAAACTAAATCTTGACTTTTTAACAACGGTAAGAAATCTTGGAGGAAAAAATACCACACGCCTTTTACTACTTGCTACATATATGGATAGTTCAGAAGAAACAGTCATTAAAACTTTACCGCCAACGATTTATCGAAACGTTGCGATCAGTATCCATATGTATGGCAATGAAGTTTTTGATATGAATGGCGAAACAACTTACCGTAAGATGAACGATGATTCAGAGAAACAATTAAAAGATTACATAAACTCCATTCAAGCATTGAATGAAAAAGGGTATCCTGCTATTTTGACTGAGTTCGGCTCTAGCCATGTCAATGATAAAGAGCAATTCAATTACTTAAAAGAAATTATTCAGACCTCTAAAGAAAACGATATTCCTTACTTCTGGTGGGATAACGGTGTGATTGAAAAGGGAGAGGAAGGCGGATTTGCCTTATTCGACCGAGAAACTGAAAAAGTAGTTCAACCCAAAATGGTTCGGGCGTTGACCAAATAATAAAATCAGGACTTCCGCAAATAAAATGTGGAGGTCTTTTTGGTATGCTCCTCCAAAAGAAAATCTTGATAAAAATAACTTCTGAGCAACTCATTTGAAAATCTAATTAAATTTTAATATGATTGTCTAATCAAATAGATAAAAATGAATATGAATGATGAATTTGAACACTCTTCTTGTTTTACATAAAATATCTTTATTCAAATAAGAATTGATTGTTAATGAATGGGACATAAATTTTGTTCTTGACCTTTCATTATCGTTAGCTATTCGATGATAAAATTAAATTTGGATGACTATAATATTTGCTGAATTTAAAAGTAAATAAGCAGCGTTCAAAAAATAATTAAAGTGAGCAATTTTGCAAAGTAACAACGTTCTACAAGCAAAAAATTGAATGTTTCTTCGTTATTATGGAAAAAATTCAAACTCTGTTTTCTTATTTTAAAAATAAAAAATCAATGGGAACCTATAAGTACTTGCAACATCGCTCTGTCATGTAAGGAGATTTAAGAATTATGGAAGAAAAGAAAGATTTTTATGGTAGATTTGTCGTGTCAAAAAATATTTTAGAAGGAGAAAGCATTCGTTATAGCGTTCGTGAACAAACGTGTATCCCTCATTTAAATGGTTGGACACTTTATTCTTTACTTGATGAAGATTACGAAAAAAATCCTCAAAATTTTGTTGTTATCACTGCGGCAGATATGGCAGCGATTGCGCCAATCATGTTGGTCATTGCAGATGCCCCTTATGGAACGGATTTAAGTTGGCAATATAAAGACAATATGTTTACTGGATTTTACGACCTAGTAGAGAAAAAAACAACTTCTATTGAAGAGATTATGAACAAGGATAAAGTTTAATGAAAAAAACTGGTACTGTGCAGAGGAAGAATTTTCTTCTGACGATACCAGTTTTCATTTTTAAATGGTTCGAGCTACTTCAAAACCATCCCAGATAGCGGCACGAATATTTCTTACATGGGCGCCGTCACCTAATTGATAGACGAATGGAGAGTCATAACGAAGTTCTTCAAACAGTTTCGTTCTCGATTGGTAACCAACGGCAAGAATGATATTATCCGTTGTAATCGTTTGTTTTTCCCCATTTACTTCAATGATTAAGCCCGTTTCTGTAACTTCGTTTGCTTTTGCATTAGAAATAATCGTGACTTTGTGGAAATGAAGCAAATCTCTTAACATCCATTCATTCATTGGCGCAAGAGGACTACCAGCTTTCAAAATATCTGGTAAAGCTTCTACAATTGTCACTTTCTTTCCTAGTAATGTTAAATGAAGAGCTAATTCACAGCCAACTAGTCCCCCGCCGACAATCACGCAATTTTCACCGACAACTCCACTATTTTTGAGGACTTCATCTGCCAATTTGACAGGTTTATTTTCCATTCCTGGAAGATTTAGGCGAATTGGAGTAGAACCTTCTGCAACAAATACAGCGTCAGGGTTCATTTCTCTGATTTTTTCCTTTGTAGCTGTTTCATTCAAACGCACATCCACGTTTAATTTCTCCATTTGGTGCTTGTACCATTCTATAAGGTCAAGGTCATCGTGTTTAAAGGATGGAATGCCACCGACTAATAAAGCACCACCGACACTTTCCCTAGCTTCTAGGATTGTGACCTTATGTCCTCTTAAAGCGCTGACACGAGCCGCTTCTAATCCAGCAGGCCCGCCACCGATAATCACAATATTTTTAGGCTCTTTGGTTGGAATCAATTTCACAAATGGTTCACGACCGCATTGAGGATTAACTGCACAGGAGCCACGACCACCATCAAAAAGCAAGCGACCAAAGCAACCGTCATGACAACCCAAACATGGGCGAATATCCACCAAGTCGTCTAACATTACTTTGTTTACATAGTCTGGGTCGGTCAGAAGCTGACGTCCGATACCAATCGCATCTACTTTTCCGCTTTGTAAGGCATCTACTGCTATATCTGGATTTTCCATACGTCCAGCAACAATGACTGGAACTTTTGTGACTTTTTTTAATTGTTGAGAAAGGGGGAGGTACATTCCTTTCTCAAAATACATAGGTGGATGCGCCCAATACCAAGCATCGTAAGTTCCAGCATCTGCATCAAACGCATCATAGCCTTCTTCTTGCAGAATTTTTGCGGCCTCTAAGGATTCTTCTACATCACGACCTAATTCAGTGAACTCTTCACCTGGAACAGCTCCTTGACGAAGAGCTTTCACATAACTTTTGATACTAAAACGTAAAACGACTGGAAAATCTTCGCCACAACGTTTTTTAATTGCGTGAAGAATTTCAATAGGTAGAGTTAATCTCGCTCTTAAATCGCCACCATACTTATCGGTTCTTTGATTGAACAATGCCATTGTAAAACAATCGAGTAAGTAGCCTTCATGCATGGCGTGAACTTCAATGCCATCAAAACCAATTTTTTTAGCAGTATGTGCCGCTTCGGCAAATTTTTCCACGATTGTTTCCACTTCTTCAGTATCCAGCGCTCGACATTCCGTATCAACCCACCGATTTTGGACTTTGGATGGCGCCACAGGTTTTCCGTCTTTTAAAGCAGAAGGTAGGGCGCTACGTCCAAGCCCTGCAGTTAATTGCATAAAAATTTTTGTACCGTAAGGATGTACCTTATCCGTAATTTCTCGACCAATTTTTTCATAAACACTTTCATTTGTGGTTGGACTAGGGAAAAAGGCATCCGCATGTTTTTCAATTTCACTTTCTACCCAGTTTGCACCGGTGATAATTAGACCAACGCCCCCACGTGCTCTTTCTTCAAAATAATCGACAGCATTAGGGGTATAACTATTCGTTTCATCTACTTGAGCTAACGTGCCCATTGCCACCATACAGAATTTGTTTTTGACTTCGACATTCCCGATTTTGAATGGTTCAAATAACGGTTTATACTTCTGTTTCACAGAATCACTCCCTCAAAAAATTGAAAAGATAACTTTAATTTGTTAAACTATTCTCAAGAGAAACCAAGCTTGTTTTCTTTCTTTAAGTGTAATTCTTTGAGCAAGAAAACAATTGAACTTTTATGAAATTTCCTTGTTGTTTTTATGAATGTTGAGATTCTAGTGAATGGGGGATAGAAATGAAAAAAAATTTATCATTGGAGTTCACTGACCCGCAAGAATATATTCGCAACTTAGACTATGAACATTTTGGCTATTCGGTGACATCTAATCAAAAAGTAGCCATGCACTTTTCAAGGATTCACCTTTTAGATGATATTGTGATTACTTTTAGCGATAGCGAGCCCTCTATCGGTTCTTTCTTTAACGAAGAATGTGCGACACGTTATATTGGTCTACGTTTTTTGAAAAGTGGAAGAGAACGTCATTGTTTTCACTCTCGCCATTTAGATATTACGGGGGATGAATGTTTATTTTTCGATTTAACAGGAAAAGGAGTCTATGAACGATTGACAAGAACAGAAGGAATCAACGTTCTTTTGCCTTTTCCAGTTGTCTCTAAAAAAATTAATGATAATCATTCCTTTTGTGTTCCGCTTGATTGCGCGAAAGGTTTAGGCAGAATTGTGAAAGATTACACTTTTTCTTTTGAAAGCCAGTTGCCTTTTTTGACGGAAGAAGAACGGGATCGTGCGATAGAAAATTATCTCGATTTACTTTGTCAGTGGCTTCTTGAATGCCAAGAACGTTCTTCAGAAAATCGTAAAGAATTATTATTTTTGCATATTGAAGATTATATTTCGAGACATTTGTGCGATGAAACATTGAGCTTGACCAATATTTCGGATTTCTTTAGTGTTTCTTCACGAACGATTCAAAAAATATTTAATGAACAAGGAATGACCTTTAGTAAGTATGTGATAGAAAAAAGGTTGTTAAATAGCTTAAAAGATTTACTTTCTAATCACTTATCTATTACTGATGTGGCTTATAAGTGGAGTTTTTGTGACACTTCTTATTTTTGTAGAAAGTTCAAAGAAAAATTTGGCATGACACCGACTGCCTATTATGAACATTTTCAATCTTATACATGTACAAATAATAGACAACAGATTCTATGTCCTATCAAAGAAAGAAGAAAGTTATAAATTGAGTGTTCAAAGTTTTTTGATTCAGATAAAAGATTATTAGATAAACCACTCAGCCAGTTTTTCAAGTTCACAAAGTACATTATGCTATAATGAAGAAAATATATAGAGGAGTAGAAAATGAAATCAGAATATCAATACCCACTGGATTTAGATTGGTCAGTAGACGAAATGATTATTGTTACCAACTTATGGTCAGTACTGGAACTTGCTTATGAAAAAGGAATTGCTGTGACAGAATTTTTAGAAAAATATAAATTATTTAAGGAAGTTGTAAGAAGTATAGGAGAAGAAAAACGTTTTGGGAAACAATTTGAAGAGGCGTCTGGCTACTCTCTTTATCGTACAGTGCAAGAGGCGAAACGATTGCAAAAAGGTCGTTTAAAAATGGAAGCTGGTGAACAACAGTATGGAAGAAGAAAAAAGTAAAGCACTTGTAGAGTTGATTTATAGTTGGATACAAGAAGCAGGAAGTCGCATTCGTTCGCATTTGAATGAGGAACTGACGGTTTCAACTAAAAATGGTCGTGATGATATTGTCACAAATGTGGATAAAGAAACGCAAGAGTTCTTGATTCGCAAAATTCTTGAAAAATTTCCTGAAGATAAAATTTTAGCGGAAGAAAATGGTCTGGATAGATGTTTAGATATGTCTGGTCGAGTTTGGATTATTGATCCAATTGATGGAACACTAAATTTCTATTTTCAACGAGAAAATTTTGCGGTGATGTTGGCTCTTTATGTGGACGGTATTGGAAAGCTGGGCTTTATCTATAATGTCATGCGTGAGGAACTTTACTGGGGTGGTGCGGAGTTTGGCGTTTATTGCAACCAAACAAAATTATCTGCACCGAAAGAGCCAAGACTTGAGGACGGCTTGTTTGGCATGAACTCTGCAATGTATGTTCAAAATACATTACACGCACACGATATTGGCATAAGAACGATGGGTGTACGGACAAGTGGCTGCGCTGGTTTAGAATTTATTAGTTTATTAAAAGGAAATACGATTGGCTATATTAGTAATTTATCACCTTGGGACTATGCGGCGGGTGTCGTGTTAAGTCATGAGTTTGGCTTTATTTCTTCTCAACTTAACGGTTGTCCTCTAAGTTTTGATGGAAGGGAATACTTTTTAATTGCTACATCACCTGCTTACGAAGAAATCAAGGGGAAATATATTTCTTGATTCTTGTTATTTTACATGCTATATTTATTACAAAATAAAAAGACGGTTGGGCGTATGCTTCAAGGTTTTGGTTCTTCTGGGCGGAGGAACTGGCTGAAGTATAGGCTCTTTTTGTTGTCTAAATTAGAGGAGCACTTAAAAAATGGAACAATTATTTTCAAATTTTTCAATCATTCTTTTACTCATCATCTTTATTCTATCTCTCTTTCTCCTAACAAAATCAGCTGATTGGTTGGTTGAAGAAGCGGTTCAAATCGCCGGAAGCTTTGGTGTGTCAGAGATTATCATTGGGGCAACAATTGTTTCTCTTGGAACGACACTTCCCGAAGTTGCCACCTCCATTATTTCCATTATCCAAAAATCATCTGAGTTGGCACTTGGGAATGCCGTTGGGTCAATCATTACCAATATGACGTTTATTCTAGGTATTGGCGCTCTATCAGGGTCTCTTCCTGTGTTTAGAAATGTGGCTCGGAGTTTTTCTTTTTTCGCACTCATTTCACTTTTATTCATGGGCATGAGTTTTATTAAAAATGGAAGTCATTCCTTTCAACTTGGGGGAAATTTATCTATGAGCTTTGGTTGGGTACTGTTAGTTGCCTTACCTATTTATATTTTCTTTTCGTTCAGAAAAACAAAAGTAGAGAAATCTAAGAAGAACACAAAAAAAGTAAAGAAAAAAGATGTAATGTTTTCTTTCATGAAAATAATTGGTTCCGCCATCTTGGTTGCTTTTGCTGCAACAGTTTTAGTGAGTTCAGTAAAGGTTGGTGCCACAAGGATTGGTGTTCCAGAAACCATTATTGCCTCTACTGTAGTTGCTTTTGGGACAAGTTTACCTGAATTAACCACCATTATTACTGCCACAAGAAAAGGCTATGGTTCTTTAGCGGTAGGCAACATAATAGGTGCAAATATTTTGAATTTGTTATTAGTATTAGGTTTGTCTATTGCTATTAGTCCAACAGGAATTATGGTTCCTGCGGTTTATTATTCGCTTGGATTTCCCGTGTTATTGCTTGTTTTACTGCTCTTTGGTTTCTTTGTTTTTAACACAAAGATTCGCGAGATTAGTAAGAAAGAAGGGATTCTGTTACTATTGGTTTATGTTGTTTATTTGTTCTTAAATACCGTGAGATAAAACCATCTACCAATCACTCAAAACTAGAGCACATGTTAAAAAATATGACATGAAAAACAAAAAAAGCTTGAATGTATGAAAAAAGTTAGGTTATAATGAGTTTATTCGGTAAAAAATAAACAACTAATATGTATAGGAGGGTTTTTATGAAAAGAGTATTCCTGCCATTATTTATTCTATTAATGAGCGTAGTTGGGCTTGCCGTGCCAACTGAGACTCGAGCAGAAAATACAACAAGTAAGAAAGAAAAATATGTGATTGCCTCAGATTCGACATATGCACCGTTTGAGTTCCAAAATGCAGACCAAACGTATGTTGGAATTGACGTAGACTTAATGAACGCTATTGCCAAAGAAGAGGGCTTCAAAATTGAAATGAAGTTTCCGGGATTTCAAGCAGCAGTAGACCAAGTCCAAGCAGCACAAGCAGACGGAATGATCGCTGGTATGAGCATTACGGACGAACGTAAGAAATCTTTTGAATTTTCTAATCCTTATTTTGATTCAGGGATTGAAATTGCGGTAAAGACTGGAAATAAGGACGTAAAATCATATGCAGACTTGAAAGGTAAAAAAGTCGGTGTGAAGAATGGAACAACTTCTCAAGCATGGTTAGACGAACATAAAAAAGAATATGGTTATACAATTAAGACGTTTGATGCAGGCGACCAAATGTATGACGCCTTAAACATCAGTGCGGTGCAGGCGATTATGGATGATGCGCCAGTTGTGGATTATGCGATTAACCAAGGAAAAGAGTTGGCTACTCCAGTTCAACAAGAAATAGCGGGTCAATATGGTTTTGCAGTGAAAAAAGGTCAAAATCCTGAATTAGTCCAAATGTTTAATGATGGTTTGAAAAAATTAAAAGCTAATGGGGAATACGATAAAATCGTCGCAAAATATGTTTCAAAAGGGGAAATAACTACAAAGGTTGAACCTAAGAAAGATGTTTACATTATTGCTTCTGATTCTACTTATGCACCGTTTGAGTTTCAAAATGCAAAAGGTGTCTATGAAGGAATTGATGTTTCCTTAATGAACGCTATTGCCAAGGAAGAGGGCTTCAAAATTGAAATGAAGTTTCCGGGATTTCAAGCGGCAGTAGACCAAGTGCAAGCAAGTCAAGCAGACGGAATGATTGCTGGGATGAGTATTACGGAAGAACGTGAGAAAGCTTTTGACTTCTCGGAACCTTATTTTGATTCGGGAATTGAGCTGGCGGTGAAAAAAGGGAATAAAAAGATTCAATCTTATGAGGATTTAAAAGGTAAAAAAGTCGGTGTGAAGAATGGAACAACTTCTCAAGCTTGGCTAGATGAACACAAAAAAGAGTATGGTTACACGGTGAAAACTTTTGATGCAGGGGACCAAATGTATGATGCTTTAAATATTGATGCCGTGCAAGCCGTTATGGATGATGCGCCTGTTGTAGATTATGCAGTGACTCAAGGAAAAGAATTAGACACACCGATTAAACAAGAACTTGCGGGTCAATATGGGTTTGCGGTGAAAAAAGGTCAAAATCCTGAGTTAATCGAAATGTTTAATCAAGGGTTAAACAAATTAAAAGAAAGTGGCGAATACGAGAAAATCGTTGCTGAATATGTTGGCTTAAAATCAGAGGAAAAAGAGAAGAAAGCAGATAAAGCTGTGGATGAAACGAGCTTTATTGGCTTGATTCAAAACAACTGGAAAGCCCTTCTCACTGGTTTAGGCAAAACATTGTTGTTAACCTTAGTTTCGTTTGCTTTAGCACTTGTTGTAGGGATTATCTTTGGATTATTCTCTGTTAGTCCATCAAAAATCTTACGTGGTATCTCAATTTTCTATGTGGATATTATTCGTGGCGTGCCATTAATGGTACTTGCAGTCTTTATCTTTTACGGGATTCCTAACTTGATTCATCATCCGCTCAATGATTTTGTTGCTGGCGTCATTGCCTTGACACTGAATGCGAGTGCCTATATCGCAGAAATTGTTCGTGGAGGAATTAATGCAGTGCCTGCTGGGCAGATGGAAGCTTCACGTTCGCTTGGTCTTGGGTATAGTCGTACCATGCAAAAAATTATTTTACCTCAAGCGATTAAGATTATGATTCCGTCATTTGTGAATCAATTTGTCATTTCATTGAAAGATACGACAATTATTTCAGTATTAGGTGTTATTGAGCTACTTCAAGCTGGGAAGATTATTGTGGCTCGGAACTTACAATCGTTTAAAGTATATTTAATCGTAGCGATTTTATATTTGATTGTCATTACAGCGTTGACGAAGTTATCGAAAGTTTTAGAAAAGAAGGTGAAATAGCATGAGCGCAAAGCAAAAAATTCTAGTAGAACATTTAGTGAAAAAATTTGGAGACAATGAAGTTTTAAAAGATATTAGTGTATCTATTAATGAGGGAGATGTTGTCTGTATTATCGGACCTTCTGGCTCTGGGAAATCTACTTTTTTGCGAACTTTAAATAAATTAGAGGAAACAACAAGTGGGGATATCCTCGTTGACGGCTTTAATTTAACGGATTCCAATACAGATATAAATTTAGTACGTCAGCATATCGGAATGGTCTTTCAACATTTTAATCTTTTCCCACATTTGACTGTGCTAGAAAATATTACGTTAGCACCGACAGATTTGAAAAAATTATCAAAAGAAGAAGCAGAAGTTAAAGCAATTGAGCTTTTAGGTATGGTCGGTCTTGCGGATAAAAAAGATGCAATGCCTGAATCTTTATCTGGCGGTCAAAAACAGCGTGTGGCTATCGCTCGGGCTTTGGCAATGAATCCAGATATCATGCTGTTTGATGAACCAACGTCGGCACTAGATCCTGAAATGGTCGGCGATGTCTTGAACGTTATGAAAGACCTTGCGAAAGACGGAATGACCATGGTTATCGTGACACATGAAATGGGTTTTGCAAAAGAGGTCGCAAATCGTGTGATGTTTATTGACGGTGGAAACTTCCTAGAAGATGGAACGCCGGAAGAAATTTTTAATTCACCTAAAAATCCACGAACAAAAGATTTCTTGGATAAAGTTCTTAATATCTAAAATAATAGGAAAGCGCAATGGAAGAATTTTTCAATTTGTTGCGCTTTCTTTTTTTTCTTCTTCTTGGGTTAGGGATATAATGAAATACAGATAATTGGCAGTGTTTTTCCCAATAAAGTTGTATCGTACTTCTACATAGGAGCGTTGATTGAAAGATAGAGAGCTGACCCTCTAACTACATACAAAATTAAAACTATTATTTCTCAGCTTTTTTTGCTATAATGAAGGAATTGAAATATGAGGAAGTCAAGTTCAAAATAATAAAAAAAGATGTTTTGTAGCCAAGAAACATCATTTTTATTTCTCTCAGCTCTGTAACGAAAGGAAGAACAACATGAATGAACAACGTGATTTATTTGAAAAATTAATGAGCCAAATTCGTTTGACTCCTGAAGATAAAAATCATCCTTTCATCAAACAGGGAACGATAAAAAAAGTGCAGGTTTATCCGGCAAAGAAAATTTGGGCATTTGATTTAGAATTTCCTGAAATTTTACCCGTACAGTTGTATCGAAATCTGCTCAATCATTTACACGGTGCGTTTCAAAGTATTGCAGATGTGCGGTTGAAAATCAGCGCACAAGATGATAGCTATAACGACCAAGCACTAGCAGATTACTGGCAAGTAGCTCTTCACAATCAACGATGCGATAGTCCAGCAATTCAACGAACTTTAATGAAAAATTCTCCAGTTGTAAAAGATGGAAAAGTGATTCTTCCACTTGAAAATGAAGCAATGATTCCGTTTCTTCAACAAAAATATATGTCAATATTTGAGGCGATTTATCAGCAATATGGTTTTCCAAAGTTTAAAATCGAACCTAAAGTTGATAAAAAATTAGCTGAAGCAGCTATGAAAGCTTTTGAAGATAAAAAGCAAGAAGATGCGGAAAGAATTTCTCAACTGGCGAGTGAACAATTGATTGCCAATGAACAGAGAAAACAAGAAAAGGTAAAGACCTCAGAAGATTTACCTGAAGTCACAGGTCCTGTTCAATTAGGTCGTGAAATTCCCAATAGTGAAGAAATCACTGCAATGAAGGATATTGTCGAAGAAGAACGAAGAGTTGTTTTTGAGGGAATGATTTTTGACAAGGAAATTATCGAAACTCGTGCGGGTCGTAAGATTTTAAACATTAAAATGACGGATTACACTTCTAGTTTCTTAGTAAAAAAATTCTCGAAAAATAAGACAGAAGAAGCGATGTTTGAAGCAATCAACAAAGGTAGCTGGGTGCGTGTTCGTGGAAGTGTGCAACAAGATGATTTTGCCCATGATTTGACAATGAATATGCAGGATTTAGTAGAAATTAAGCATGCGGAACGCAAAGACTATGCGCCAGAGGGAGAAAAACGGGTCGAACTTCACGTACACACTAATATGTCGACAATGGATGCGGTCAATGGTGCAGCTGATTATGTTGCTCAAGCAGGAAAATGGGGACATAAAGCGATTGCTATTACGGATCATGCCGGTGCTCAAGCCTTTCCAGAAGCGCACGGGGCAGGGAAAAAAGCTGGTGTTAAAATTATTTATGGTGTGGAAGCGAATATTGTCGATGATTCCGTGCCCATTACCTATAATGAAACACATGATAATCTACTCGATTCAAATTATGTTGTATTTGACGTGGAAACAACCGGTCTTTCAGCGGTGTATAATAATCTGATTCAGATTGCCGCAACGAAGATGCACAAGGGAAATGTCATTGATGAATTTGATGAATTTCTCAACCCAGGGCATCCGTTATCTTCATTCACGACGAATTTGACCGGGATAACAGATGATATGGTGCGTGGTTCTAAGCCACTTGATGAAGTGTTGAAAGCTTTCAAAGAATTTTGTAAAGGTTCTATTCTCGTTGCCCACAATGCGACCTTTGATATCGGGTTTATGAATGCCAATTATGCTCGCTGTGGATTAGAGGAAATTACGGAACCTTGCATAGATACCTTGGAATTTGCGAGAAACCTTTATCCAGATATGAAAAAATTTGGTTTGGGTCAACTAACTAAAAAATTTGGGGTCAATTTAGAAAGTCACCACATGGCAAACTATGATGCCCAAGCAACTGCCCATTTAAACTGGATATTTGTCAAAGAAGCCAATGAAAAATTTGGTGTACTTTACCATGATGAATTAAATAGTAAAGTATCAACAGATGATGCCTATAAGCGTGCTCGTCCGTTTCATGCGACGATTTACGCAAAAGATCAAGCTGGTTTAAAGAATTTGTTTAAACTTGTCTCTTTATCTAACGTGAAATATTTTCACCAAGTGCCACGGATTCCTCGGAGTGAACTGATCAATCTTCGTGAGGGAATTATTGTTGGTTCGGCTTGTGATGAGGGTGAAGTTTTTGAAGCGATGATGCAAAAAGGGTATGAAGTAGCTAAGGAAGTCGCTGAATTTTATGATTTTATTGAAGTGATGCCTAAAGCGGTCTATCGTCCGTTGATTTTTAATGAAACCGTGGCAGATGAAAAAGAATTAGAAGATATTGTTCGTCAGCTTGTTCAAGTCGGAAAAGACCTTGGAAAACCAGTTGTGGCTACGGGAAATGTTCATTATCTGAATCGTGAAGATGCCGTTTATCGTGAAATTTTGGTGCGTTCTCTTGGTTGGGCAATGCCGTTAAACCGTCCAAAAATGAAAGACGGTCCACTTGTGCCAATGCCAGAAGTTCATTTTCGTACCACAGATGAAATGTTAGATGAATTTAAATATCTGGGCGAAGATGTGGCAAAAGAAATTGTTGTCACCAATACAAATCTTGTTGCGGATTGGTTTGAAATGATTACGCCAGTTCGAGATGATTTATATACGCCGAAGATTGAAGGTTCTGAAGAGCAAATTGCTGAACTAACATACAATAAGGCACGGGAACTTTACGGAGATGACCTACCTGAGATTGTTGAAAAGCGGATTGAAAGAGAATTGCGTTCTATTATCGGAAATGGGTTCTCCGTTATCTACCTAATCGCTCAAAAGCTCGTGCATAAGTCTAATGCAGATGGTTATTTAGTTGGTTCTCGGGGTTCTGTTGGTTCTTCCTTTGTGGCGACCATGACTGGAATTACTGAAGTTAATCCTTTACCACCACATTATTATTGTCCAAAATGTCATTACTCTGAGTTTTACAATGATGGGACTTATGGTTCTGGCTACGATATGCCTGAAAAGGATTGTCCAGAATGTGGGACACGTTTGAAGAAAGACGGACACGATATTCCATTTGAAACGTTCCTTGGTTTCCATGGGGATAAGGTACCCGATATTGATTTGAACTTCTCTGGGGAATATCAACCACAAGCGCATAACTACACGAAGGTATTGTTCGGGGAAGACTACGCCTATCGTGCTGGAACAATTGGTACAGTGGCGGACAAGACCGCTTACGGGTTTGTAAAAGCTTACGAACGAGATAATAATTTACATTTGCGTAATGCGGATATTGACCGTCTTTCTAAGGGGGCAACAGGGGTAAAACGTACGACTGGGCAACACCCGGGCGGTATTATCGTTATCCCTGATTATATGGATGTCTATGATTTTACGCCTATTCAATATCCAGCAGATGATGTGAATGCTGATTGGAAAACAACTCACTTTGATTTCCATTCTATTCATGATAATATTTTGAAACTTGATATTCTAGGACATGATGATCCAACTGTTATTCGGATGTTGCAAGATTTATCGGGAATTAATCCACAGACGATTCCTGCTGATGATCCTGAAGTCATGAAAATTTTTGCCGGTCCGGAGGTTTTAGGTGTGGATACAGAACAAATTTTTTCAAAAACGGGGACACTTGGGATTCCAGAGTTTGGTACGAGCTTTGTTCGTGGCATGCTTGAAGAAACCCATCCTTCGACATTTGCCGAATTACTTCAAATTTCTGGTTTATCCCATGGGACAGATGTGTGGCTTGGCAATGCGGCAGATTTGATTGAAGCGGGAGTGACCGACCTTGCGCATGTGATTGGTTGTCGGGATGACATCATGGTTTACCTCATGCACGCTGGACTTGATTCTGGATTAGCTTTCAAGATTATGGAAAGTGTTCGTAAGGGGAAAGGGATTCCAGACGAGTGGCAGGAGGAAATGAAGGCAAACAATGTACCTGATTGGTATATTGATTCTTGCTTAAAGATTAAATATATGTTCCCGAAAGCACATGCGGCAGCGTACGTGTTAATGGCGTTACGTGTGGCATACTTCAAGGTACATTTTCCAATTCTTTATTATTGTGCATTTTTCTCAATTCGTGCCGATGATTTTGACCTTATTGCAATGGCACAAGGAAAAGAGGCGGTAAAGGCTCGAATGGCTGAAATTAAAGCGAAGGGACTTGAAGCGTCAAATAAAGAAAAAAATCTGATGACTGTTCTTGAACTCTGTAATGAAATGTTAGAACGTGGCCTGCACTTTAGTAAGCTTGATTTGTATAAATCGGATGCGAAAAATTTTGTGATTGACGGAGACACATTGATTCCACCATTTAGGGCGGTTGATGGTCTTGGCGGGAACGTGGCAAAATCAATTGTCGAAGCTCGTAAAGATGGCGAATTTTTATCAAAAGAAGATTTGCGCTCACGTGCAAGTGTTTCAAAAACACTCATTGAAAAATTAGATGATATGGGTGCATTAGATGAACTGCCAGATGAGAATCAATTATCATTATTTGATGATTTATTTTAATAAAATTAGAAACTGAGGGATTTTTCCTCGGTTTTTTCTTTTAGGTATTGCAATTAAATTAAAATATGTTATGATTAATTTACTGAATTTGTTATTTATATCATTTTCAGGGATTCACTACATATGCAACCTCCTGATAAAACGTCTAGCATTCTTCCCCGAATATTGTGCTAGACGTTTTTTGTTTTTTCAAAATCTTCGACTATGCTACAATGCTAGAGAAGAATAATTAGTAGAGAGGAATCAAATTATGTTTAGTGATAAATTAAAAATCATGCTTTATGTTGAAGATGTAGATGTCAGTTCAAAATTTTGGCAAGCGTTTGGCTTTGAAGAAATCAGTCGAGAAGAAGTAGACGGGACTGTCGTTGTTGAGATTTCGAGCGGGAAAAACTCGGGAACAATTTTCGTCTTATATGATATTGCATTTATTCAAGAAAACTCACCAGAAGTTGCGTTGAATAGTCCTTCCATTATGTTCCAGAGTGATAATATTGAGGAATTATATAAAAATATGCTCAATCAAAATGTAAAAGTCGGGGATTTAATTGAACTTCCGGGTGGAAATTTAGTGTTTAACTTTGCAGATTTAGATGAGAATTACTATGCTGTAACAAGCGAAAAATAAGAAAACATGTCTGGTTTTATCCGGACGTGTTTTTTATTTTGAGGAGAATCTTATGAAAAAATTAATCAAACAATAGTTATTTTAATGCTTTTAAAAGTTTGATATAAATATGTTGCAATGAGAAGAAATAGCGTTTATACTGAATTAGTTCGAAAAAATAAAGGATGGTGATGTTATTGAATCGGACCGTTTTGTCTATTTTACTTTTGCTCGGATACGCCGTTCCCTCGGTCTACATAGCAGTTTATCTTGAACGTACATATTACATTGACATCGGACTAGTTCTTTCTATTCTCATCATGTTTGTGCTAGCATTCTTTTGTCACTTCTTAGATTTAAGACATATTTTTTACTTAGGGAATTTGCTTATGTTTATCGGAAGTCTTCTTTTTGAGGAGTGGCTTAATTTCATGCATTTCTTGCACTGCCAGTCAATGGGTGCAATGTGTGTCCTTTTTTATTCCTGTTGGTTTATCCCGCAGATTTTTGGGATGATATGGGGCAAAGTATTACATAGAAATCTACATAGTGAAACAAATTAACATAGTTGAATCGAAAGAAATTTATTTCGGTTCTTTTTTTTAGACTAAATTTATGAGATAATGATGAGTATATAAATTTTTAGAAAATTCGAGCGAAATCTTTTGTTTTCGTTCAGTAGGGGTGTTGAAATGTCAAAATTAATTCAACGTTTTAATTCACATGTGCATGAAATATCGGTATCAGATATTCGTTTATTCGATCAACAAGTATCAGATATTCCTAATATTATTAAACTGACGTTAGGCGAGCCAGATTTTAATACTCCAGAGCATGTAAAAGCTGCGGGAGAAGAGGCTATTGAGAAAAACTTTTCGCATTATTCAGGAATGAGTGGACTAGAAGATTTACGTGAGGCAGCGGCTTATTTTCAAAAAGAAAAATATGGACTTACGTATGATCCACAGACTGAAATTTTAGTGACAATTGGGGCAACAGAAGCAATTTCTGCCACTCTTCTTTCAATCTTAGAGGCGGGAGATAAGGTTTTATTACCTGCGCCCATTTATCCGGGGTATGAGCCATTAATTACACTAGCTGGAGCTGAACCTGTATATATTGATACAACAGCAAATGGTTTTGTGTTAACTCCTGAAATGATTGATAAGGCGATGGAAGAGTATGGGGATAAGGTGAAAGCTATTATCTTGAACTATCCAAGTAATCCGACTGGTGTAACTTACAATCGTGAGGAGGTTAAAGCAATCGCTGATACCTTGAAAAAATATCCTATTTTTGTGATTTCTGATGAAGTTTATTCTGAATTAACTTATACGGACAAGCATGTTTCGATTGCGGAATTTATTCCTGAACAAACCATTTTAATCAATGGATTATCAAAATCTCATGCAATGACTGGTTGGCGGATTGGTTTTATCTTTGCGCCAAAGGAATTAACGCAAGAAATTATCAAGGTTCACCAATATTTAGTAACGGCTGCTTCGACTATTTCACAAAAAGCTGCGGTTCAAGCACTTGTGCAAGGAATAAATGATGGGATAGTCATGCGCGAGGAATATCAAAAGCGCCGTGATTTTGTCTATCAAAAAATGTTAGATTTTGGTTTTGAGGTGGCACGTCCGAATGGAGCTTTTTATATCTTTGCGAAAATTCCAGAGGGTTATCTTCAAAATTCGATGACGTTTTGTGTTGATTTAGCGAAAGAAAAAGCTTTGGCGATTATTCCGGGTTCTGCTTTTGGGAAAGCAGGAGAAGGATATGTGCGAATTAGTTATGCAGCAGAAATGGAAAAATTAGTCGAAGCGATGAATCGGTTGGAAGAATATCTAAAATTAAAAAAATAAATTATTTATCGTCCGTTAAAACTTGCGGGCGTTTTTTTCGCAAATTTAAAGTATACTAAAGGCTATTTAAAAGAAAGGAGCGATTTATATGAAAATAATTAAGAGCAGAATTAACGGAGGAGCTTATGTTTTTAAGAAATTACAGGAGGAATATTCCACTATTAATTAGTGGTGAAATGATTGCCTTCTTTAGTATTACGTCACTTTGGGTCATATACCTCTCTCAATGTGGCATGAGCATGATGCAAATTGGTTTATTAGAAAGTATTTTTCATGGAACGAGTTTAGTTTTTGAGATTCCCTCAGGCGCATTGGCAGATAGATTTTCTTATAAGGACAATCTCTATGTTGGAAGAATATTAGGAATAGTTAGCGCTTTAGTAATGATTTTTAGTAGTAGCTTTTGGTTGTTTGCGCTAGGAATGGCACTTAATGCACTCTCTTATAATTTTGATTCAGGGACAGGAGAGGCTATTTTATTTGAGTCGTTACATGCTCAAGGAGAAAAAGAGCGTTTCTTAAAGCTTAACTCGTTACGTAGTGGTCTTTATGAAATTACCCTGACTCTAGGAACATTGGTTGCAGGTTTGTTTGTTCATCACGGCATGCAAAATACGTATTGGATAAAATTGGGTTACTTTTCCTTTCGATTTTCTTGTTAGTTTTCGTGAAAGAACCAGAAGATATTGTGAAAGAAAAGGGTGAACGACAAACCATTCTCATAATATTCAAAACAGTAGCTAGTGAATTGAAAAACAATCGCGGACTTTTTGAACTTTTAGTGATTGAAAGTTTTATTGCCGGAGTAAACGCTACTTATTATTTCTTTTACCAAAGTCAAATCGGTACGCTACTAGGCTGGAAAATTAGTGCAATTATGCTTGTTTCAACAGCGATTCAAGCTTTTTGTTCTTGGCTATCAGTGAAAATTGGGGAGAAAAATTCGCCAATGGTTGTGTTTCCAATCGTAACCCTTTTAATCGGTTTATTATTAGTTGTGACTTTTTTCAGAAAATCATGGATTTATCTTGTCACTTATTTACTAACGAACGGATTATATGCTATTTTGGTACCTATTTTCTCGAATTATTTTAATCAAATGATTCCGTCAAATGTGCGAGCGACCTTTATTAGCGTGTCTTCAATGATGTTTAGCCTTGCGATGATTGTCTGCTTTCCATTAGCTGGTTTCTTTATCGAAAAAAATTGGCTTTGCGCGGACTTTTGGTGTACTGGGTATACTGATGATACTTTCATATGGTGTGATTAAGAAAAAAATGAAAGAGCAGGAAGCAACCATTGGAAAAGCTATCTAAATTCTGATAGCTTTTTCATTTCTTCAAAAAAAGTGATAAATTCTAAGGAAAAAAGACCGAAAAAGTTTACAATAACGCCATTCTACGTTATTATATTTAAGTATGTGAAACAAAATTGTATTCGGAGGGATATCCACATGACAGCAAAATTTGAAAAGACAGGTACAAATGAAGGTACTTTAACATTTTCAATTTCTCAAGAAGAAATCAAACCAGCATTAGACAAAGCTTTTAAACGTATTCAAGGAAAAATTAATGAACCAGGTTTCCGTAAAGGCAAACTTCCTCGTGCAATGTTTAACCAAAAATATGGTGAAGAATCTCTTTATGAAGATGCGTTAAATTTATTATTTTCAGTAGCTTATGAAACAGCTGCTAAAGAAGCAGGTATTTTAAATGACTTAGTAGGTCAACCATCTGTGTCAGATTGGAAAGCTGAAAAAGGTCAAGATTGGGAATTAACAGTAACAACAACTGTAAAACCTGAAGTAAAATTAGGCGAATACAAAAACTTAACTGTTCCTAAACAAGATACAACTGTAACGGACGAAGACGTGGAAGCACGTGTTGAATATGAACGCGACAACTTAGCTGAATTAGTTCTTAAAGAAGATGAAGGAGCAGTAGACGGCGATACAGTGGTTGTCGACTTTGAAGGCTTTATCGACGGGGAACCTTTCAACGGTGGAAAAGATGAAAATTATTCATTAGTATTAGGTTCTGGTTCATTCATTCCTGGCTTTGAAGAACAATTAGTTGGTCATAAAGCTGGCGAAGAAGTAGACGTAACAGTTATTTTCCCAGAAGACTATCAAGCTGAAAACTTAGCTAATAAAGAAGCAGTCTTTAAAACAGTTATTCATGAAGTAAAAGCAAAAGAACTTCCAGAATTAGACGATGACTTTGCTAAAGACGTTGACGACGAAGTGGAAACTTTAGATGAATTAAAAGAAAAATATCGTAAAGAATTAACTGAACAAAAAGAAACTGCAGCAGCAGATGCGAAAGACGAAGCAGCTATTCGTCAAGCAGTTGAAAATGCTGAAATTGTTGAATTACCTCAAGAGATGGTTCACGAAGAAGTTCATAACCAAATGAATCAATTCTTAGGACAAATGCAACAACAAGGTATCTCACCTGAAATGTACTATCAATTAACTGGTACAACTGAAGATGATTTACACAAACAATACGAAGCAGTTGCTGAAGACCGCGTTCGTACAAACTTAGTAATCGAAGCTATCGCAAAAGCTGAAGGCTTTGGAGCAACAGACGAAGAAATCGACAAAGAAATCAAAGAATTATCTGACCAATACGGTATGCCTGTTGAACAAATTAAAAATGTTTTATCAGACGACATGTTACGTCATGACATTACAATGAAAAAAGCAATTGAAGCGGTCACTGAAACAGCCGTTGAAAAATAATTTTTCTTGTTTTTAATTGAAGAATTAATTTATCCTCTTTTATCTGAGAAATCGGATAAAAGGGGATTTTTTACGTTGCTTTGTGAAAGAGTTTTCAATTCAGTTTCTTGCATGTATTGTTATTTTAGTGATATTTTATTTGAGTAAAATGGAATCGTTTTTACGAACGGAGGGAGAAAAAATGCAATATGTTGTCATGAAGTCATATGATATTCGTCGAAATTTAGCGACTGAACAATATCTGTTGAATCAGTTAAATTTTGAAGAACCGTTAGTTTTATTTTACATTCAAAAGCCTTGCGTGATTGTTGGGAAAAATCAGAATGTACTAGCTGAGGTGGATTTGAAGTATGCAAAAGAACATCAAATAACGGTTACTCGCCGACTTTCTGGTGGTGGAGCTGTTTACGATGATTTAGGGAATCTTAGTTTTAGTTTTGTTGGCAAGGTTGGAAACCACTCATTTGGAGATTTCACTTCCATCACAGAGCCAATTCTTGAGGTACTTCGTGAAATGGGAGCAACAGGTGCGGAAATTAGTGGCCGAAATGATTTACTAATTGATGGGAAAAAATTTTCTGGAAATGCGATGTATATCAAAGATAAAAAAATGTATTCGCATGGAACTTTGATGTTTGATGTTGATATTGAGGAGGTGGGTCATGTACTCACTGTTTCTGAAAAGAAATTAGCCTCCAAAGGGACAAAATCAGTAAGAAATCGGGTAACCAATCTTAAACCTTATTTGTCGGAAAAATATCGAGAAATGACGACAGAAGAATTTAGAGATTGTCTTTTATTACACTTGTTTCAGGCGAGAAGTTTATCAGAAATTGCTTTTATGGAGTATCATTTAACACCAGATGATGAAAAGGAAATTGATAAATTAGTAAGGGATATTTATGCCAATGACTCGTGGGTTTTTGGCGAAGAACCCCAATTTACCATTAGACGAGAAGAAAAATTTGCAGGGGGAATTATTGAAGCAAATATTTCTGTCGAAAAAGGAAAAATTGAAGGAATTACTATTTTTGGCGATTATTTTTGCCAAAAAGATACTCGAGAGATAGAAAATCTGCTTATTGAGTGTGCCTATACGCAATCCGCAATTGCTCAAGCTTTAGACTCTGTTAGTATAGAGGAATACTTTAATCAAGTTACAAAGGAAGAGTTTATCCAATTATTGGTTGACTGAATGGGGAGGATTAGATGATTATTTTTGAAAATGTATCAAAAACGTATTGGCATCAGCAGAAAAAAGTCATCGCTTTGGAGAATATCAATTTACAAATAAATAAAGGGGAAGTTTTTGGTGTCATCGGTGAGAGTGGCTCGGGGAAATCAACTTTGTTAAGAATGATGAATACTTTAGAACAACCGTCACAAGGGATGGTAAAAATTGATGAAGTAGTAGTAAGTCAATTAAATGAATATGCGCAGCGAAATTATCGTAAACGAATTGGAATGATTTTTCAACAATTTAACTTACTTTCTAATCTAACGATTCATGAAAATGTTGCCTTGCCTTTAAAATTAAATAAGGTTTATGACGAAAAACGAGTGCAAGAGATGCTAACGTTTGTTGGCTTAGAACACAAAGGAAAACACTATCCTAGCCAACTTAGTGGCGGGGAGAAACAGCGAGTGGGAATTGCTAGAGCATTGATTACTCAACCGGAAATTTTACTCTGTGATGAACCCACTTCTGCTTTAGATGGACAAAATGCTTATGATATAACGGAGTTATTAAGAAAAGTTAATCAAATCTTTCAAACAACGATGGTTATTGTCAGTCATGAGTTGAACTTGATTAAGCAACTTTGCAATCGAACAGTGGTATTAGAACAAGGGCATATTTTAGAAACTATTAAACTTGAGCAAACGCAACAAGAACAACAAAAATTTGGTTCTTACTATGAACGAGTACGGGAGAATTTATTATGATTTCAGAGTATGTTAAAAGTGTGGGGTATTATCTTCCAGAACTTGGAAAATCTTTGACAGAAACTGGAGTTATGTTACTCATTTCAACACTTGCAGCTGTTGTATTGGGTTTACCTTTAGGAACATTTATCTATCTTTCTAAAAAAAGAAGTGTCACTGGAATTGTTTTTAATGGTTATGTGAATATTGTTCGGTCTTTTCCGTTTTTATTATTTGTCATTGCGTTAATTCCGTTCACTCGTCTGGTTTTAGGAACAGCCTTTGGGATGTACGCAGCGTCCTTACCGCTGAGTTTTGTATCAGTTGCTGTTTATGCTAGGTTGGTGGAACAAAATTTACTAGAAGTGTCTCCTGATACTTTAGAATTAGCTAAGGTTTTAGGAAGTACGCAAGGACAATTGATTTTCCGTTTTCTGTACGTAGAAGCCCGTTCTGGTTTAGTTTTATCTTTAACAACGACAATTATCAGTATGGTTTCTTATTCGACAGTAATGGGTGTTGTTGGTGGTGGTGGGATTGGAGATTTTGCCGTTCGTTATGGCTACCAACGTTATGAATATGCTGTAATGTATACAGCGATTGTAATTATGATTCTTTTTGTTAGCTTCGTCCAATTTTGTGGGAGCTGGGTAGCAAGAAAAATAAATAAAAAATAATAAGTCTGGGGAGAGAAAAAAATGAAAAAGAAAGTATTAGCAAGTTTATTGATTTTGACGGCATTCGTTGTTGCGGGTTGTGGAGGACAGAAAAAAGAAACAAATGCAGGTAAAAAAGAAGATAAAGTGATTAAAGTCGCCTCTCAACTTCCATCTACTTCCGAAATTGTTGATATTGCAGATGAAGTGATTGAAGGAGGATATAAGGTTGAACTTGTAAAGGTCAACGATAATATTCAATATAATGAGTTGTTAAATGCTAAAGAAATTGATGCAAACTTGGCACAACATGAACCGTTCATGCAAAAATTTAATGAAGAAAAAAATGGAAATTTAGTGGTTGTACAAAAAGTTTATAATGCAAAAGTGGGCTTTTATTCTAAAAATTATAAAGACATAAAAGATTTACCAACTGGTGCTAAAATTGCTTTGCCTAATGATATTTCAAATGAGGGGCGTGCTTTAGCGATTTTAGATAGCGCAGGCTTAATCAAATTGAAAAAAGGGGTCGGTTTTGACGGAACAATTAAGGATGTTGAAGAAAATCCAAAGAAATTTGAATGGGTATCGGTTGATTTATTGAATTTGGCGGAAGCCTATAATGAAGACAATATTGCGATGGCTTATAATTATCCAACTTATATTGCAAAAATTGGTTTGAAACCCAAAGATGCGATTTTATTAGAAACAAAAGATAATGGGCATTTTGCGATTAGTTTAGTTGCACGAGAAGATAATAAAGATTCTGCAAAAATTAAAGCTTTGAAAAAAGCAGTATCAGACAAAAAAGTTAGAGAACATTTGGAAAAGAAATACGGCGATGAATTAACACCTGCATTTTAAATAAAAATAGATAAAAGAAGTTGGAAGCAATTTTTCCAGCTTCTTTTTAAAATGTTGCCAGAGTTTGTTGAAACAATACTTATTTAATGTATACTTTAATAAAAGGGAGTGATTGAATGAAACTGATTTTAGAAGATGTATATAAGAGATTTGACGAGAAGATATTGTTTGACGATGTATCCTTTACTTTTGAAAAAGGGAAAATTTACGGTCTACTCGGACGAAATGGTGCAGGGAAAACCACTTTGTTTAATTGTATTTCAAAAAATATGTTGATTGATAGTGGGAAGATTGAAATTGAGTACGATGACGGATCAGTCAATCCAAATTATGATAATACCGAAGTCGGTTTTGCCTATACTCAACCAAACTTGCCTGATTTCATGACTGCTTATGAATTTATCCGATTCTTCATGGATATTAATTCTAAGCGTCTGAAGAAAAATTGGACAGCTGAGGCGTATCTTTTATCGGTTGGCATTGAGAAAGAAGATCAGCATAAGTTATTGAAAGATTTTTCACACGGGATGAAAAATAAAGTACAAATGTTAGTTTCATTCATGGTTGCACCACCCGTGTTGTTATTAGATGAACCATTAACTTCTTTTGATGTCATTGCCGCACATGAAATGAAAGAGATGATATTATCTGCAAAAGAAGATTCGATTATTATTTTTTCTACACATATTTTACAATTAGCACAGGACTTATGTGACGAAATTGTTCTATTAAATAACCACCAGCTTTCAGCGATTGATGCAAGTAGCATTCATGATAAGGACTTTGAAGAGGAAATCGTTGCTCAACTATCTGCTGGAAAAGAAGGTGAATAGTATGGGTGAATTTGTAAGAACTAATTGGAGCTATGCCCAAGTCAAGTTAACGCAAAGTATAAACGGCTTAGTCTATTTTGCTCGAAAAATTCCGATAATTGGAAAGAAGATACCTGCGACACTTTTTAGGGTTTATGATTTAAAACTTGTGCTTTTGGTGTTTGCCTTATTTATCGAGCTTTTTATTAAAGGTTTGTTTAAATTTTTATGGTGTCTGATTTATTATGCATTTGCTGTGGGAATTACCATGATTATGGGCGAATCTTTAAATATTGAGCCTTCTACAATGCGATTGACGTTACTACTTTTGATTACCGGTAGTATATTTATGATGAACTCGACAAAGGCTTTTTTCACCCCGTTGTCCTCGGATATTTATGATTATGTGCGACAATTTCATCTATCCTACCTCAAAATTCTTAAACCCTTGAACTTTTTTGAGGAAGTCGAAGAAGTGATTGCTTATTTTGTTCCTGTATTCATCATAGGTATCATGGCAAAGCTTGCGTTAAGAGCCTTTTTATTTGTTGTCGTTTGGCGATTCATTTCATTTGCGAGTGCCCAGCTTATCAACCGGCGAACTGTTCGGAAAAATTGGAGCAAACCACTCATTTATTTCTTATCCTATGGTGGCTATGTTGTCGTTGCCGCAATCGTCTATGGAATTTGGAAATTTCAACTGATGAATGCTTTTTTCTCTTATCCCATGCTTTTAGTATTGATTGGTCTGATGATTCTTCTTTTCAGATTGGTAAATAATTATAAATTTGAAAGTCAATATGTCAGTAATCTTGTGGCAGGCATGAATGATGAAAGTTCTACACTCAATTGGAAAGAGCAGATGAAGAAAAACAATTCACAAAATTATCTTAAAGACGGGATTAACATGAAAAAGAAGTTGAAGTTAAATACAGAAAAAGATTTCAGCTCACTCAAGGGAAGTAAGATGTTAAACACCTTATTATTTTATCGTTATGAGCCGATTTTAAGAAAATCTGTTTTATTACGTCTAGTTATTTTTGCTGGCATACTCGTCACTTTTATTGGTTTGAAAATCATCGTGCCGTCTACCCGATTCTCAGAAAATGAAGCGATTAATGTATTACCTGTGTTATTTATGGTTATGTACTTCATCACTTTTGGACGGAAAATTGTGCAAATGTGTTTTGTTAACTGTGATATTGCCATGCTATATTATCCATTTTATCGAGAATCTTCAACCATTCTATCAGGCTTTAACGAACGATTTAAAAAGACTTTTCAGCTAAACGGGCTTTGTGTTCTGGGAATTTTTATGGATATTTTAGTGGCTGGTTTGCTGTTTGGTAACCAATGGACGTGGAAATTTTATCTGATGTCCGTCTTTCTTTTATTGGCATTAAACTGTTTGTTTTCTTTTCATGAACTCTTTGTTTATTATTTATTACAACCATTTACAGCGAATATGGATGTTGTTAACCCAGTGTATAAATGGATTTCTGGGGTACTCTACTTTATTTGTTATATGAATTTACGTGTAAGGAGTACAAGCTACTGGTATCTAATTATTATCTCTTTAGTGATTGTTGTTTATGTTTCTATCGGTCTCATAGTTATTAAAAAGAAAGCGCCACAAACGTTTCGAATAAAAAATTAAATGAATTTCTTCTTTTAAGGTTCAATTTAGGTTCTGAGGTTACTATAAGAGTGTACCAAACGAAAACGTTTTGCTTAGGGAGAAAACGAAATAACAAACGTTTGGAGAAGGAGAAATATTATGGAAAACATCATGAATATGGTAAAAGGAAACAAAATGATTCAACTAGCATTGGTCGGAGCAGTAGCAATTGCGACAATTGGCGGGCTTTCAACTTTTGCATCTGCAGACGATAAGGGAGATTCAGTCGTTGCAACTTCTACAGTTGACACAGATAACGGAAATACTGGTGCAAAAGGGGATACAGCAGGATATTCTGAAACAAAAGAAGTTCAAATTGACGGAACAAAAGAAGGAACAACAAATTTTGACGGTGGTTCAGTCACTGTATCCATTGTTGAATAGTTTAAAAAGCCTGCTCTATCCACACAGAGTGGGCATTACATAGACATAAATAATACAAGAATTAGAGTGTAGGCGATAAAGCTTACATTCTTTTTTATTTCTTTTCCTAAATGAGCTATTTTCAATTAAAAAATGTTTTTAATTATGGTATGATAGTGAAGATAATGAATAGAATTTTTAATGGAGGTCTTTATTACAATGGTTGAACCAAAATACAAACGTGTTGTCTTGAAATTAAGCGGAGAAGCACTAGCAGGTGCTGAGGGCTTTGGGATTAATCCTCCAGTCATTAAAGAAATTGTAAAAGAGATTAAAGAAGTACATGATTTAGGCGTAGAATTAGCAATTGTTGTTGGTGGAGGAAATATCTGGCGCGGACAAATTGGTGCTGCAATGGGTATGGAACGTGCGCAAGCGGATTATATGGGGATGTTAGCAACCGTTATGAATGCTTTGGCATTACAAGATACTTTAGAAAATCTTGGGGTACCAACTCGTGTGCAAACTTCTATTGATATGCGTCAAATTGCAGAACCATACATTCGCCGTCGTGCAGAACGTCACCTTGAAAAAGGACGTGTAGTTATTTTTGCCGCTGGAACGGGAAATCCTTATTTCTCTACAGATACTACTTCCGCATTGCGTGCAGCAGAAATCAATGCAGACGTTATCCTAATGGCGAAAAATAATGTAGACGGGGTGTATTCAGCAGATCCTAAACTAGATGCCAATGCAGTGAAATATGACGAATTGACTCATTTAGATGTCATTGCTAAAGGACTTCAAGTAATGGACTCAACAGCAAGCTCACTTTCTATGGACAATGATATTCCATTAGTCGTGTTCAATTTAAACGAAAAAGGAAATATTCGTCGTGCAGTTTTAGGTGAACATATCGGTACAACTGTTAAAGGAAAATAAATGAAATATTGGGAATAGAATTCTAAAGGATAAGCCTATCCCTCAAGTTTTAGAGCGAAAGAAGGAAGACAAAATGACAAATGCAGCGATTGAAACAGCAAAATCAAGAATGAAAAAAGCCAGCGAAAGCTTACAACGTGAATTAGGACAAATTCGTGCCGGACGTGCCAATGCGTCATTGCTTGATCGCATTCAAGTAGAATATTACGGCGTGCCAACTCCAGTGAATCAAATGGCATCTATCACGGTTCCAGAAGCGCGTGTGCTTTTAATTACACCGTTTGATAAAACAACTTTAAAAGATATTGACCGTGCGATTTCAGCAAGTGATATTGGGATTACGCCAATGAATGACGGAAATGTGATTCGCTTAGTCATTCCACAATTAACAGAAGAACGTCGGAAAGAATTAGCAAAAGATGTGAAGAAAACTGCAGAAAATTCAAAAATTGCGGTTCGTAACATTCGTCGTGATGCGATTGAAGATGCGAAGAAACAACAAAAGAATAGTGAAATCACAGAAGATGATTTACGTGGTTTAGAAAAACAAATTCAAAAAATAACAGATGACGCAGTAAAAGATATTGACGCAATTACTGCAGATAAAGAAAAAGAATTATTAGATGTTTAGTCTATTATTGAAACAAGTCTTGATTTTCAAGGCTTGTTTTTTACATACTATAAGAAAAATTCCAAATTTGCCAAAATTAACTATATGAAAAAACTGAAGATTAAAATGTGGTTTTTGTAAAAAATAATTGATATTTTAAGAATTATTACAGCGTTTGGTGGGAAAAAATCTATTTTGTAAGGAGTTGTAACAATTTTGTCACACTACAAGCAAGTTTTCCTAGTATAATGAGCAAAGTTAAGAAATATTTAAAATTTGGAAAGGGGTTGGAATTTTGAAGTCTAAAAGGTTAGTCTCTCTGTTAGTTTTAGCCGTGACTTTAAGCACAGCATTTCCGTTTATCTCAAGCGCCGAGTCGCTAGATAGCATTAAACAAAAAGAGGAGCAGACACAAGCAGTGAGTAAAACACTTGGTGCCACTCTTGATTCCGCTTTAACTGAAGCGAATAAAAAATACCAAGAGATTGAAGTATTGAGAGAAGATATTTCAAAAGCTCAAGATAATTTAAAAAAATATCAATCGGAAATTACAACAACTCAAGAAACGATTGATAATAGAAAAGAAGCGGTGGCTTCACAAATGAAGAATCTGCAAGTTTCTAGTACAGCAGACCGTACGATTGAAGTATTACTTACTTCTGGAAGTGTTTCAGAATTTATCAATCGCTCTGTTGCACTAAACACTTTACGTCAAGCACAAAATGAAAAAATCAGTAGCTTAGCAAGTGAAAAGGAAAAACTTGTTTTATTGAAAGAAAAGCAAGCAGCAACAACTGTCGAGCTTGAAGAAAATATCCAAAGCCTAGACGCTGAAGCTAGCCAATTAGAAGAACGTGTTTCTAATGTTCGTTCTCAAATGGAAGCTAATAAAGCAGAATTAGCAAAGCTTGCAAACTCTCGTGAGGCGGAAGAAAAGCGCCAAGCAGATGAACAAGCAGCAGCTGCGGCAAAGACTGTTGCCACACCAACAAATAATGATAGTCAGGCGAGCGGTGAAAATTCTTCAGCACCGAGCACCTCAGCGCCAACACCTGCACCACCAGTTACTGAAGGTGGTGGACGAGTCTTGAACATGCAATCAACTGCCTACTCTATCGAAGAACCAGGCATGGGAAATATTACAGCGCTTGGGATTGATTTACGTCAAAATCCTAATGTAATTGCAGTAGATCCAGGTGTGATTCCACTTGGAACCTTAGTTGAGGTTTCAGGTTATGGATTTGCGATTGCCGGAGATACCGGTGGTGCGATTCGCGGAAATATTATTGATTGTCATTTCTCTACTGTTGCGCAATGTATTCAGTGGGGACGTCGGACGGTTTCCGTAAAATTATTATCATAAAATTAAAAGTCGAAGCATTTAGTTGCTTTGGCTTTTTTCTTTTGTTAACTTAGAGTAGAAGAAATCTGTTATAGAGAGGACAAGAGAAGAAATGTTAGAAATTAGAAAAGGGCAAGAAAAAGATAAGGAAAATTTAGCACAATTAGTGATGATTATTTTACGTCAAATGGAGCTATCATTAGTGGCGGAGCTAGGAGAAGAAACGGTGGTTGATCTCCTTGAGCAAGCCATTTTACAAGATGGCTATCGTTATTCTTATAAACGAGCATTAGTAGCAACTGTTGAGGGGAAGGTTGCTGGTGTAGCTTTTGGTTATACAAATGAAGAAGAATCCACTATCGATGTTGTTTTTCAACAATTATTGAAAGAAAAGACCGGATTAGATCAAAAATTATTCACTGATTCAGAGGTTTTAGGTGAAGAGTGGTATTTAGACTCTATTGCGGTATATGATAGCTTTAGAGGGCATGGTGCGGGATCTAAACTTCTTTCTGCACTTCCCGAAGTAGCTAAGGAGAGTGGAAAAAAGGTCGTGGGCTTAAATGTTGATTTAGAAAATCCTAAAGCCCAAAAATTATATGAAAAAACTGGTTTTGTGACTGTTGGCGAGATGGAAATTGCAGGGCATAAATACCACCATATGTATTGGAAAGTGTAAACGTGTTTAAAGATGGGAGGAATGAGTGATGAAGATAGATTTTCATTATTATGCGACAAATTTAGCGGCTCGGTTGGCGGGTTTTTCTAACGAGGAAGCTTATATTATTGCTTACTCCTCTCAATTTGTAGACGATTTAACTGAAAAACTTGTTCCAGATTCTCCAATTATTACGAATTATACGACGTTACATGTAACACATATGAGTGTCATGGAGGATTGGTCAGAAAATAATTGGCAAAAGTTACGTGAGGTGTATCAAGTCTTTCATTTTGTTCCGGGAAACGAAATCTATGAAATCACTTATCAAGGAGCAAAGCAATATTTGACATGGAAATTTCAAGAGGAGAACGAAGAGCAGCTAAAAGAGTTGACACTTCCTAGCAGTCCTCTCGTAAAGGAAATTGTGACAAGTGCGGTCACTTCGCGGAATTTATACCGAATTGGGCTCGCCGCACATGCTTATGCGGATAGTTTTGCTCATCAGGGATTTGCGGGGGTACCTTGGTTATTTCTTAATGAAGTGGTAAATGGTGTAAATTTACCAGATGGAAGTCGGAGTTTCAAGTTTCTTTCAAGAGCGGATTTCTCGAATGCGAATGATTCTTTGGAACAGCTGAAATTTTATGCGAATCCAAGAATGCCGATGATGAAGAATCAAGTGTATTTAGGACATAATCGTTTAGGAAATATCGTGGATTATAGTTGCTTGAAGTTTTCCTATACTCCTTATTGGCATAGTGAAGCTGGGGCAATCATACGAGAGAACCCAAAAGAGTTTACCCAATGTTTCTTTGGGTTGGTGGAGTAGCTGCGTCAGGTACATCAGCGTACACGTAGTTTGTCGATGAACGTCTCACGTTTGGAAGTAGAGAATGTACTAAATACGCCTAAGCTAGATCAGTCGAATGAATGGAATCATTTAATCAATAAATATTTTGGTGAACCGCTAAAAGTCTACAAAAAAGAAGCTTGGCTTGGCACTGAAAATTTTGAGCAATTCACCCTAGCGGCATTCGAACATCGTGAATTTGTGATGAAAAAAATGACTGAGAGATAAAATTTCTTCTCAGCCATTTTTGTTTTGTGTATTTTCCTGTGTGAAATTACTGCAATTCTTCTAATTCAAGGCTTGCGTTTTCCCATTCTTCAAGCAGTGATTCTTGAGAGAGCTCTGCTTGTTCCAGTTGTTCATTTAATTCTCCAAGCTTTGAATGGTCGGCAAGATTTTCGGGCTTTTCCATTTCAAGCTGCAAAGAATGAATCGTTTCTTCTATTTGGGTGAGCTCCTTTTCTGCTTGCTCCACACGTCTTGAAAGGGTGCGGAGGATTTTTTGTTGCTCTTTGTTTTGGTAGAAGCTTTGTTTGGTCGTTGAGTTTGCCGTTTCTGTCACAGATTCTCCATTTTTCTTTGCCTCTTCTTGTGCTTGATGCTCCGCAAGTTCGAGTTCTTCCGCTTTCTTTTCTAGGTAGTAATCATAATCTCCAAGATAAATCTTAGAACCTTCTGGAGAAAGCTCCACAACTTTTGTCGCAATTCGGTTGATAAAGTAACGGTCATGTGAAACAAAGAGAAGGGTTCCTTCATAATCAATCAAGGCATTCTCCAGAACTTCCTTATTATCAATATCTAAGTGGTTCGTCGGTTCATCAAGAATCAGGAAATTCTCATGATTCATAGAAAGCTTGGCAAGCGCCACTCGAGCTTTTTCTCCCCCAGACAATAAGGGGATTGTCTTCTCCACGTCGTCACCAGAGAACAGGAAGCCACCTAGGACGGATCGAATATCTTTTTCGGGTGTTGTTGGGTGCTCATCCCAAAGTTCCGCTAACACGGTCTTATTTCCGCTCAGCTCTGCCTGTTCTTGGTCGTAGTAACCACTTGTCACATTGGTTCCAAGTGTTGCCTTTCCTTTAATGAAAGGAAGTTTTCCAATAATTGATTTCAAGAGGGTGGACTTTCCGATTCCGTTTGGTCCCACCAGAGCGATAGCGTCATGTCGTCTAACATCAAGTGTCACAGGTTCGGATAAAATTTCTTCTTTTTCATAGCCAATTGCAGCATTTTCAACCTGTAAGACAACATTTCCAGAAACCTTATCTATAGCAAATAAGAAAGAAACGGATTTTTCGTCTCCTTGAGGTCGGTCCATGCGCTCGATTTTTTTTAATTGTTTTCTACGACTTTGTGCACGTTTGGTTGTTGACGCCCTTGCTAGGTTACGTGCGACAAAATCTTCTAATTTATTGATTTCTGTCTGTTGTTTTTCGTATTGTTTCCACTCGGATTGGAGCTGTTCTGCTTTTAACTCAAGGTATCTTGAATAATTCCCTTTATAATAGCGCAATTTATGCCGACTTAATTCATAGGTTTCGTTTGTCACTCTATCTAAGAAATAGCGGTCATGACTGACAATGAGGATTGCCCCACGATACCCTTGTAGATAGCTTTCAAGCCACGCTAAAGTTTCAATATCAAGGTGGTTTGTCGGTTCATCTAAAATTAGAATATCAGGTTTTTGTAAAAGTAGTTTGGCAAGCGCAAGACGGGTCTTTTGTCCACCTGATAAGTCGGATATTTTGCGATCGAAAAAGCTTTCATCAAAGGAGAAACCGTGCAAAACAGAACGGACTTCTGCTTCATAGCCATAACCATTATTTTCGGCAAAGTCATGCTGCAAGCGGTCATATTCCTTTAAAAGAGCGGGGTATTGGGAAGATTCTGGGTTTTCCTTACTAATGAGCAGTTCGAGTCCACGCATTCGTTTTTCCATTGATCGAACCTTCTCAAAGGCTTTTAACATCTCTTGATAAACGGTATCCTCGGAATCCAGTCCAGTATTTTGGGCTAAATAACCAATTGTAGCGGCTTTATTTTTAGCAATTTGACCGGCGTCTGGAGTTTCAATACCAGCAATAATTTTTAATAAGGTCGATTTCCCTGCACCATTTCTTCCGACTAAGGCAATCCGACTTTTGCTATCTATTTCTAATTGTATATTCTCAAATAAGACTTCTGCCCCGAATAAACGGGCAATCTGATTTGCTTGGAGTAAGATCATTTTCAACATTCCTTTTTTACTTATATGATTTCTGAACTTATTTTATCACAGTTCTAGTTGTTAGAGTTCGTGAAACATTTAAGAAAAATTGGGAAATCATTGTTTTTTTGGGCATAATAGTTGCCAATAAACGCATATTCTTGTTATTATGCTTGTGAATTAAAAACAAACGGGGAAATTTTCCTGTAACTATAAAGGAGGTTTTTAACTTGAAAGAAAAAGTAGATAATGTCATTCCAAAGGCAACTGCCAAACGTTTGCCACTTTATTATCGTTATTTACGGACATTACATGATCAAGGGAAAAATAGAATTAATTCGAGCGAGTTAAGTGAAGCTTTACAAATTGACTCAGCAACGATTCGTCGCGATTTCTCTTATTTTGGGGAGCTAGGAAAACGTGGTTACGGATACGATGTAGAAGATGTAATGAATTTCTTTGCTAGAACTTTGAATGATGATCAATTAACAAGTGTGGCATTAGTTGGTGTCGGAAATCTTGGAAATGCTTTATTAAAATATAAATTTTATCAAAACAATAGCATTCGTGTAAGTGCTGCATTTGATAGTAATCCAGAAATTACTGGAAAAATTGTTGACGGTGTCCCAGTTTATGAGATGAAAGACTTGAAAGAACAAATTCAAGCTCAAAAAATTGATGTCGTTATTTTGACAGTTCCAGGAAACGCTGCACAAAGTGTTGCCGATAAATTAGTTGATGCAGGTGTTCATGGAATCTTGAATTTCACACCACATCGCTTGATTACTCCTGCTGATGTCATCGTACAATCCGTTGATTTAACCAACGAATTACAAACATTAATTTATTTTTTAAAGAAACAAAATGAAGAATATTTAAAATAATTTTCGAGATCGTACAAATTGTGCGGTCTTTTTTCTTGAACTTTCTTGTGAAGTTGGTTATTATTAAGAAGGATTAGCACTCGAACCTTTTGAGTGCTAAAGATTTCAAATTGGAGGGATTACCATTGATTAAACCATTAGGAGATCGCATCGTTTTACAAGTTGCGAAAGAAGAAGAAAAATCAGTTGGAGGTATTGTTTTAGCTTCAGCCGCTCAAGAAAAGCCACAAACTGCTGAGGTTATTGCAGTAGGCGCTGGACGCGTGTTAGATAACGGAAATACAGTAGCACCCCTTGTGAAAGTCGGCGACAAAGTCATTTTTGAAAAGTATGCAGGCGTTGAAATAAAAATCGACGGAGTGGAATATTTAGTTGTCCATGAAAAAGACATCGTTGGTATTTTAGCATAAGAGTAAAATAAATTGTTTGAGGTGAAGGAATAATGTCAAAAGAAATTAAATTTTCAGAAGACGCACGTGCAGCAATGGTACGTGGGGTGGATATTTTAGCAGATACAGTCAAAGTTACATTAGGCCCTAAAGGACGCAATGTAGTGCTAGAAAAAAGCTTTGGCTCACCATTAATTACAAATGATGGGGTAACTATCGCTAAAGAAATTGAATTAGAAGATCATTTTGAAAATATGGGGGCAAAACTTGTTTCTGAAGTTGCTTCAAAAACAAACGATATTGCTGGTGACGGAACAACCACTGCCACAGTGTTAACTCAAGCAATCGTTCGTGAAGGATTGAAAAACGTTACTGCTGGAGCTAATCCATTAGGTATTCGTCGTGGGATTGAATTAGCAACAAAAGCAGCTGTTGAAGGGTTACATGAAATTTCAAAAGAAGTAACATCAAAAGAAGCAATTGCCCAAGTAGCTGCTGTTTCAAGCCGTAGTGAATTAGTCGGTCAATATATTTCTGATGCTATGGACAAAGTCGGTAAAGACGGTGTCATTACGATTGAAGAATCAAAAGGGATGGAAACAGAACTTGAAGTTGTTGAAGGAATGCAGTTTGACCGTGGTTATTTATCACAATATATGGTTACAGATACTGAAAAAATGGAAGCAACTCTTGATAATCCGTACATCTTGATTACAGATAAAAAAATCTCAAACATTCAAGAAGTGTTACCATTATTAGAACAAATCTTACAACAAAATCGTCCATTATTGATTATTGCTGATGATGTTGACGGGGAAGCACTTCCTACATTAGTATTGAACAAAATTCGTGGAACATTCAATGTAGTTGCAGTGAAAGCTCCAGGCTTTGGGGATCGTCGTAAGGCAATGTTAGAAGATATTGCTATTCTTACAGGTGGTACAGTGATTACTGATGATTTAGGCTTAGACTTAAAAGAAGCTACGATTGAAATGCTTGGGAATGCAGGAAAAGTAGTTGTAGATAAAGATAATACAACTATCGTTGAAGGTGCGGGCGAAAAAGAAAATATCGACCACCGTACAGCTGTCATTAAAGCACAAATCGCTGAAACAACAAGTGATTTTGACCGCGAAAAATTACAAGAACGTTTAGCAAAATTATCTGGTGGGGTTGCAGTGATTAAAGTCGGCGCTGCTACTGAAACAGAATTAAAAGAAATGAAACTACGCATTGAAGATGCTTTAAACGCAACTCGTGCCGCAGTTGAAGAAGGAATCGTCGCTGGTGGGGGAACTGCTCTTGTAAATGCAAGTCGTAAAGTAGCAGCCTTAGAAGCAGACGGTGATGAAGCAACAGGTATCAAGATTGTATTACGTGCTTTAGAAGAACCTGTTCGTCAAATTGCTAAAAATGCAGGCTTTGAAGGCTCAGTAGTTGTAGACAAATTAAAGAACTCAGAAATTGGTGTTGGTTTCAATGCTGCAACTGGCAAGTGGGGCAACATGATTGAAGACGGAATTGTTGACCCAACGAAAGTGGCACGTTCCGCTTTACAAAATGCCGCTTCTGTCGCTGCTCTATTATTAACAACAGAAGCAGTCGTTGCTGACAAACCAGAACCTGCTGCTCCAGCAGGTCCTGCTATGGATCCTTCTATGATGGGTGGCATGATGTAGGAAAGGATAAAGAACCTCTTTTTAATGGGGTTCTTTCTTTGTTTTCTAGCTATTTTTAATGAAAAGGGGCAGAAAAGGGACAGAATTTCAGGAAGTTTTTACTTATATAGAAAGATAAAATGTTCCAATGAAATATTTTTTATCAAAACAGTTATCACTTTAACAAGTGTAATTTTTTGAAACAAAGAAAAGACAAAAGAAACAGTACCAAAGCATATTTATTATGCCAGTTCCCTAGCACAAAGCCATAGAGTCTGATAGAATAGTAAGGTATATATTGATAATAAAGTCAAGCAAGGCAACTAATAAGAATATTCTTTCACGATTTTTGACTAAGTTGTTTTAGCTTTACAAGAGAAGGGGAGTTTGCAAGATGATTGCAGCAAGTGATTTAAAGGCAGGAATGACCTTTGAACAAGATGGAAAATTAATTCGAGTATTGGAAGCGAGCCACCACAAACCGGGTAAAGGAAACACAGTAATGCGTATGAAGTTAAAAGATGTACGCTCCGGTGCCACTTATGAAACAACTATGCGTCCAGAAGAAAAGGTGAAAAAAGCTCATTTAGAAAGTAAACCAGTACAGTACTTATATAGCCAAGACGGTCTTGCTGTTTTTATGGACTTAGAAACATATGAACAATATGAAGTACCAACAGAAATTATCAAAGAAGAATTAAAATACATGTTAGAAAACATGGAAGTAAAAATTCAATTTTATGGAACAGAAGTAATCGGTTTAACAGTACCAACAACGGTTGTCCTAAAAGTTACAGAAACACAACCATCCATCAAAGGTGCTTCTGTTACTGGTTCAGGTAAACCTGCAACAATGGAAACTGGTTTAGTCGTGAACGTGCCAGATTTCATCGAAGAAGGCGAAGCTTTAGAAATTAATACACAAGAAGGCACTTATGTAAAACGTGCTTCAAAATAATTGCTCACTGTAATCCTTTATCTATATAGATAGGGGATTTTTTTCTTTCAAATTTTGACAAAAAACTTTACTCCATGTTATAACTAGAGTGATGAGAACAATTGAAAAATAGAAAATGAGGGAAGAATATGCGTTCATTGTATAGCAGGATTCAAATGAAAAAGCAACATCTAAGTGATGTGGAAAATCAGGTTCTCGAATACATTTTAGCAAATATCCATGTGGTAGTTAATCAGACAATTGATGAAGTGGCAAAGACAATGTTTACTTCCACAGCAACCATCTCACGCACAGCCAAGCATTTAGGTTTTACAGGGTTTCGAGAATTGAAATATGCAATTGCAGAGTATGAAGAAAACGAAAAGATAAGCTCAATTAAACTAAAAAACAAAGAACCTAATTACTCTAAGTTGGCAGAAATTCTTCATCAACAGCTACTCCATACCTTTGAACAGCTTTCCCAAGAAAAAATATCTGAAATTGTTTTACACATTCATGAGGCGGATAATATTGAACTACTTGGGGTCGGAGGAAGTCTTGCCAATTGTATCGATGCTGCTAGAAAACTTACTTTTTTAGGAAAAAAAGCGAGTGCGCGTGTGGATTGGGATGAATTAAGAGCAGTATCGCATTCGTTGACAAAGAATGACTTAGCAATTTTGGTTAGCCATAGTGGAGAAACTATTCATATTTTGGAATATGCAACGATTCTTATGGAAAGAAATGTTCCAATGGTTGCTATCGTTGGTTCAGAGGATAGCTCCTTAGAAAGTCTTTCAACCTATACCTTAAAGGCTGAAATGACACCCCTATATTTTGGGGAGGTTGATTTAAGTTCAAGAATTTCTCTAACGGGGTTATTAGATACGCTACTTATTTCTTATGCTGAAAAATATCAATGATTTTACGTAACCTCTTACAACCTACTGTACGTACTTACAGATTATATGAAAGCGCTTTTAATCCGAGAACTCCTAAGGTATTCTATGAGTTGTAAGAAGATAAGACGTTAGTTATTTTTAGTATGAGGAGGAAATTTTTATGGAAAAAGCAACATCAGAAAAGAAGTCGAAAGTGAGTTTCTGGGAATTTTTTCAAGGGCTTGGAAAAACGTTCATGTTGCCAGTCGCATTATTAGCTTTTATGGGGATTATTCTTGGGATAGGTAGCTCATTTTCGAGTTCATCTATGATTGATGTTCTTCCCTTTCTTGGGAATCCTATCTTGCAAATGGTCTTTAGATTTATGTCGTCAATTGGTGGCTTTGCCTTTAGTTATCTACCAGTAATGTTTGCCATGGCTATTCCACTCGGACTTGTTCGTAAAGAGAAAGGGGTTGCCGCATTTTCAGGTTTCGTTGGTTATACTGTTATGAATCTTGCTATTAATTTTTATTTGACGGAAACTGGAAAATTAGCAGATAGTGACCATTTACGAGAAGCTGGTCAAGGAATGGTTTTTGGTATTCAAACTATTGAAATGGGTGTCTTAGGAGGGATTATTGCAGGAATTATTGTTTATAACCTGCACAATAGATTTTACAAGATTCAATTACCTGATAGTTTTGCCTTTTTCAGTGGCGCTCGTTTTGTTCCAATTATTACTTCATTAGTTTTAGCTACAGTTGGTTTAGTCATTCCAGTAATTTGGCCGTTTTTCGCAAAAATCATTACTGGCATTGGATTTGCTATCCATAAAGCAGGAATTTTCGGCCCATTTCTATTTGGGTCAGGAGAACGTCTGTTGCTACCTTTTGGATTACACCATATTTTAGTTTCCATGATACGTTTTACTGAAGCTGGCGGAACAGCGATTATTGACGGAAAAGAAGTTTTTGGCGCATTAAATATTTTTTATGGGGAATTGCAAAATAATTTGCCAATCAGTCCAAGTGCCACCGCCTTTTTATCACAAGGGAAAATGCCAACCTTTATGTTTGGGTTACCTGCTGCTGCCTTAGCAATGTATCGTACAGCCAATCCATCTAATCGTCATAAAATTAAAGGATTGCTTATTTCAGGTGTGGTTGCAACCTTTGTTACCGGAATTACAGAACCTATTGAATTTTTATTCCTATTCATAAGTCCACTTTTATGGGGATTCCATGTCATTATGACAGGTGCTGGGTTTATGTTAATGAGCTTACTTGGTGTGACCATTGGAAATACTGACGGTGGCGTTTTAGACTTTATTATCTTTGGCGTAATGCAAGGTTCCTATACAAAATGGTGGTTAGTCTTAATTGTCGGTGCTTTCTGGTTTGCTATTTATTACTTTGTGTTTAAAACAGTGATTCTCAAGTTTGATTTAAAAACACCTGGACGTGACAAAGTGGTGGATGATACCGAATATACAGATGAAGAAGTCAATTATTCACATAAGGGGGGATTTGATGCTTCTGGTATTTTAGCAGCACTTGGCGGTTCTCAAAATATTGAATCCTTAGATAATTGTATTACTCGTTTGCGTTTGGTAGTGAATGATGGAAACAAAATAGAAGATGATAAATTAAAAGAGCTAGGCGCTTTAGGGGTTGTTCATCTCAATGATACAAATGTGCAGGTAATTATTGGAACTAAGGTAACCACAGTGCGCAACGCTTTAGAGGAAATACTATAGAAAGTTGAGGAAAAATAGTTGAATTTTAACCATATAATTGATAGAAAAGGAACCTATTGCACACAATGGGACTATGTTCAAGATCGCTTTGGAGAAGAAGGCTTGTTACCTTTTACCATTTCGGACACTGATTTTGCTATACCAGACGTGGTGATGAGTAGCTTACGTAAACGTATGGAACATCCAATCTTTGGTTACACAAGATGGAATCATTCAGAGTTCAAATCGTCGGTAATGAAGTGGTTTTCTGACAGGTTTCAAACAGAAGTGAACTCAGAGTGGCTTGCGTATAGCCCGACAGTGATTTATTCGGTTTCTAAGCTGATTGAATTGAAGTCACAGCTTGGGGAAGGAGTAGTGATTCAAACTCCAGCTTATGATGCGTTTTTCAAGGTGATAAAAGAAAATCAAAGAAAAATAGTCGAGAATCCACTCATCTATCAAGACGGGACCTATCATATAGATTTTGGCGGCTTAGAGGAAACACTCGCCCAAGAAAATAACAAAATTTTATTATTATGTAGCCCGCACAATCCGACAGGCAGAATTTGGACAGAAGAGGAATTAACAAAGATTGCTAATTTGTGCAGAAAATATGATGTTTTTGTTATCTCAGATGAAATTCATATGGATATTTTGCGAAAAGGGAAAAAACACATTCCGTTTATCAATTTTATGGAAGAAAATTGTGCTCTCGTAACATCAGGCAGTAAAACATTTAATTTTCCGGGATTAGTTTTTTCCTACGCGATTATCCCAGATGAAGACTTACAATCGAAATTTTTACTTCAACTAAAAAGTCGCGATGGATTGTCTTCTCCAAGTATTCTTGGATTAGAAGCAACAATGTCAGCTTATGAAAACTGTGAGGATTGGGTGGATAAATTAAATCAATATCTTGATGAGAATCACCAACTTGTTCATCATTTTTTTGAAGAAAAATTTCCAGAAATTCATGTGATGTCTTCAGAAGCTACCTACCTTTCTTGGATTGATATCTCTGGCGTGGGTCTTTCAATGGATCATTTACAAGAATTATTGGTTCATGTGGGGGAAGTTGCAATCATGGATGGAACCATTTATGGTGGAAATGGTGAGCAGTTTATTCGACTTAATATAGGCTGCACCAAGAAGAAGTTAACAGAGGGACTTCATCGTTTTGAAAAAGCTTTATCACATAAATAACCTATTTGGAGGCTGGGACAAAACTAGCTTCTCAATAAGAAATAGGGTGTGGATAACTTCCGATGAAACTTGGAAAATGTTATCCACACCCTATTTCTGTTAATTAACGACAAAAAGAACGCGAACCTATACAATTAAAGTGACTAATCAATAACGTTTAGGAGGCGTTCACTATGCATAAAAATTATACCATGAATCAAGTTGTTCTACCTATCGATTTGGAAATGGTCATTCCACAGGATGACATTTGTTTCGTTATTCATG
>JAISJD010000050.1 GCA_031261705.1 Lactobacillales bacterium
TTTCATTCTAACAGAGATTTTTATGCTTTTTTTCTGTATGTTCAAAATAAAGTGATATTGAAAAACAGAAAAGGTGTGAGAACACATTTGTGTCACCCACACCAAATATTCTAGAGCCCTAAAAACGTGTATTCAGATTTTTACCTGAGTACACGTTTTTCTATTATTCAATGACAAAATTCTCCGTAATCAATTCATCCGACTTCAATTGATCAACTAATGCGTCTACTCCGTCAAATTTCACAAAGCCACGAATGAAATGAACCCACTCAACCGTTGCCGCTTCCCCATAAATATCCTCATGAAAATCAAGAATATAAACTTCAAGCGTTTTCGGACGTCCTTCCCCAAAGGTTTCATTGTGACCAATAGAAGCCATGCCCTTATACCAATGCCCATTGACAAAGAAACGAACCACATAAACACCAATAGCAGGCAGACGGACAAAGCTTGGGACTTCAATATTCGCAGTCGGAAAACCAAGCAATCTTCCTCTAGCATCGCCATGTACCACAACACCGCTTGTTTCATACCGATATCCAAGTAGCTCATTTGCTCCTTCAATATCCCCACTATCTAATTTTTCTCGAATCCTAGTAGAGCTGACTTTTTCTTGTTCTTCACTAAATTCTGGCACCGTAATCACATCAAAACGACCCTTGGCATATTCTGGTAATTTCTCCACATTTGCCACTTCTTTCTTACCAAATGTATAATCAAATCCTGTAACCACAGCTTTCGCATGTAACTGAACGATATATTGCTCCACAAATTCTTGGGGCTTCAAGCTGGCAAAGCTAGAGGTAAAATCCACTATGTAGTAAATATCTACTCCATTTTTTTCCATTAAGCATGCCTTTTTTTCTGGTGTGTTTAACGGTTGTAAAACTTCAGTATTCACCTTGTTAAAAACAATGGACGGGTGCTGATTAAACGTCATTAAGGCTAATTTAACTCCACGCACGTCCGCTAATTTTCTTCCAGTTTGAATAACTTCCTGATGCCCTCGATGCACACCGTCAAAATAGCCCAATACAAGCACGACATCCTCTTTGAAAATTTGTTCCTCCAAATAAGGATGATGCAAATGAATGGTCAACATGTTCTTCACTCATTTCTTTCTACAAATTTATTTCTAAATCATTTCGGAGCACTTTACTCGGCTTCCAGATTCCATTTTTATCAGGGTGTTCCATATATAAACTTACAACTTTTTCTTGATAAAATAAAGCAACTAATGTAGAAATATCTGATGAAATTCCCAGTTCTTTAGCTGGAAGTCGCGCGCCATTTTTTACTTGACGATAGAGTTCATTCGATAAATCAATTCTCGGAAAATCAGCTATACCTCTCTCAATTGGCAACAGAGCAGAAGCAATGTCTCCATTTTCCATTAATTCTTGTACTTCCTGTAAGGTTAGAGACATTGACCGGTCTAATCCTGCGGCTTTTGTTCGTGTTAACTCAGACATATGTGCTGGAAGTCCCACCTTTAGACCAGTATCAACAGAAAGTGTCCGAACATAAGTCCCTTTCCCACAAACTACTTTAAAACGCCAAGATTGTATGCCCTCTTTCTCATGAAAAACAGGTTCACTCGTCCGTTCAAAGCTATAGATTTCCGCTGTCCTAATAGGTCTTTCAACCGTTTCACCATTACGAGCATATTCATATAGGCGCCTTCCATTGACCTTTACCGCAGAAAACATTGGAGGAATTTGTGTAACTGTTCCTGTCATTTCACTCATTGCTTGGTCAATTTGTTCTGTAGTTAGTGGTTCCTTCATAAAAACTTTTTCGACTACTTCCCCTGAAGCGTCCTCTGTTGTCGTTGAAAAGCCCAAAGTAATCTCACCCTCGTATGTTTTCCCAGAATCCACCATGTACTCAATCACTTTTGTTCCTTTTCCGATACAAATAGGTAAGACACCTGCAACATCTGGATCTAGCGTGCCACCGTGTCCAATTTTTTTCGTTTGTAAAATTTTACGCAGTTTAAAAACACAGTCATGACTTGTCATGCCACGTTCTTTCCACAGAGGTAAAATTCCGTCCATTTTCTTCACTCATTTCTCAGTCATTCTGTTAGCTATTATATCATAAGAGGGCGGCAATCTTCTGAAAAATTTCTTTTGCATTCCCAATATAGGAGCAGCTTGGTCGCGTAATAGAGACCGCTTCCTCATTAATGACCAATACTTCTGCATTTCTTGCGCATAATCTAGTAAACCGGCAAAGGGATAAACCTTAAAACTCGTGCCAACTATAACAATGAGCGTTGTCGCTTCCACATGTTGAATTGCTTGCACTATTCTTTTTGTGAAATCGGTTCCTCGTAAAGAACAATATCTGGGCGCAACACGCCACCGCAAGCTCATACAAATGATAGTGAAACGTTAAAAACTTATATTCACTCAACAAGAACTGGGCAAGATAATGTAATAAATAAATTTGCTGATTACCTCAATCAAGCAAGATGGTTGATCACCCCATTGATTACCCCAAACGTTTTTCATGAAAAAAGCGCCTCTCGATTTCTTATCGAGAATTGCTTGAAACGTTGATAAATCAGACTTATTCACATTTTTAGAATTATAAATCTTACGGGCTTTCTCAAGAACGTTCGACTTAACAAATATTCCGGAGAGTCAATCCCATGGTAAACGCCTGTTATCGTTTGATAATCTGGAATTCCAGACAATGTAGAAACTCCTGCTCCAGTTAAAAAAGTGACTTACTCGGCAGACAAAATTTTTCCACTGTTTCTTGCGCCGTGAATTGATTCATTTTACTTCCTCCAAACTAAATCTTTTCATTTATACTTTAAATTTTACCTATGAAAAAAACACAAAGCAAGTTTCGCCTTGTGTTTGATTGTTTTACAAAAATTGTTCTCTCGTGTGTGTCGCATAAGGCTCCCAGAAATCCTTTAAGATAAAAAAAGAAAGCTCCTGCCTATCTGTTAATGAAAACTTTGGAAGCTCGGGAAGTTCATCATCTTCAAAGAAAAAAGTATCTGCCTGTTCAATACAAATGGTACCGATTAATTCTAGCATCAGTCCTCTTTTCTTCTCAAAGTAAATATAACCCACCGCATCCACAAATCTATCTGGTAAGCACAATCCATACCCCTGTAACTCCGTATTGAAAATACTAAGTCCGTCCGGTAAAATAATAAATTTATTGACTAAATCAACAGTCATCCATTTTGATACTTGACCAAAATCAATAATATCTAATTCAGTTCGAGGATTATGGTTCCCAAAATACATCTAAGTTTCCCCCACTTCTAATTCTTAAAACTATGAATTGGCGCTGGAATATGCCCACCACGCAAAATAAAATCAGTGGATAATTTTTTATTTACCTTCATTACAGGTGCCGTACCGAGCAACCCACCAAACTCCACTTGGTCACCCACCGTTGTTCCCTTTGCTGGAATAATACGAACAGCTGTTGTTTTTTGGTTAATGACCCCAATTGCCGCTTCATCCGCAATCATTGCTGCAATGGATTCCGCAGGTGTTTCTCCAGGAATCGCAATCATATCCAAGCCAACTGAACAAATAGCAGTCATTGCTTCTAATTTTTCTAAATTAAGCGTCCCCGCATTCACTGCGTCAATCATTCCCGCATCCTCCGACACTGGAATAAATGCGCCAGATAAACCTCCAACATGATTACAAGCCATAACGCCACCTTTTTTCACCGCATCATTTAGTAAAGCAAGTGCCGCTGTCGTACCATGAGTGCCGACCTGCTCTAAGCCCATTTCTTCTAAAATATGTGCCACCGAGTCGCCAACTGCTGGCGTAGGGGCTAAACTAAGGTCAACAATGCCAAATGGTACATCTAATCTAGCAGAAGCAATCCGTCCAACCATTTGACCCATACGAGTAATTTTAAACGCTGTTTTCTTTACAGTTTCAGCGACCACATCAAAGGGTTCGCCTTTGACCTTTTCAAGTGCACGCTTCACCACACCTGGCCCAGAAACCCCGACATTGATAACAACATCCGCTTCCCCAACCCCATGAAAAGCGCCTGCCATGAACGGATTATCCTCTACTGCATTGGCAAACACGACGAGCTTTGCGCAACCCATATCGCTTAATGCAGCTGTTTCTTTGATGACATTCCCCATATCACGCACCGCATCCATGTTAATCCCTGCTTTTGTAGAGCCAACATTGACTGAAGAGCAGACAAAATCCGTTTCCGCTAGAGCTTGTGGAATAGAATCAATTAAAATCTTATCCCCTTTTTGGTAACCTTTTTGCACAAGAGCAGTAAAGCCGCCGATGAAATTAACGCCAATTTTTTTCGCAGCTTTATCTAAAACTTTTGCAAAGGGGAGATAATCTGTCGCATCTGTTGCCGCACCAATAATCGAAATTGGGGTGACGGAAACACGCTTATTGATGATTGGAATCCCAAATTCTGTTTCAATTTGTTCTCCAACTTCAACAAGATTTTTAGCTTTTGTCGTCACCTTTTGATAAATTTTTTCACATGCTTTATCAATATCTGGGTCAATACAGTCGAGAAGCGAAATGCCCATGGTGATTGTCCGAATATCAAGTTTTTCTTCTTCAATCATCCGAATTGTTTCTAAAATCTGATTGGTTTCCATTCGTTTCCCTCCCTATAATTTGTGCATCGCATCAAAAATTGCTTCGTTTTGAATGCTAATTTTTAATCCCAATTCATCGCCTAAATCACTTAGTTCTTTACGAACTGCTACAAAATCGTGATTTTCACCTAATTCAAGTAACATCATCATTGTGAAAAAATCATCTAAAATGGTTTGTGATACATCCACAATATTGATATTTAGCTCTGCCAGCTTCACACTGACATCTGCAATGATTCCAACCTTGTCTTTTCCAATTACGGTTAATACTGCTCGCATAAAAACTCCTCCAATTTATCTATCGTTTTTTAGGTTTCATCTATTATCGCATGTTTTGAGTGATTTTCAAATAAATTTCTGAATTATTAGATATTTTTATTCTCCTATTGACGTGTGTTATAATTTTCAAGGACAAATTATTATTACTGGGGGAATTTGAATGAGTTTTCAAACATTTTTAAGATTTATCCGGATAGAAACCAACCTTGCCAGCGCATTTCCTGCAATTTTAGGTTTTTTATTCTCTATCTACTATTTTCATGAATTTTCTTGGAAGGTATCTATTTTGTACTTTATCGCATTAATGCTCGTGGCAGCTTTTGTCACTGGGTGGAATAACGTCATGGACTTCCGCTTAGCAAAAGATGAGGAGTATCGTGACAAGCATAATCTGCTCAGCACCGAACACATTTCTCAAAAATTAGCGTTTACCGTACTTGGTGTGATGATTAGTGTTGCGTTAATCATTGGGATTGCTTTGATTTTCATGACGAATCTGCTGTTATTACCTATCGGAGGCGTTTGTGTATTAGTCACGATTTTTTACACATTTAGTCCCTTTGCCTTTTCCAGAATGCCACTTGGGGAACTTTTAGCGGGCTTTGTTGAAGGATTGGGCGCTTTCTTTCTAGCTGTTTTTGTTAACACCTGGGATAAAGAATTTATGGTGCTTGATGTGGATTGGAGCACTTGGAATTACTCCTTGCATGGAAATATTTTATTATTTATTACCGTTATTTTAAGCGGTATTGCTTGCGTAGTCTTTAATTTCAACATTATGTTAGCAGACAATATTTGTGACCTGGACCAAGATGTGAAAAATGAGCGGTACACGTTACCTTACTATTTAGGAAAAAAAAACGCGTTAAAACTCTTTCACTTCATGTACTGGTTGCCTTATTGCACCGTAACACTTTCAGTCATTCTTGGTTTTCTTCCATTGACTGCTTTGATTGTTTGGTTAACAGTACCATTGATTAAAAAGAATGTTGACATTTTTAGTAAAGAACAGATTAAATCAAAAACGTTCATCCGTGCGATTCAAAACTTACAAATTTTTGAGGGCGCTTGGATTATTGGAATGCTTTTAGGTATTATTTTTATGTGATTTAAAGAACCAGCCCTCTCTTAACGAAAGTGGCTGGTTTCTTTTATTTTTTAAAATGATTAAAATCAATAATATTATCAGGTAATCCTTGCTTTTCCTCAGCTTCCAGTTGAGTAATCACATCAATTAGCTCATTTTTTGCTAGCTCAAAGGATTTTTTATCTTCCTCTTCCTCCGCACAAATTAGAAGCTCGCCCAATTCTTCTGAGGCGTCCCCATAGATTCCACTTTCCGTGCCAAGTACTTCTGGATAAGTTGCGGAATTAACAGCTAGATTGGTCCGAATTCCTAAAAGCTCAAAGTCATCCTGCTCCACATTTTCGATAATTTCAGACTCAAACTCATCCATGAGTACTGCAAAATCCATTAATGAAAAGGTATCTAAAAGAATATAGTTTTCAACCTTTCCCAATGTTTCTTGAAAGGCAAGCATAACCTTTTTTTCCATTGTTTTTTTGAGCTTTCCTTCTTTCGTAAGAAACCTTTGCCCAACTTGAAACATGACTAAAATAGTAGATTGATTAAAATCTCTTTCAAAAGTAAAATTAAAATGAATGTTCTGACTCATCTTTTTTTCCCCCAATTCAATTGAATTTGTAGCTTCAGCTTTGTCTTCGGATTAACCTTAAAGCCTGCTTCGTTCATTAACTGTCTGATTTCCTTTGGCCGATAAACCTTTACATCGCCTTCCTTATTAAACTTATCAATATAAAAATTATAAAAAGGAAGTACAAGTGAAGGAATATGAATTTCAGCGATTAATAGCTTTCCACCCGGTTTTAACACTCGATAAGCTTCTTTTAAAAATTCCTCTGGATGTGGAAAATGATGAAAAGAGGCACTACAAATGATTTGGTCAAACGTTCCACTATCAAAAGGAAGGTGTTCAGCATTCCCCTGTACAAACGAAAATTCCGGATAACGACTTTCCGCCATTTTTATCATCTCATCCGATAAATCGATCCCTGCTCCAATAAATTTAGGATTCTTTTCAGATAACATAGATAGGAGCTTTCCATTTGCACAGCCCACATCGAGAACGACCTCGCTAGGAGTAAGATTTAACTCCTCTACAATCGTTTTTTTAAACGGAAATGAAAAGAGACCATCCAAACTTTTATCAAATTTATTAGCAATTTTATTGTAATGTGTTCGAGAAAGTGAAATATAATCTTTCATGAATATCATTTTCCTTTCTTTGTCTAATAATTATAGTTTATTATAACATGAAAGCTTTCTAAATTATCCACTCTCCTGCTTATTTTTTTTAAAAGATGATGACGGTTCAACTGCTTGAGCAAACAATTTTTATTTGTTATGATTTGATTGGGAGCGCTCTATTTTTCAGAAAAGTTTTATCAATCAACCTTAGGAAAGCTTTGTCATTAAGGGGGAAGACAGATGCGAATCACAAGCCATGGAAACATTCATCAAATTACCTTTTTACCCTATATTTTTCCAGTTAACAGTTATATTTACGAGGAAGAAACAACATTAACGTTAATAGATATTGGTACCTCTTCCTTATGTAAACCAATCGTACAGCTAAGTAGAGAATTGAAAAAGCCAGTAACGACCATTCTTTTTACGCACCCACATTCAGACCATATCGCTGGACTGGACAAAATAATGGATTCTTTTCCAGATGCAAAGGTCTATGTCTCAGAGCGAGATGCCCCATTATTAGAAGGCGATTTTTCACTTAAAACAACAGAAGAACAAACAAAAATCAAAGGTGGCTTTACAGAAGTAAAAACCACACCTGACTTTTTAATGAAAGAAAATGATACAATCGGTTCTTTAACTGTCCTTGCAGCACCAGGGCACACGCCAGGTTCTCTAGCATTTTACGATAAAAAATCGGGCATTTTAATTGTTGGAGATGCCTTACAAGTAAAGGGCGGAGTCGCTGTTGCAGGAGACACACGTCTCTTCTTCCCATTTCCAGCCTTTGCTACATGGAGCAAAAATGAAGCAGTCAAAAGTGCCAAAAAGCTCTCTAACTTAAAAATTCGTCTACTAGCAACCGGGCACGGAGACATGCTTGAAGACCCTAAAGAATTGATATTAAATGCCATCGCACGCGCCGAAGCAAATTTATAAAATGAAAATTTCGAGGGATAACGGTAGAGAACTCCCTGATAACACCATGAGCAGCTGAGGATGATACCCCAGTTGCTCATGATGATTTTTTAATTTTCTGCTATTAATTGTACATCATCCATAAGCAAAGTTGTTCCTCCTGGTGAATCAACGTAAAAACCAACATCAATATTCCCAGTAGTAACAGTTACATCTTTTACTTTAATATAGTGCCAAATCCCATCATTTTCAATATTCACATACTTCCCATTAGAAGAATCATACTTATCTACTTCCATACGAGCAGTATTTGCTTGAGTATTTGATAATTTCACCCATGCACTTATCTCATATTTTTTATCCTTATTAACTTTTAATTGTTGATGGATACTTTGCTTATAGGCGCTAGATGCGTGAAAATAAGCTCTTTGCCGGCCCTCTTTTGCTGCCTCAGGTGGATTCGTTCCTACTCCGGAATCCACACCAAATGCAGCATTTTGTCCTTCTGGATGCCATTCACTCCAATTATTTGATTGATCCGTTGTTCGTTCAAAATTACCATCATCTAAAAGATTCTTTTCTGATTCAACTGGCCCAGATAGTTCTTGTTTTGAAATTAAAAAGCGATCAATATTTACATTGCCTGTCACTGTATCATTTTTTGAGACAATCAAAGTATTTTTTCCCTTTTGTAGATTAACTTTTATCTGATTATCTTTCCAAATATTCCAATTTTGTTCAGGTGATGGAATAGATAAGGAAGATGGATTTCCATCATTCACTTGAAGTGCTATTGTCTGTGTGCTTCCTGTACCATTTGCAACACGAGTATTTAACGTATATTCTCCTTCTTCAGGTATATCAACATTAAACTTAAGCTGATTATTATTTTGTGCTAGAGATTCGACAAATCCTGTACCACTATAAAACCAATGATTATTATTTGTTGATAAATCATCAGATAATTGGCTGTTCTCTGCTTCCACTTTAATCACTTCTGGTGTGTCCTTAAGAGTAATTTTGTTTAGCTTAACAGCGCTAGCTTCATCTTCATTATCCTCTAAAACTTGATAGCTAATTACGTTTTTTCCTGCAGAAAGTGATACATTTTCATTTTGTTCTGAAAAGTCTGTTGAGGGTTTTAAAATTGTTTGCTTAGAAAAGTGACCATTGACAAATATACTCAATGTTTGATTTTTTTCCGATTCATTTTTATAAGCTAGTTGAATTTTATAATCTCCCTGACTTTTCACAGTTGGATAAAGAGTAACACCTGCACCATCATTATTAAATTGTCCTACTGAATTATCAATAATAATTGGTTGTTCTTCTTTGCTATTAGCAAATGGTGAAGCTTTCGTCATTTCATACGTCATTTGCTCTGGTATTTCTTGCTGACCACTTGTTTGAATAGTCCTATCTTGTGTGGACTGAGCAGGTACTTTGACATAGGTTACAGCACCATGAACATCTTTTCCTACAGCAAATCCCAAACTTTGAGATTGCTCTAATTCGCTTAAGCTTCCTTGCTGTTCTATGACTTGCTCATTACTCATAACTGTTTGTGCAGCTTCTCCATGAAGTTGAATAATATAAGAGGTTGTATCGCTTTGAAAACTTCCTTCTTTTCCTTTGATAGTGAAAGAAGTTCCCTCTTCATTTTTTAATACCTCTAATGTTTGTTTAGAGTAATCATTTTCTTCGTAGTTATAAGTTTTTCCGTCATCATCATAAAGAGTAAAAGTAGTTTGATTCGTAGTAGGAAATGTATCCAAATATATAGTGTCAACTTGTTTCTCGTCCGTATAATTTTGTGGTTGTTGAATTGGTGTAATCGTTCCTTGTTTAACAAACATCGGTGTATCAGACCAGTTATCTGTATTCACTGAATAATGAATCGTCTGATTCCCTTCGTACACATCTCCCCGAACATAATCAATCCAGTTTCCTTCTGGTAAATAAATTTCTTTGTTTTTCTGGTTCTTTTCTAAAATGGGTGCTACTAAGAAATTATCTCCAAACATCCATTGATTAGTTAAATTAGCAACATTTTCATCTTTTGGATAATCAAAGGTTAACGGACGAACCAATCCAACACCAGAATCATAAGCCATTCGTTCATAGGTATATAGATATGGCATCATGGAATAGCGCCATAAAATACTACTTTTTGCCATTTCCTCAGCTGTAGAACCATAATACCAAGGTTGTCGTTGCTGATTCAAATTTCCATGAACACGAAAAATCGGTACCAAGGAACTGAATGCCATCCACCGAGCATAGAGCTCTGGATCAGGATTTAAAATTTGCCCACTATTTGCATTAAATCCACCAGTATCCATCCCCCATTTATTTTGACCTAAATTAATTGTCGAAAGCATGGTACTCGGTTGCTCTTTAACACCGTTTGCCCAATCTATGACATCTCCCTTTTCCCATTGAACACCGATATCCCCTGACCAAATAGAAGTAGCATATCTTTGTGCTCCTGGATAGAATGTTCTAGCTGTTTGCCAGACTCTTTGTTGATTATTTGTATGTTGCCGTTGTCCTTCATAAAGTGCTTGAGAGCTATTCGTTGTTGTAAAATTACCAAACCAGTATTGTGCAGAACCAGAAGATACCTTATCTGTCTCATCATTCCACCAGCCAGCAATTCCTTTATCAAATGAATCCTGAGAATGTTGCCACCACCATTGACGTTCCTCTGCCTTATAAGGATCAATACTTTGTACTGTAACAGGAATAAAATAATCTTTATAAGGATTATGCCCAGGATAGAAGAAACCATTGGCAGTTGCTTCCTGTCCTTGTTCTGTCACAGTTCCATCTTCCAATTGAGTAACAATTCTCGGTTTTGTAATTCCAATCATATGGATGCCTAGTTCATCCATATCACTTTTTAATTTTCCATTTGAGGCAGAAGGAAAATTATCAGTATTCCACTTAAACTCTCCATAATCTGCTCCATGAGCTTTATCTCCATAAAATTTCCAATCATAGTCAAAAGCATACGAATCAATCGGAATACTCTTTGCACGATAATCCGCTACCATCTCTCTAAATTCCGTTTCATTGATTCCCCATTCAAAATTAGAAAAACCTAGACCCCATTTAGGCAACATTGGTGTTTTTCCCGTCACTTTTGCATACGCCCGCATGATTTGTTTTGGTTGTCCTGTCATTAAATAAAGTTCTACATTTTCCTTCGAATAACGCCGTCCCTCCTGTATGTCATCACCATAATAAAACTCTAATTTCTCGCTAGACGCTTCAGAAAACGGATAGCCTCCGTCACTATCTACTAATATTCCATAACCATTCGTTGACCACATGAATGGTCCACCAGCATTTCCTTGCTCCCCTGCCTGTACCGTTTTATTTGCATCACTCGTGTTGTCACGCTGTATTCCTAAATCGCCATTGCTAAAACTGATGCCATAAGCACCATAGATATGATCCTCTTGTCCCCTAATAAAACGGACACCGCCAGCAAATATCCCACCGGTAGTTGGTTCACTAAGCAAGACATTATCCGCATTATCCTTGAGAGTCATTCTAGCAGGTGTTTTACTGATTTCTAACGTACATTCTGATGTTTTTATAGAAATTAAATCATTTGTTTGATTCACCTCAGCACTTATCATAGAAAATGTAGCATTAGGGTCTACCATTGGTGTTGCGGGGCTATTTTCTATGTTTTTCGGTCGTAAATTAATTTTCAACAAATTATTTTCCAGAGGATTAATTTCCAAATAATCAAATTCCTGTGTATTATTTGTACTGATTTTCAAAGTAATTTGTTGATCTGTAATTACGACATCCGTAACATTTCCTAGCCCCGATTGGTCACTTAATTGTTTATATTCCTTCTTTGTCAACTTAGGAACAGTTGCTTTCTCCTGTTCCTTTGATAACTCCTCTTTATTTTCTTCTTGTTGTAAATCAGGAGTCACAGATTCTCCAAAAGTAAAGATTATATTTGTTGAAAAAGTTCCGAGAATAACAGTAGCTATTGTTATCCCTGAAAGGATAGATTTTACATAAGATTTCATTCGCATTCCCTCCTTTTCCTCCTTATTTTTCTTATCCTATTCATCCCCATGAAAGAGAAGAGAATTTCCCCTCTCTCCTCTTTCGATTAACATTCCTATTTATTTTTTCAATAATAAATTATCAAAGTTTATTCCTGTATGGGCATCATTGCCAAAGCTTACTGAAACGTTGTTTTGCCCATTTACTAAAGTTACTGGAACTTCCACTGTTGACCAAGTATCCCAGTTACTTGTTTTAGGAAAATCAACTTTTTGTTCTTGTCCATTAATGGAAATATTTCTTGAGGCTGCTTCAGTACCCGCACTATAACGTAATACTAATTTATAGTTTCCAGCTTTTGCTGCCACTTCAAAATTAACTGAAGAACCTAGTTGATCAAAACCTGCAATAAACCCTTTCCCAGTATATCCTGGATGATCGTTTGCCCCTTGTACATCATTTAGTTCAGCAAATTCAGCTTCATAAGCTGCATGATTTGTTCCTAATAAGTGAACAATTTGCTCTTCTTGACTTCCTTCAACTTTAACATAAGTTAGATTTTGCTCTTTATCAAAATAATAACCTGTCGTTGCGGCATTAAAATCTGCCAAATCTTCGCATTTTGTAACTGTCTTATTCCCAATTTTCACTTGTTCAGGTTCATTAGTAAATAATTGTAAAGTGACTTTCTCACCTATATCTGGAACCGTAACATCCACTTTCTCATTTTCATAATCTTCATTCATTGTAATATTTTGTGTCTTTTTACCATGAACATCATCATAAAATTGATAGCTACTTTCTCCATTAGGATACATACGGAAAGTTAAGTTTTGATAGCTGTCTAGCTTATTTCCAACATTTTTACCAAGTTGATACTCATCAGTTAAATTCATCGGGATAATTGCTCCGGATTTAACAAAAACAGGCATCGTGTCAATATCAGCATAATAGTTAAACGTTTTACCCCCTAAATGTGTTCCGCCATTCCATAAATCAATCCATTCTCCTTCTGGTAAATAAATGTCTTTTTCTCTTTGACCATCATTAACAATTGGTGCAACAAGTAAATCATCCCCAAACATATATTGTTGATCTAATTGAAGAGTGTTTTTATCATCTGGATAATCCATAACCATTGGACGCATCATAGATTTTCCGTTATCAGCAGTTTGTTTTGCTGCTGTGTAAATATATGGCAATAAATTCATACGTGTGTAAAAATATTTTTGAAAATTAGGGATAATTGATTGGTCGCCTGTCCGACTAGCAGCATTCCATGGGGAACGCTCTTCACTTGGAGAAGGATCAGACTTCTCAGAATGAAATTGCATTACAGGAGCAAAAGCAGCCATTTGAACTGAACGTTTATACAATTCTGAACTTGGATAATTTCCAGTAAATCCAGCTAAGTCCCAAGTCCAATAGGAAACACCTGATACAGCTGCACTTAATCCCGCTTTTACCGATGATCTGAAAGAAGCAAAATCAGAACGTTGATCCCCTGACCAATAAATTCCTGATGTTTGAGCCCCAGTTGTTCCAGATCGACTAAACGACACAGCGTTCTCACTAGCATCATCACTAAAAGTAGACGTCTTCGCAAAATCAAAATAAGTTGAAATATATTTATTTGGATAAAGGTTTCTCATCTCAAGTGATTTTTTGCCATTATAAAACGTTGCATCACGTCCCCACAACATTTCTCCACCATCTGTTTTGAAACCGTCAATACCAATATCATCAAGCAAATATTTTCGTTGTGAAGTCCACCAATCCACTGCGGCAGGATTAGTAAAATCTAATAAAATCCCATTCCCAAACCACTGACCTTGTGGGATACGATAAAGACTATCATCTTTATTCACTGCACCATATTTTTGTTGAATCATATATTCCTTATCGTAATCTTTCTGTACATAAGGTTCTTCATCTTTTAATGCCGGAATTTGCCATAAGATTAAGTTCATTCCCGCATCATGTACGCTTTGAACCATTTTTTTTGGATCCTTCCATTTGCCATTAAAAGTGAAATCATCATAAGAGAAGATTCCGCCATTTTGTTTTGGTGTATAAGTTGCACCGTTCCAAATATAAAAAGTTTGTTCATCACTCCACTGTTCGAGCACAAATCCAGTCGCTGGAATATTGGATTGTTTTGCGTTATTTAATGCCTGTTGAACATCCTCATCTCGATCCCACTCATTTGCTGACATCCAAAGTCCGAATGCCCATTTTGGAAGTAAGGTTGTTTTTCCAGATAAACTTGTATAATTTTTTACAATATCATTTTGATTTTCTCCACTAATGATATAGTAATCCAACATACGATTCTTCTCACCATCATTATCTAATAAAAAACTGTATTTATCTCCAGCTTTTGATGCTAATTGAAATTGAGAATGAAAATCTGAATTAATAAACATTCCATATTTTTCACTACTAACAAAAAACGGAATAGCTAAATAAGTTCGTTTAGCTTCAGCTTGTGTTTGATACTCATTGTAAACATAAGTATCTACATCATTTCCACGCTGATTCAGCGAATCATAGCGTTCTCCAAATCCATAAAATGCCTCATCTTCAGGTGTTTGGAAATTATTTTGAAATTGATTTACTACTGTTTGACCGTCTGTTAACCAGCCTAAACGTTGATTGTCATTATATTCCGAGGTTAGCAATGTACCGTCTGCTTTATAAACTGACATACGATAAGGATTCTTTTGAACAACTACTTTCAATTTCTCAGTGGAAATAGTTAATTCGCTATCAGTTTCAGCTAAATTGTAAATTGCTTTTCCTTCATGGCCTTTTTCATTCCCAGTTGGCGATAACTCGACACGGAAAATATCTTTGTCTTCAAATGACAAATACACTTTTGGATTAAAATTGTTATTCGTAGCTGTTAAATCCAGTTCCACTTGTTTTTGATTATCCGCTACGCTATTAACATTTTGAGCATATTCCCAGTCAGTTACTGCAAAAGAGAATGACTCGCTTGAAATCGGCGATTGATTATTGACTGATGCTTTAATCGTATAAGAAATCTTGTCTCCTTTTTGGAAAGAACCTAAGTTTACTTTCCAGTAAGTATTATTTCCGGAATTATAGTCATAGTCAGCTGTAACGTTAGGCTGGGACTGATCATTTTTACTCCATTCAATCCAGATATTTTGACCTGCTTCAATTGGCCAGGTTGTAATATGCAGCCATACATCCTCTCCTGCTTTAGGATCTCTAGGACATCTTTCAGTAGGTTGAACTGAATAGAGATCGTCATCTCCATAAGGTGCATGCCAAACTCCTTCTATTGCATAAGCTAACGAGCTAAATCCAAAAGCAGTTCCCACTAGGCAAATGCACAAAAACGAAGTCATTATTTTATTCTTTACTTTTTTTCCCATTCTATCATCTCTTTCTCGTTTTATAATCTAAGGATTGTCTGTCATAAAGAGGATTCTTTCTAAAAATTATTTATTTGTAGCATTTAATTGAGTTGTATTCTTGATACAGTTCTTTTTATCTTTGAAATTACAGCAAATAATTTCCCAACTCTATTTTATTTAAATTTTCAGATAATTCTCGACAAAATATGTAGAAAAATATCATTCATTTATGTCTGCAACAAAATATTAGAATATACTCTTTATGATAATAAATACTGATAGTTTCTTCTTTGATTACCATTTCCTTTCCTTATTTATTTTTACATTGAAATGCTCTAAACAATCGTTTATTCACCTCAAAATTAGTTACTTAGAAAAATTTTATTTAATGAATACCTCCTCTCCTTTTTTTGATTTTCCTAAGCAACTTATATTATAAAGAGCAAATACTATATTTTTTTTGATATTTCTTAACTGACACTTGAAACAACTTTTTTCAATTATTAAATACATCATCCTCTCTTATCCCAAACTAAACTTCAATCAATTCAACCTCGATTTCAAAATCCACACCTGTTACATGAACGCAACTTTCCTCTTTCTTCTCAACGATCACATGAATAGTATTCCCTAAATAATCATCAATCTCTGTCTCAAATGAAGATTTCGCTACCACAAGAAGCTTCATATTTTGATAATTTTCTAAATCATTGCCAATAAACGTTCCAAGGTTCTTTTCTTTTCCAAGATTCAGTGGAATCACTGAATTTTCTTTGATGAACACTGGAATTGAGTCCATTGCTGCTTCTGTAATTATTTCTTGACCGCCTTCTTTGACTTCTTTCGTCCAAAAATCAACCCATTGCCCTTCAGGTAGACGTACATTTCTTCGTACAGCACCTTCTTTAATAATTGGAGCAACTAATAGATTTTCGCCAAACATATATTGGTCGTAGGTTCCAAGAAAGTCATCCACTGAATATTCTAAGACCATTGCTTTCATTAATGGTTGATAATTTATAACTGAACGTTTTGACTGCCAATAAATATAAGGCAGAAGATTCATTCGGATATTCGCAAATTTTCGATAAATGGAAATTGCCTCCTTATTGTTTGTTCTTTCGGCAATATTCCAAGGCGTACGATCTTGATTAAACTCTCCTTTACTTTCTGCATGGTATTGCATAATTGGACAAAACGTTGCCATTTGTGCAGATCGAATAAACAACTCCGCAGTTGGAATATCGCCATTGAAACCGCCTAAATCCCACCCCCAGAAAATAACTCCGCTCATCCCAGCATTAATTCCTGCCTTTAAAGACCGCTGGAAAGCATCAAAGGTTGACCGTTCATCTCCTGCCCAGTGCGCTGGAAATTGTTGACAGCCTGTATAGCCAGAACGACTAAAGGTAATTCCCTTGTTTTGTTTAGCAAATTGATAATAAGAATGAATATACTCATTTGGGTACTGATTTCTCATAGTCGCACCAGTTTTCCCGTTGCTAAACTGAACATTCTGACCGAATACCATTTCTCCACCGTCCGTCTTAAAACCGTCCACTCCAATATCTAACAAATATTGGCGTTTATTAAACCACCACTTTTTCGCCTCTTCATTTGTAAAATCAAGTAATAAGCTATCTGTATACCAATTTTCAGGAATACGATAAGGGGAACCATCTTCATTTTTTACTGCATAGCCTTTTTTAAGCATATACGCTTCATCTCTATCTTTTAGAGGATGACGTTGTTGATTTAGATATTTTTCAATGGGTACCTGCCATAAAATAAATTTCAATCCATTTTTATGACAATCCTCCACCAATTTCTTCGGATTTGGCCAACGTCCCCATTCTGGAAAATAGACTTGGTCGTAGGAATAACTTTCCTCTGGGTCAATCAAAGAGTATTGGGCATCATTCCACATGTAATAAGTCGCTTCATCACTCCATTGCTCGAGTACGATAACTGTTGCAGGAATCTGTAAATCATTCGTCTTTTCAATTTCCCTTCTGACAATGCTATCCCTATCCCAATTATTTGAAGACATCCACGGACCTAACGCCCAGACTGGGAGCATTGCTGGTTGACCACTTTTTGTGATAAATTGACCAACCATCTCTTTTATTGTTCCCGTAAACAAAACAAAGTTAAATTGAGGTTTCCCAGCTTCAAATATCACGGTAATGGAAACTTGACCACTCTTGGTATTTTGTAAATCAAATTTCGTATAGTTTTCAGTTTCAACAAAAATACCGTAGCTTTGATTTGTAACAAAATAAGGCATTGGCATATATGTTTTTGTTCCTTGATCACGATATTGGTTATAAACAAAACAGTCAATAATATTTCCTGTTTGATTTATTTCATTGTAACGTTCACCAAATCCAAAATAGCTCGCCTTTTCCGAATCCAGATAATTCATCGTAAAACTTGAAATTCCTTGACCCAACAGACCGCTAATTACAAACGGCTTTTCTTTTACCAAATGAATTTCTTGATTTCGGTAATTTAATGCAAACGTCTCCACATCTAAGTAAATCCATGCAGTATTTATCTTTTGATTTTCTATGGCAGGCTCCACTTGTGTAAGAAAAAATTCATTTTCAGCCATCAAAAGAAAAAGAGGTGCGACAGAATTTACTATTTGAAACACATTGCTATCCGAGGTTGACCCAAGAAATTCTATTTTTTCGACGTTCCAAAGCTCACTAAGTTCTAAAATATAATTTTCTGATTTAAACGTTTCAGTTGAAAAATAATAGTTTTCTTGATTCATTGAAGCATTTGATAAAATCGTAAAACGAAAAATATTTTGAACCTCATCAACTAATTGTCCTTCAAAAACTTCTTCCCCAATATGAAGATAAGGTACATTTTCTGTGCCAAGTACTTGAACATTTATATCAAAATATTGGTGAGTCAACGGATAATGTGGCAACCGCTCACAGAACAAGGTTTCATACACATTTCCATTCCCAAGAGGTTTATGAATAAACTCTACTGGTTGATTCCCGATTTTTTCTGCCATATATCCTTGTAGCAATTGAATCAATTCACAGGCAATAAAATTTTTTTCGGGAGCATTCAATGCTTTATCTAAGTATAATTTTGATTTTTCTAATTCAAATTTCTCTGTAAAATAGATTCCTAATAAAGCAAGATTCATTGGTTCTTCACTATTTTTAGAAACTAACTCTTCTTGTGCTGAAACCACAATCAAATCCTCTGGTGCAAAGACACCAAAAGGTAAAACACCCAATAGCTCGTCAAAAGTGACAGCCATTGTAGATTGTTTTCCTACTAAACTTCCACCTTTAATCATATGGTCGAAAAGATAGTCCCGAATTTGTGTCATTGTTTGTTGCAGCTGTTGATAGCCAAAGTTATTCTTAATTTCTTGTAAGCAGGCATAATAGTTCGTTAAATTTGAAGTATAAATATCCATTTCCTCTCCAAATAAGTTTGCTTGTGAATCAGACCAATGATTCGTGATGAATTGAATAATTTCTTTATCTTTCTCTGTAATATCCATTTGAAGCTGAGCCTTTAAATATAGATAAAACGATAAAATCGGTAACTCAGCGGTTTCAAGACAAAATTTATCCAGCGCATTAACTGCTTCTGACGCCTTACCAGACTTTATTAAATTTAAAATTTCAAAAAGTTCTACAACATTGTTCGTTATTTCTCGCATTCTTATAGCTCCTTATAAAAAAACATTCAGGCACTCCACGTTGAAATATTCTTCTCATGGTATACCTGAATGTCAAACTTCTTTTTTAGTTATTATTCAAATTGTTTTTGTAATTTTTCTAGTGCTTCTTTTGCAGTTTCTTTTCCAAGTAAAACATTTTGAAATTCTTGGTCTGCAGCATCACTTAATTTTGCCCAATTATCTGTAACAGGTGGTAAAATTAAGTAATCTAATGAATTAAACACTGCTTGACGATTTTCTGGTGGTGTTTGTTTCAAGTAAGTATCTAAGATAGTCTTATCATTAGAAATTGGCAAATTCCAAGAGTTATCTACACGAATTTTAGCTGCTTCTTCCCCAATACTCATGAATTTAGAAAATTTATAGGCGGCATCTGCTTCCTTCGTTTCTTTTGAAACAACTAAACCTTCCGCAAAGAAATGCGTTGCTTTTTGAGTATTTCCAGCTTCTACTTGAATATCCCAATTAAACGGTGCATCTTTAAATTGACCAAACATCCAAATACCTGTATGAACCATGCCGAGTTGACCATTCATAAATAAATCCTCTGATTTTTGACCAGACATTTCGGCAGGACTTGGAGAAACCTTGTACTTGTCTACTAAATCTACCATGTGTTGCAACGCTTCAACATTCTTTGAACTATCAATTGTCAATTTGCCTTTTTCATCATAAATTTGTCCGCCATTTTGAGCCGCAACCTTGAAAAATTCATTCATTGTAACTGGTGAGTAAGTACCGTAAATATTTTCCTTTGTATTTGTTAATTTCTCTGCTGCTTCAATCTCATCTTCCCATTTCCAATCCTCTGCAGGATAGCTAATTCCAGCCTTATCAAACATATCTTTATTGTAAATTGTCACTACATTTGAGAAGCTTTCAGTTAACCCAAGCTGTTTCCCTTTATATTTATAGGCATCAAAAGCCTTCGTATTTACCTTTGATAAATCTAAATCTTTATCTTTTTCAACTCTATCCGTTAAATCTAACAGTTTTCCTTTATTCGCATAAGAAACAAAATTTTCATAATTCATTTCAAAAACATCCGGTGCTTTTCCACCAGCTAATAGCGTTTGAAGTTTCGTAAAATACGTATCAAAAGGTGCCATTTCAACATTTACTTTTATTGTTGGATTTTCTTCTTCAAATGCTTTGACCATTTCATTCAATTGCTTTTCAAAGTCTGGAGTTGCTGAGTAACTAAAATACTTGATTTCTGTTTTTTCATTGTCATCGCTTGCTTCTTTTTTTGACCCGCAACCAGCTAAGCCCAATAATCCTACCGCTGCTGCTCCTACTAACATCCATTTCTTCATAATAAATCCCCTCCAAAGTTTTTTATTCTTTCATTCCGCTCATCGTCATTCCTTGAATGAAATATTTTTGAGCGAAAAGATAAACCGCAAGTATTGGAATTACACTGATGACTACCGCAGCCATAAATAAATTCCAGTTTGTTGTCCGTTGACCTTGTAGCATAGCAAGTCCGAGTGGCAAGGTCGCCATTTCACGACTACTTGATATAATCAAAGGCCATAAATAATTATTCCACGATTGCATAAAAGTAAAGATAGATAAAGTCGCAAGTGTTGGCTTCATAAGCGGAAGCATCACCTTAAAACAAACGGTAAAGTGGTTTGCACCGTCCATAAATGCAGCTTCCTCTAATTCTTTTGGAATGGAAAGAAAGGCTTGCCTCATCAAAAATACACCGAACACTGCAAAAATATTTGGTAGTATCAAGCCTTGGTAAGAATCTAACCAGCCAAGATTTTTTAATAAAATAAACTGTGGAATCATGATAACCTGTGTTGGAATCATCTGTGTTGCCAAGTACAATAAGAAGATTTGATCTCTTCCTTTGAAATGTAGCCTAGAAAACGCATAGGCGGACATAGTTGCCACTAGAATAGTTCCAAGAGTCGTGAGCACTGCTACAATCACCGAGTTCAATAAGAATCGTAGCATTGGAAATTTATCGACTACCTCCCGATAATTATCAAATGTCACTGGGTCAGGAATAAATTTTGGTGGAAAAACCATTGTTGCTCCGCCATCCTTCAATGAGGTAGAAACCATCCAGATGAATGGAAGAATCATGATGAAACTTCCAGCAATCAATATAGCGTATCTTCCAACTTTTTTTACTATTTTCATATTAGTTATTTCTCCCTTCTCCCCACATTTGTACTAGTGAGACAATGAAGATGATTAGGAATAGAATCCAACTCATTGCTGAAGCTTTACCCATTTCAAAATAATTAAAGGCTGAATTGTAAATATTTTGTACCATAACCGTTGTAGAATTTCCGGGTCCGCCACCTGTCATAATATTTACCTGGTCAAATACTTGGAACGAGTTAATCAGGCTAATCATTGACACGAAAAATGTCGTCGGTTTTAACATTGGAAGTGTGATACTCCAAAATTGATGCCAACCATTTGCCCCATCAATTGAGGAAGCTTCATATAACGACGGTGAAATTCCTTGTAAGCCTCCCAGATAAAGCACCATGATAAAACCAATATCCTTCCAAACAGAAGTAATAATCACGGCAATCATAGCCGTTTTAGGATCTGTCAACCAACTAGGTCCATGAATCCCAATCAAAGAAAGGAAATAATTAATAAGTCCATATTGTGGGTTGAACAACCATTTCCAAACGAGAGAAACTGCTACCCAGCTTGTTACTACTGGCAAGAAATAAATCCCTCGAAATAATGTTTTTCCAACAAGCTTAGAATTTAAAAGTAAGGCAATCATTAACCCAATAATCATGACGCAAGGCAGATAGCCAACAATAAATAGCACTGTATTTTTCAACCCAGCCCAGAATGTCGCATCTTTAAAAAGGTCTGTATAATTTTTTATTCCTATAAAATTCATTGGGTTTAATAAATCCCAATCCGTAAAACTTATGACTAAGGAAGAGATAATAGGAAACGCAATAAAAGTTAAAAATCCGAGTAAACTTGGTCCTAAAAATATCAGTACCCAAAGTCGATTATTTTTCTTTGAACCAACCATGTTATCCCTCCTTAGTAGAAAGCAAAATGTTTTCTTCTGTTTCCTTATCAAAGAAACTTACCTTATTCATATCAAAAGCAAATTGAATACTTTCTCCCGGTTTTTTGAAATCTCTGGCATCAACTTTTGAAACAAATTCAGTTTCTCCAAGTGTGGCGTAGATAATCGTTTCTGCCCCGAGTAATTCAGAAACCATTACCTTTGAGTGAACAACGGAATCATTAAAGGTTTCAATCGCAATTTGTTCTGACTTAATATCTTCGGGTCGAATCCCTAATGTGACTTCTTTTCCGTCATAACCCAAAGCTAGTAATCGTTTCATGTACCCTTCTGGAATTTTCAACTTCACCCCTTCTTCATTTTCAGCATAACCATTCTTGATTGTTACTTTGAAAAAATTCATCGCCGGACTACCAATGAAACCAGCCACAAATAAATTTTTAGGGTTATTATAAAGCTCTTGCGGAGTACCAATCTGTTGAATTTTTCCACTATTCATAATAACAATGCGGTCTGCTAGGGTCATTGCTTCCGTTTGGTCATGAGTAACATAAATTGTTGTTGAACCAATCCGTCTATGGAGCTTAGCGATTTCAGCACGCATAGATACCCGAAGCTTAGCATCCAGATTAGATAGAGGTTCATCCATTAAAAAGACTTTGGCATCACGTACCATGGCTCGTCCCATTGCCACACGTTGCCGTTGCCCACCTGATAATTCACCTGGTTTTCGTTTTAAATATTCTTCTAAGCCAAGAACCTTAGAAGCTTCCTCCACTCTTCGTTTAATTTCATCTTTTGGATATTTTCTTAATTTCAATCCAAACGCAATATTTTCAAAAACAGTCATATGCGGATAAAGTGCATAATTTTGAAAAACCATGGCAATTTCTCTATTTTTAGGAGCTACATCATTCATTATCTTCCCATCAATACTAAATTCTCCACCTGAAATTTCTTCTAGCCCTGCAATCATTCGAAGTGTCGTTGATTTTCCACAGCCTGAGGGGCCCACAAACACGATAAACTCTTTCTCCTGCACTTCTAAATTAAAATCTTTCACCGAATATTCAGGGTTGTTTGGATATTTTTTATCTACATGTGATAATTTCATTTCAACCATGATTTTCCTCCTTAAAATTTTCAACATACGCTAATTCAAGTAGCATTTCTAGTAAGTCTCCAGAAACAAGGCTGAGTAACTCATTCAAGCGTTTGCCATAATTTTTTTCCTGTTTGAACACTTCGATTATTTTTTCTTTAAGCTGATAGTCTATTTCTGCTTGATTCAAGCGCTTAAAAAGCTCAGCTGAAATATCAACTTTCTTATCTAACGTTATATTTTTTAATGAAAATTCATTGAAACTATTTTCTGATTTCATTTCAACTGTTGAACCTGAACCAATGAGTTCAAATATATGAGTTCTTTTGCTCGGAATAATATGATATGGATCAAAAATTTCTAATTTTAGCTGTTTCTTTTCCCAATCCAAGCAAACTACTGTCTCCGCCCGATGTCCGTTGCTATCCTCAATTAATTTAAATTGATTAGATTTTCCTAAAAAGATTTTCCAGTTCAAATGAAGAGGTAGCTGCGTTGCTTTCGTTACTGTGGGAGTTGCATCTAGCGGAAGAATTGCTCCAGATTTTGCAAAAACTGGCATTTCATCCTTTCTTCGATAAATTTTCATCTTCGTGTTTCCTTCATAGGTCATTCCAGAAAATAAATCATACCAACTCCCAGTTGGAAACCAAACTTCCACACAACCTAATTTTGTTTGATGATTAGTATGCTGTGTAATGGGTGAAACGATTAATTCACTTCCAAATTGATATTCATTTTTCGCTTCATATGCTTTTTCATTCTCACTATCAAGATAGTACATGGGCAAAATTAGTGGAATCCCGTCATCATGATTTCTAACATTCATCGTATAGAGATAAGGAATCATCGCATGACGAAACTGCATGATTTGACTCATCGCTTTCTCTGTTTCTAAGGAAAATGCCCAGGGTTCCTTGCTATTAAATGAACTTGCGCTACTATGCAATCGATTAATTGGACTAAAAACACCAAATTGTAGCCACCTTAATGACAATTCTTCATCTGAATACCCTTTCATATGTCCGCCGATATCATGACTCCACCAGCTATAACCAATATTAGAAGCTGTTGCAGTGAAATATGGTTGAAAATCAAGCGATTCCCAAGTAACAATAGTATCTCCAGAAAAACCAATCGGATACCTATGACTTCCAGCACCGGCATATCTCGATAAAATCAATCCTGCTTCATTTCGCTCTTGATTATCTAGGTAATGATAAAAATTCAATGCCCATAATGGATCAACACCCGTTGAATTACTTTGATTTCCTTGCTGCCAATCAATCCACCAAAAATCCACTCCCTCATCTTCAAGAGGATGATGAACCTCATCAAAATACGCTTCTCTAAAATCTTTGTTATTAAAATCAAACAAAGCTGGCTCTTCGAGTGAAACGTTTAACTTTAAACGTGAAGAAATTCGTTCATAAGCATCTTCAAAAGCTCTGATTCCATCTGCCGGATGTACATTAAGGGTTGTTTTTAGTCCTAAATCATGTAATTTTTTCAAAAATCTTTCTGGCTTTGGAAAGAACTCCCTATTCCATGAATAACCCGTCCAGCCACTTCCAAACCGTTCTGGAATCTCTCTTTTATGCCAGTCCATATCAATCACACTAACCGATAACGGCACTTTTTTTTTCTTAAACTTATTCATTAACTCAAGATAAGTTTCCTCTGTATAAGGCCAAAATCTACTCCACCAGTTTCCCAAAGCATATCTAGGAATTATCGGAACCGCACCAGTGAGTTTATAATAATCTTTTAAAGCTCGTCTATACTCATGACGATAGCCAAAGAAATATAAATCTTTTCCTGTTGATTGGTTCTCTGCAAATTCACCATTTTCTAATTGAAGATAGGAGCCTGAATCATCTAATATCGAAAAGCCCCCTCGAGAAATAATTCCATCCTCAAGCTCGGTCTTTCCGTCAATCCCGTCAAGTGTTTGGGTCGTTCCTTTTAAAGTCTCTATCTCATCTCCATAGGTCCAACGGTTGTTATAATCTGAAAGATTAGCTTTCATTTCTACAAATAAGCTACTAGGTGAGAATTCTCCATATTTATAGTACAAATGTAGCTGACTCGTAATAATCTGAATGCCCATTTCATCTTCCAGTAAGTCAAAATTTGTTGAAGAAAATTGGCGATTTTGAATTATTTGCGTTTTCTCATCAATAAAATTTCCATTTTTTTCATATTCCATTCGGATCAAACTATCGGTCAATACAGTGAAACGATAATCCTTTCCTTTTATAACTTGTGTCTTTTCCATAGTCTCACTCTCCCACACTTCTCACCGAATTTCTTTCAATTATTGTTCCTTGAATAAAGAATTTTTCTTTGAATTTCTTTGGGTCTTTGCATTGAATGGCACTCATTAATACCTCAATGGATTTTTCCCCTTTTTCTTTTTGATTTAACTCAACTGTTGTCAATTGTGGGTCTAAAAAGGAAGCAAAGAAAGAATTATCAAAGCTTATAATTGATTTTCCTTGAATCCCATTTTTCTTCCAAGCAGTCATAAGATTTCCAGCGAGTAAATCTGAATTAGCAAGAACTGCGGTGTATTCATCAAAGCGAGACACCATGTTTTCTAACTCATTCTCATCAAAAAACAGTGTTTGAGGAACTGATAGCTGACTTTCCTCCAAAGCTTTTTTATATCCAGTAAAACGCTCATGGATTACACCAATCGTATCTTTTCCCAAGCTAGGTGAAAAAACTGCAATTTTTTTATGTCCTTTTCCAATAACATAGCTTGTTGCAAGATAGCTTAGCTCTGCATCATTGTTATAAACATAGTATCTTGGGTATTTCATTCCTTTTTGTTCTCTTGAAGAGTATGTATCGACAAAAACTATAGGCGCCTTAATGAGTTCACATAATTCATCATGAATCGACTGAATAGCACCAATAACGATACACCCATCAAAAGTCCAGTTTTGTTGAATGCTCTGAATATCTGAAATATCCGAAAATCCATGAACCAAAATAAACTTCTTATTTCTTTTGCTAGCTTTTTCAATTCCTGTTAGGATATCTGAAAGAAATGGATCACTAAAATCCACCTCATCTTTCGGAGAAAAATACAGGATACCAACCATTCCTGAGTGCATATTGACTAATGAACGTGCATTCAGATTAGGAGAATAATTATATTTTTCTACCACTGCATGAATTTTATCAATCGTTTGCTGTGTCGCCTTGTTAGGCTTGTCATTCAGCACATTAGAAACAGTAGCAATACTCACGCCTGCCTCTCGTGCAATTTCCTTTATCGTTATATTTTTCATCTTTTCATCTCCCGAGTAAAACGTTTAACCACTTGTATAATACTCCCTCTCTTCTACTTTGTAAAGCGTTTCCATAATAAAATATGATTTATTATTGAAATTTAATAAACTATTCATTTGAAAAGTCAATTCATGGATAACGAATCATGATTTTACTTAATGTCAAAAATAGCTTATATATTAAAGTATAAAAAATGAAGAGTGTGGAATATGAACAGTAAAAAGCATATTTCTACCTTTGAAACAACCCTAGCAATAATTCCCTATTATTACTTGCCTAGGATAAAGATGGTAACACTACCTACAAATTGGAATCTATTTTTTGATTTAAGAAATATTTCAGTAATCATGATTACTTTTCAAAATGAATATTCTAACAAATGGAAGAACGTAAATTTAAGTCAAATGGTCGTAAGTTCGTACAGTCTATTTTTACTAACGACACTCTTTTATTTTATAGCTCTTGAATTTATATAAAAATCGCAAATATCTTAAAAGTAGGGAAGAAAATTCCTCGCTTTTTTACAATATTTTCATCTTTATCCTTGTGCCGTTAATCAATACGACAATCAGAGAAATCACCAATACAACACATACATAATAACCAATCAAATAAGTTTCTAAAGCAAATTGCCACTCGAATTTATAGAGAAAGCACCAAAAAAGTAGAAAGAAAAACGAGGCTAAATAAATTTGAAAGATTCTCCTTCTTCTAAAATTTAGAAGAACAATTGCTAAAAACAAAAGAACTAAAAGAATCAAAATCGTCATTGGATATTGAGTCAATTGCCAACCATTTATCTTCCCAATCTCAAATGTTTCAATAGACCCATGTTTCCCCATTGGTAAAAATAAGGAAGTAAACTAACAATAAATCCCTCACATTTTTCACTAGATTACTTCCATTCCCCTAAAAAACTTATCCAACATACCTCTCAACTAACTGATAAATTTCAGTCCCCATACTCGTCCATTTCCCCCTATTTCCCGTCAAAAAATTTCCCTTCCTCACGCATACTAAAATAGCTCTCTTTGCCAATCACGAGGTGGTCTAATAGTGGAATCCCGACAGCCTCTCCCGCCTCCGCAATTTTCTTTGTTATCGCGTAATCATTTTTGGAGGGTTCTCGATTTCCAGAAGGGTGGTTATGGGCTACGATAATGCTTGCTGCTGAAAACTTGACCGCATCCCGATAAATTTCTCTAGGGTGAGCAATCGAATGATTTAGGGAACCAACAAACAACGTCTTTTGCCGAATAATTTGATTTTTCGTATTTAAAAAAATAGCAATAAAATGTTCTTGAGGATAGTCCTTTAACTCCTGAATTAATCGTTGCCCTAAAGAATAACTTGAGCAAACCTTCTCCCCAAACTCTTGATTGGCAAGCTGGATTCTTCGACCAAATTCAATCACTGCCTTTAGCTCGATAGACTTGGCTTTCCCAATCCCCTTAATCGCTTGAAATTCTTCCAGACTTGCGCTTTTAAACGCATAAAGATTAGGAAAAACTTCTAAAACTCGTTGCGCCAAAGCATACACGGATTCCTCTTTTGTTCCCGTTCGTAAAATAAGTGCCAATAATTCTTGATTACTAAGCATTTTTTCCCCGTATTTTTCCATACGTTCTCTCGGAAGATACGCCGATTCTTCTTCATAAACCTCATACATCTGATTTTTTTGCAACATAAAAACTCCTCCTTTTACGCCTATACTAATATAGTACGCAAAAAGAGAAGTAAAATTTTTATTTATTCATTTCTATAAAAAATTCACGAACTTGGGAAACAAAATAAAGTGAACCGGTGATAAGTAGCACGTCATCACCTTTCATTTTTTCTAAAATATCGCCAATGCCAAACTGCCAGATAGAAACAAATTCTACCCCGTCATGCTCCAAATAAGAAATTTCAGATAAATCCAAGGCTTTTGGATAATCAAAGCTGGTAATGTTCAAATGCACATTTTTAACTTCTGTTAACATCTCAACCATATTATCTATATCTTTGGTTTTCAAAGCGGAAAATAAAACTTGTAGCTGTCTATTCCCAAACTCAGACTTAATATTTTCGACCAAGCGTGACATTGCGTGACCATTATGCGCTCCGTCCAAAATAATCAATGGTTTCTTACTTATCCTTTCCATACGTGCGGGCCAAAATGCTTTTTTCATTCCTTGTTCGATAATTTCTTTGGTAAGCACTAGTTTCTCTTGTTTAGCAAAAAGGGAAGCTAGCTCCATTGCCATTCCAGCATTTTCCGTTTGATGACGGCCAATCATAGAAATTTTGATATTTTCTAAGCTGAAATCTTTATTCTTAAATGAAAAAATTTCGCCCCAATTTTCATCTGGATGAACATATTTCACCTCGTACTCCTTTTGAAAACGAAAGAGTGAGCTATTCTTTTCTTTGGCAGTGTCCTCAATGACAGCTAATGCCTCTGGAACGATATTCCCCGTCACCACAGGAACTCCCACTTTGATGATTCCCGCTTTTTGTGCCGCAATTTCTTCAATAGTATCGCCTAAAATATCTTGATGGTCTAAACCAATTGTCGTAATTCCAGTCAATACAGGAGAAATCACATTTGTACTATCAAGAAGTCCTCCCAGACCAACTTCGATAATCGCAACATCTACTTTTTCTTGTTCAAAATAATCGAATGCCATTGCTGTAATCAACTCAAATTCTGTAATCCCATAAACTGCGTCATCCGCATCCATCTCAGCCACAATCTTTTGATATTTTTCTGTATAAGCGACTAAATCTTTGTCTGAAATTCCCTTTCCGTCAATACTAATTCGCTCGTTGAACATTTCGATATAAGGTGAGGTAAAAGTTCCTACCTTTAGACCAAGCTCTGTTAAAATTGCACGTAGAAAGGTAACCGTTGAGCCTTTCCCATTTGTCCCAGCAATATGAATAGTTTGAATCTTATTTTCGGGATTTCCCACTCGTTCAAGTAAACTTTCTATTCTAATCAGTCCCGGACGACTGCCAAATTTTAATCGACCATGTATCCAGTCTAACGCTTCTTCAATTGTCATCTCTTCATCCTACTTTCTACATTCCAATACTAAGATAAATTATACCATTTTTCATGAGTAACGGATAAAAAAGAGGAAAGGTTTCTATTCGCTTAACTTGCTTCAACTTTTGAGCATGTGTAAAAAATAATCTAGGAATTATCAATAATACTAGCAAAGCAAGGATAGAGAAAATAAAGTTTAGCTTAAAAAATTCAACAGGCCCTCCAAAAGTACCGTACATGAGTGCCATAAATTATCTTCCCTTCAAGTTTCTCTCCTAAAAAAATAAAGCAACAAGCTAATAGCAATCAATATCACTCCGTTGCTTAAGTAAACAACACTAACAGCACTAATATTCTTATTTTTTTAATAAATCTAAATTCCGAACCTTTTCCTACTCCTGACATTCTAATCTAGTCAAATATTTCCCAAAGATTGATACCTTTTCACTATCAAAAGATACGCCCTCATTCTGCTAAATCTATTGGGAAAGGATAGAAGTTTACAAAATAATGAATAAAAAATCATTTAACAATTTTAATTCACTTTTTCGATTAAAAAACAGATAAAGCAATCAAATGCCTTATCTGCTATTCACTACTTACCTTTTATAAAACTTTTGAAAGAAAATCAATCGTTCGTTGTTCTTTTGCGTATTGGAACACTTCTTCAGGCGTTCCCTCTTCGACAATATAACCGCCGTCCATGAATAGCACTCGATTGGCAACCTCTTTAGCAAAGCCCATTTCATGGGTAACAATCACCATAGTCATACCATTTTCAGCCAAATCTTGCATAACACTTAGGACTTCTCCCACCATTTCTGGATCAAGTGCTGAGGTAGGTTCATCAAAAAGCATAACGTCCGGCTTCATGGCTAAGGCTCTCGCTATCGCAATCCGTTGCTGTTGTCCACCGGAAAGGCTCATTGGATATGCGTCTGCCTTATCAGCCAATCCCACTCGTTCAAGGAGAGCCTGAGCCACTCGTTCTGCTTCCTCCTCTTGCTCTTTTTTCACTTTTTTAGGCGCCAGCTTCAAATTTTCTTTGACGGTCATATTTGGAAAAAGATTAAATTGTTGAAAAACCATCCCCATTTTTTCACGTAGCTTAAAAATATCCACCTTTTTATCGGTAATGTCAGTATTTTCAAAGATAACTTCGCCGCTTGTAGGTGTTTCTAAAAGATTCAACGTACGTAGAAAAGTGGACTTTCCTGAACCAGAAGGACCAATCACAACAACGACTTCTCCTTCTTTGATTTGAGTATTAATATTCTTTAACACTTCATTTTCTCCGAAAGATTTCTTCAAATCCTTCACTTCAATCATTGTCTTAGCCATAGTGCTCGTTTCCTCCATTTACTATTTTGAATAGCCCTTCTCTAATTTCTTTTCTAAAATTTTCAATAAACGGCTGGTAATAAACGTCATCACAAAATAAAACAATCCAGCAAATAATAACGGTGTTAGCGATTGATAAGTGACGGTTGTTACAGCTTTTGTTCCATAATATAACTCAAAAACTCCAAATCCTGCCAAAAGAGAAGAATCCTTAATGACGGTGATAAATTCATTCCCTAAGGCTGGTAAGACATTTCTAGCCGCTTGTGGCAAAATAACGTAGCGCATCGTTTGTGTAGGACGTAAGCCCAAAGATGAAGCTGCTTCATTTTGTCCAATGTTCACCGCATTAATTCCTCCACGGATAATTTCTGCAACATAGGCTCCAGAGTTCATTGAAAGGGCAATAACCCCAGTCAAGAGCAATGAAAAATCAATCTTTAGTACACCCATTGTAATCGTTGGTGCCGTCAACTTCACAATAACAAAAGCGATTGAAAGTTGAAGTAGCATAGGTGTCCCACGTAAAATTTCAATATAAACATTTGCAATAGTTTTCAGTACAACATTTTTGGAAAGTTTGCATAATGCCATAATAGTTCCTATAATTACTCCGAAAAATACAACCAAAAAGGAAATCAAGACGGTAACGACTGCCCCATCTACAAAATATGGAAGATACTTCGGAAGAAATGAAAATGAATAATTCAATGTTTGTTCCCTCGTTTTCTATAATATAATGATTGGTTTCTCTCACACAAAAAGCAACTAGCGCACCACCAGTTGCCCTTGTTCATTTGAATTGCTTACTTATTTTTTTCAGCTAAATCATAGTTATTTTGAACGAACTCATCAATTTTTCCTTCTGATTTTAGCTTTTTAATCACTTCATTTACCTTTTTCAATAAATCGCCACTATCTTTTGGCATAGCTACAGCAAATGCGTCATCTTCACTCGATTTCAGCTCAATATCCGCAAAAGCTAAATCTGGATTTGATTGAATAAAGGCTTTTCCAATTGCTTCTTCAAGCACCAAGCCATTAATTTGTCCCGCTTTTAGAGAATTAATTAAGTTAGGTACTGTGTCCATATTTACCGCATTCGCTTTTGGTAGCTGTTCTTCAATGACTTCTGCTTGGATAGATCCTTGTTGCGCACCAACTTTTTGTCCGTCAAAAGCGGCTATAGAGTTGTATTTAGCTAGATCTGCTTTTTTCACGATTAATTTTTGCACAGAAGCGTAATAGGTTTCACTGAAATCAAAGGTTTTCTTTCTATCTGGTCTAGCAGAAATTCCTGAGAGAACCATATCTGCTTTTCCACTTTGTAGCGCATTTAATACAGAATTGAAGTCCATATTGTTAACTTCCACTTTTACACCAAGTTCTTTCCCTATTGCATTTGCTAAATCAATATCTGATCCGACAATTTTATTTTTCCCATCCTCTAAAATCTGAAATTCAAATGGTGGGAAATCAGCGGATGTTGCCACGACTAAAGTTCCTTTATCTTTTATCTGTTTGGTGTAGTAATCTTCAGCTTTCTTATCATCCCCACAACCTGATAATAATAAAAGTCCTGAGAAAACCACGGCTAAACTAAGTAATAATTTCTTCATATTCAATAATCCCCTTTAACATCAATCATGTTTTTTTATTTCAATAATTTCTAATAAATAGAGCTTATCACAGAATATACAATAAATAAAGTAAAAATACATATTTTTGAATATTATTTCTAAATTTATTCGTATTTAAGAAAAAAAACACTAAATATACAAATTAATCTGCATATTTAGTGAATTATTCATTGCTATTTTAGAACTTACGAAAGCGTTCATATCTTTGATTTATCAACTCTTCACTTGTCATTTTTGACAAACCGTGTAATTCTTTGATAAGCTTTTTATGCAAAATATGATTGATTTCTGCTTGTTCTAATGTTTTTTCTCCAGATGTTTCTGGAATAATTTTATCAATAACACCCATTTCAAGTAATTCAGGCGCTGTAATTTTCATCAAGTCCGCCGCTTCATGCGCCCGACTGCTATCTTTCCATAAAATCGACGCAAAGCCTTCTGGTGAAAGAATCGCATACATTGAATGTTCCATCATCCACACTTGGTTGCCGACAGCAAGTGCAAGTGCTCCACCAGAGCCGCCTTCCCCAATAATTATTGAAATAATGGGCACGGTTAATCCGCTCATCTCTACTAGGTTGTGTGCGATTGCTTCCCCTTGTCCACGTTCTTCCGCACCAACACCGCTGTAAGCTCCTGCAGTATTGATAAACGTAATAACTGGACGGTTAAATTTTTCCGCCTGTTTCATCAAGCGTAACGCCTTCCTGTACCCCTCTGGATGTGGTTGTCCGAAGTTCCGATTTAAATTTTCATTCAAATTACGTCCCTTTTGAATCCCAATCACTGTAACAGGTCGACCATCAAGTGAAGCAATCCCACCTACAACCGCACTATCATCACGAAAATTACGGTCGCCGTGAAATTCGATAAAATCATCAAAAATTGTATAAAAATATTCTAAACTCGTGAATCTCTTTTGGGAACGAGCTAATTGAACAATGTCATTGGCTGTTTTTTCTGTCATGCCTTGCTCCACCCTTCCCCAACATGTAATTTAATAATTGTAGATAATCGCTGTTTCATTTCTGGTCGGGGAATAATTGCATCAACAAACCCATGCTCTAATAAAAACTCAGCTTTTTGAAAATTCTCTGGTAAGTCCGTTTTCATGGTCTGCTCTATCACACGACGTCCAGCAAAACCAACCAATGTTTGTGGTTCCGCCAAAATAATGTCGCCCTCCATTGCAAAACTTGCAGTCACTCCACCAGTTGTTGGATCTGTTAAAACAGTGATATACAATAAGCCAGCCTCACTATGTTTACGCACAGCTGCTGATACCTTCGCCATTTGCATAAGAGATAAGATTCCCTCCTGCATGCGCGCACCACCAGATGCGGTAAATAAAATCACTGGTAACTTTTGACTTGTTGCTTCTTCAAACAAACAAGTTAATTTTTCCCCTACAATTGTTCCCATACTTCCCATAATGAAGTTTGAATCCATTATCCCAATTGCGATTGGTGTCCCATTTAACGCCGCTTTCCCCGTCAAGACAGCTTCATCTAGTCCTGTCCGCTCTTTCATCAGTGATAACTTCTCTTGGTACTCAGGGAAATTCAAGGGGTCGACAGTTTTTAAATCATTATTCCATTCTTCAAAACTTTTTTCGTCAACCACCAAAGATAACCGTTCCCAAGCACCAAGTCGAAAGTTATATGAACAATAAGGACAAACTTTTTCCACACCTAAGTCTTTCAGATAAATCACTTGCTTACAGTTTGGGCATTTAGCAAAGAGTTCGTCTGGGACTTCTGGAGGCATCACTGTTTTGTCATTAATCGCACGGTTGGGATTAATGCGAATATAATTCTTTTTCTTCTTAAATAACGCCATTGAAGCCTATCCCCTTTTTTAACAAAGTTAAGACGAATATTTATCATTAATTTTATTCGTCATACTAGCCTTTTATTTCCCCTGAGGCTTCCAATTTGGAAGAAATTTTTCCATTAAGAAACTTGTATCATAATCACCAGTAATAATATTTTGGTCGGCAATTAAATCCATTTGAAATTCAGTATTGGTTACTACGCCCTCTACTTCCATTTCATAAAGCGCGCGTTGCATTTTCATCAGTGCATCAAAGCGATTTTCACCGTGAACAATGATTTTTGCAATCATAGAATCATAAAATGGTGGAATCGTATAGCCTTGATACATTGCTGAATCAACACGTAGCCCCGGCCCACCACTAGGTAAGAAAAGTTCTTCTACTTTTCCAGGTGACGGTGCAAAATGAAAGGCTGGATTTTCAGCATTAATTCGACATTCAATCGCATGCCCGGTAAATTCGATTTCATCTTGCATTTTACTTAGCTTTTCGCCGAAAGCAATGCGAATTTGTTCTTTTACAATATCCACCCCTGTGACAAATTCAGTTACGGGGTGTTCTACTTGTACCCGAGTATTCATTTCCATAAAATAGAAATTTCCATCTTGGAAAAGAAACTCAATCGTTCCAGCATTTTCATAGCCAACATGTTCTGCTGCTTTTCTTGCTGCTTCCCCAAGCTCTGCACGTTTTGTCGCACCAATAGCTACGGATGGAGATTCTTCAAGCACTTTTTGGTTATTTCTTTGCAAGGAACAATCACGTTCTCCTAGGTGAATCACATTTCCAAAAGAGTCGCCTAAAATTTGAACCTCAATATGTCGAGCGGGGTAAATCACTTTCTCGATGTACATTGCTCCATTACCAAATGCTGCTTTGGCTTCTTGCTGTGCATTGGTGAATAAACTTGGAAGTTCGGCTGATGAAGTCACTTTCCTTATTCCCTTACCACCGCCACCAGCAGAAGCTTTTAGCATGACTGGGTAACCAATTTCGTTTGCAATTTCAAGTGCTTCCTCAACAGTTTGTACTTCTCCGTCACTTCCTGGAATGACTGGTACCCCCGCTTTTATCATTTCTGCACGAGCATTGATTTTATCGCCCATTTTGTCCATGATTTCTGCACTAGGTCCGATAAATTTAATATTTAATTCCTCACACATAGTGACAAATCGTGAATTTTCAGAAAGGAACCCAAAACCTGGGTGAATCGCTTCAGCTTTTGTTGCCAGAGCAGCACTTAGGATATTCGTGATATTTAAATAAGAATCTGCAGCTTTCGCAGGACCAATACAAACAGCTTCATCCGCTAGTTGTGTATGAAGAGCATCTTTATCCGCTTCCGAATAGACTGCGACTGTTTGAATTCCTAATTCTCTTGCCGCACGAATGACACGAACAGCAATTTCCCCACGATTGGCGATTAATATTTTATTAAACATTCTCTTCACCTACCCAATCATGAATGTCAATTCAGCTTCAGCAACTTTTTTACCGTCTACATAGGCAATTCCTTTTCCTATACCAGCTACTTTTCTTACTTTCAAAATTTCAACTTCTAATTGTAATGTATCGCCGGGAACCACTTTCTTACGGAATTTTGCTTTATCAATTCCGCCAAAGTAAGCTGTTTTCCCCTTAAATTCATCCATCCCCAGTAAAGCAACTGCTCCAGCTTGTGCCAATGCTTCGATAATCAGCACACCCGGCATTACAGGCTCTTGTGGAAAATGTCCGTTAAAAAATTCTTCATTCGCTGTAACATTTTTGCGTGCAACTACCTTTTCGCCCGGAACTAATTCTAAAACTCGATCAATTAATAAAAATGGGTAACGATGTGGAATAGTTGCTTTAATTTCATTAATATCCATCATGACAGGCTACACTCCCTTAACACGGAATAGAGGGTCGCCAATCCCTACTACTTGTTCATTTTCGACTAATACTTCCATAATTTCCCCAGAAATATCAGACGGTACTTCATTCATCATCTTCATCGCTTCAACGATACAAACTGTTTCACCCTCACTAACCTTATCACCAACCTTTACAAATGCTGGCTTTTCAGGTGCAGGTTGCAAGTAAACTACTCCAACGATTGGCGAAGTAATTAGCTCGCCAACTGCTTCAACGACTACTTCTTCCGTTGTAACTGAAGTAGAGGTCCCCTCAACAACAGGCGGTGTTGGTGTACTTGGAGCAACTTGAGCAACAGCGACTGGTTGAGTTACTCGACCATAAGTCTCATTTTTGCTCAAATAAATCTCAAAGTCACCCTTACGTAAATCAAATTCACGCAAGCTAGACCCATCAAATTGAGACACTAACTCTTTTACTTCTTGGATATTCATACTTCTTCACTCCATTTCTTTAAGCAAATGACTGCATTGTGCCCACCAAATCCTAGTGAATTACTGATAGCATAGTCAAATTTATGATCTACGCCTTCTCCCTTAACAACGTGAATATTCATATCATCATCTAATTCTTTTGTCCCTGCTGTTCCTGGAACAAATTGATGTTGTAAAGCATTTAAAGTAGCAATTGCTTCAATCCCGCCAGCTGCACCAAGTAAGTGACCAGTTAGAGATTTTGTTGAAGAAACCAACACATTTTCGTCTTGACCGAAAACTGTTTCGATTGCTTTACTTTCACCTTTTTCGTTTGCTTGTGTGCTTGTACCGTGCGCATTAATATACCCAATATCGCTTGGTTGAAGTCCTGCTTCATCAAGTGCTAGTTGCATCGCTTTAGCCGCACCACTTCCGTCAGGGATTGGAGAAGTCATATGGTAAGCATCACAGTTTGAACCGTAACCAACCACTTCTCCTAAGATATTTGCGCCACGTGCTTGCGCATGTTCTAAAGATTCTAAAACGAAAACACCTGCACCTTCTCCCATGACAAATCCATTTCTTTCTTTGTCAAATGGAATAGAAGCATGTAAGGGGTTGGTCGAATCTGAAAGAGCGGTTAATGAAGCAAACCCAGCAATCCCGATTTTTGTAATTGAAGCTTCTGTTCCTCCTGCAACAATCACATCTGAATAGCCAAATTTAATATTACGATAAGCTTCTCCGATAGAGTTTGTTGCGGAAGCGCAGGCTGTAACAATTGCTGTACAAATTCCCTTTGCACCTAAACGTAAAGCAATATTTCCCGCAGCCATATTAACAATAGACATTGGAATAAATAATGGTGCAACACGTTGAGGTCCACGATCATTCATACGTGTTACTTGATCTTGAATGGTTTGCAAACCACCAATCCCACTTCCAACGATTACACCAAAGCGGTCATGATTGATTTTTTCTAAATCAAGACCAGACATATTTACGGCTTCTAATGCCGCATAGATTCCATACAATGAAAATAAATCCATACGTTTGGCATCTTTTTTTACAAAATATTTATCAAAAGGGAAATCTTTCACTTCACCAGCCACGCTGATACCAGTTTCAGATGCGTCAATTTTTGTTATTGAACCGATTCCGACTTTTCCTGTGTGTAGGCTTTCCCAAAATTCATTTGCATCATTTCCAATTGGGGAAGTAACCCCGTAACCAGTGATAACTACTCGATTCATCTCTTATCTCCGTTCTTTTTAAGCATTCATAACTAAGCCGCCGTCCACATTGATTACTTGACCAGTAATATATGGATTTTGAGCCAAGAATAACGCAACATTCGCAACATCTTCCGTTGAACCAAATCTCTTCATTGGAATACTTGCATTCATTTGTTCTTTTATTTTATCTGACAAGACTTCTGTCATTTCTGTTTCAATAAATCCTGGTGCAATTGCATTCACAGTAATTCCACGTGCGGCAACTTCACGAGCGACTGATTTAGTAAACCCAATTACGCCCGCCTTACTTGCAGCATAGTTTGCTTGACCAATATTCCCGATTAAGCCAACAACACTTGATAAATTAATAATTGCCCCACTACGACGTTTCATCATTAATTTAACCAGTTGCTGTGTCATATTAAACGTTCCCGTTAAATTGACTTGTAAAACAGAATTAAAATCATCTTCACTCATGCGAAGTAGCAATTTATCATTGGTAATCCCTGCATTATTCACAAGAATATCTATTGCCCCAAGTTTTTCTTCTGCTTCTTTAATCATTTCACCAGCGGATTGAAAGCTTGCAATATCGCCAACAACACCAATAGCCTTCACGCCTAAATCGGTTAGTTCTGTTAAAAATTCGGCAGAAATTTCTTTCCGTCCATTGATGACAACATTTGCCCCAGCTTTCGCAAAAGCGATAGCAATGGATTTCCCAATTCCACGAGTTGAGCCCGTGATGAACACATTTTTCCCAGTAACTGTCATTTTTACACCTGTGCCTCTTCTAATAATTGTACCGCATTCGTGAGAGTTTTAACATCCTCAACACGTGCAGTTTTTAATGTTTTGTCAATCTTTTTCAAAAAACCAGTTAAAACTTTTCCGGGACCGATTTCTATAAAGGTATCCGCACCCATTTCTTTCATTGTTTCGATACTATCTGAAAAATGAACGGCAGACATCACTTGTTTTCCAAGCAATTCTTTAATTTCTTCATCCTTCATTGGTTGTGCTGTTGTGTTACTAATCACCGATACTTCGAGTGGTTGGAAATCAATAGTTTTTAATTCATCCACTAATTTTTTTGAAGCTGGTTCAAGTAAAGCTGTATGGAAAGGCCCACTTACATTTAGCGGAATCATTCGTTTCACACCAGCCTCTGTTAAAAGAGCCATAGCAGAATCTACTGCTTCCACTTCCCCACCAATCACGATTTGTTGTGGAGTATTATAGTTTGCTGGGGAAACAATTCCCTTTTCACTCATCTTTTTACATGCTTCTTCAATGATAGCACGGTCAGCATTCATTACAGCCACCATTTTCCCTGTACCAGTAGGAGCCGCTTCGGTCATGTATTTTCCACGTTTTGCTACAAGAGATACCCCTTCTTTAAAAGATAAAGCACCACTAGCAACAAGTGCAGAATACTCCCCTAGGCTAAGGCCTGCTACTACATCAGGTTTAAACCCTTTTTCTTGTAATAAACGATAAAAGGCAATACTTACTGTGAGAATTGCTGGTTGTGTGTACTCTGTTTGATTTAACTTGTCTTCATCATGAAAGATTAAATCAGCCATATCATACCCTAATACTTCACTTGCTTGATTGAACGTATCACGGACAATTTCTTCAGTATCATAAAGTTCTTTTCCCATACCGACATATTGTGCCCCTTGACCACTAAATAAAAATGCTGTTTTCATAAGTCCCTCACTTATCTGTTAGATATTAGCCCAACGTTTTGCTTCCTTGGCAATGACTTCGTGACATTCGGAATATAATGATTGAATAATTTCTGAAGCTGTTTCCTCTTTTTTCACTAAGCCTGCACTTTGACCAGCCATGACAGAGCCATTATCCATATCTCCGTCAACTACCGCTAGTCTTAAAGCACCACGTCCTAATTCTTCAAACACTTCTAAGTCTGGATTTTCTTCTTTTAGCGCAGCCTTTTCTTGTTTGTCAAACTCACGAGTTAATTTATTTTTCAGCGCACGGACAGGATGACCAAAATGTTGGCTTGTAACCACTGTATCAATATCACGCGCTTTAATAATTTTATTTTTATAATTTTGATGTGCATTACTTTCTTTTGCGACAACAAAACGAGTACCTACTTGAACTGCTTCTGCTCCTAACATAAAGGCAGCAGCCATTCCACGTCCATCTGCAATTCCTCCAGCAGCAATGACTGGAATATTTACTGCATCTACTATTTGTGGGACAAGTGTCATAGTCGTAAGTTTCCCAATATGACCCCCGGCTTCCATTCCTTCAACAACGACCGCATCTGCGCCAATTTTTTCCATGCGTAGTGCTAGAGCAACAGAAGGAACTACTGGGATTACTTTGATATTTGCTTCTTTAAAACGAGACATGTACTTAGAAGGATTCCCTGCGCCAGTCGTTACAACTTTCACGCCTTCTTCAATGACTAAATCTACAATATCTTCTACAAATGGAGATAAAAGCATGATATTCACACCAAATGGCTTATCAGTGGTTGCTTTAATCTTACGAATTTGTTCTTGAACAACTTCCTTTGGTGCATTCCCGCCACCAATAAGTCCAAGACCACCCGCACGACTTACTGCTCCTGCTAAATCAGCATCTGCAATCCATGCCATCCCCCCTTGAAAAATCGGGTATTCTATTCCTAATAAATCAACAATTTTTGAATTCATAACGAACTTCCTCATCTTTTATTCTTTCTAAGTATTCTACTACTGATAAAAAAGGCTAAGGAAATTCCCTAGCCTTTTTTCTTCAAAGCCTCAGTTGAACAAAAAAGCTTTGAAGAAGTGGGCTTTTTAACCTAATTAAGCTAATTGTTTTTCAACATAAGTAACTAAATCTTGAACAGTGTTTAAACCGTCTTCAGATTCAATTTTAACATCTAATTCATCTTCGATTTCGTTGATGATTTGGAATAAATCTAGTGAATCTGCATCTAAGGCTTCAAAAGTTGTTGTTAATTCAACTTCTTCAGGTTCTTTTCCTAATTCTTCTACAATAATTGCTTTAATTTTTTCGAATACCATTAAATATTCCTCCAATGAATTTTTTTGATTAATATATGTGAACAAAATTTTAAATAGTGATGAGGAGCGTTCCCCACGTTAAGCCACCACCAAAACCTGTTAGCACCAATTTTTGATTAGAACCAATTTTGATGGTTCCTTGTTCTACTGCTTCTGATAGTAAAATCGGAATCGTCGCTGCACTTGTATTTCCGTATTTTTCTATATTTGTTAAAAATTTTGCACGATCTGCTTTAATTTTCCGTGCCATTTTATCTATAATACGGATATTTGCTTGATGAAGCAAGTAATAATCTATATTTTCTGGAAGTTCTTCTGCGATAGCCAATGTTTCCAAGATGTTTTTAGGTACATCTCGTACCGCAAAATCAAAGATTTCCCGTCCATCCATGTGTAAGTAGCGATCATCTGCTAAATTTTCACTAAATGGGCTGTGAGGATTTGTTTGACTTGCTGATAATCCATGTCCCCGAACACCGTCTGCTTGCAGTTTTTCAGCTTGAATATGTTTTTGAACATCTGCTTCAAGAACCACGCCACCTGCTCCGTCTCCGAACAATACTGCGGTAGAACGATCGTTCCAATCAACAATCTTAGAAAGAACTTCTCCACCAATCACGATTCCCTTTTTGTAAACACCACTTTGGACAAGCTTTTCACCTGTACTAAGCGCATAAATAAAGCCAGAACATGCTGCATTGATATCAAACGCCATTGCATTCACTGCACCAATATTTCCTTGCACTAGGCAAGAAGTTGAAGGAGTAGCTGAATCAGGGGTTAGGGTTGCTACAATAATAAAATCAAGCTCTTCTGCAGAAAGTCCAGATTTCTCAAGTAACTGTTTTGCTACCTGTGTACATAAATCAGAGGTGTTCTCTGAAGTTGTAATGTGGCGAGCATGGATTCCTGTTCGTGAACTAATCCATTCATCACTTGTTTCCATGATTTCTGCTAAATCATCATTTGTGACAACACGCTCAGGTACATAATGGGCAGTTGCCGTAATTTTTCCGAATTGTGTCATTATCTTACTCCAATTATTTGAATTGTTCGAGATACCCGTGAAGATTTTTCAATGCCTTCAGCAAAGCATCGGATTGTTCCTCATCCATATCTCGCAAAATATTTTTCACCATTTCTCGATGAAAATGTTGATGCACGCGATAAACTAGCTTTCCTCTATTGGTTAAGCCTAGCTTTACCACACGACGATCATCCTCTGAGCGAAGACGTTCGACATAGCCTTTTTTCACAAGATTATTCACCGCAACCGTCAATGTGCCAACAGTCACCATTAACTCTTTTGCCACTTCCGAGGAGGCTTTTTTCCGATATAAGCCAATTGCCTCTATCGTGTGCATTTCCTTGATTGAAATATCGCTAAATTTTGAACGTTGTAGCTCTGATTCCTCAATAATTAAGATGTCGTTAAACACACTAACAAGATAATCATTAATTGTTTCAATATCTGGATTCATCAGCGCCACCTTCCACTACGATTAAAAATCAACTTTTTGATAGTCAATTCATTTGATTATCAAAAACTTTGATAATCAAACTATATCTAATTTCAGGAAAACTTGCAAGACTTTTCTTACAAAATTAAACTTTCCTTTTATTTCGTTCCATTATCTGTGAAATTATCACATTTTTCATTCAGCTGAAATTCATTTAAAAAGAAAAGATTGACAGAATTTTGAATCTTCTATATCATCTAAATTAGTTTGAACATCAAACTAATTTCGTAGAAAACTATTGATAAACAAGCAGAAGAGAGCTTTTTCTCTTCTAATCTCTAAGATGAATACTCATCTTAAACTTATTCTAAGGAGAAAACAAAATGACTTTTAAACCATTAACCATTGACAACCTCGTTGCCAAAGTACCAATCATTCAAGGAGGCATGGGGATTGGCATTAGCCTACATCGTCTTGCTGGTTCAGTCGCTCGTGAAGGTGGAGTTGGCATTCTTTCCACCGCTCAAATTGGTTACCAGAGAGATGATTTTGAAAAAAGTTCTTTACGTGCAAATTTTGAAGCAATCAAAACGCAATTTGAAGAAGCAAAAAGAATCGCAAAAGGAGGAATTGTTGGTTTTAACGTCATGGTTGCGTCTTTTCAATACGAAAAAATCGTAAAGCGCTGTGTTGAAGTTGGCGCAGATGTCATTATTTCTGGTGCAGGACTGCCAGTCAATCTTCCAGAATTAGTTGAGGGAAGTAAGACCAAAATTGCTCCAATCGTTTCAAGTGCGAAAGGCGCAAAGGTATTGTTAAAAACATGGGCAAAAAGATATAGCCGAACTGCCGACTTTGTAGTAATTGAAGGTCCAAAAGCTGGCGGACACTTGGGGTTTAAAGCCGATGAAATTCAACAGTCTATCGAAAAAATGGATGATGAAGTCGTACAAATTGTTGAAACGGTAAAAGGTTTTGCCGACCAATTCGGAAAAGAGGTTCCAGTGGTTTTCGCAGGAGGAGTATTTACAAAAGAAGATATTGCTCACTATGTCTCTCTCGGTTGTTCCGGAGTGCAAATGGCAACACGTTTTGTCGGAACCGAAGAATGTGACGCCCCAGATGATTTTAAGCAACGCTACCTCGACGCTAAGGAAGAAGATATTGAAATCATCAAATCGCCCGTTGGCATGCCTGGACGTGCTATTAAAAATGTTTTTAGTGAAGTGATTAAGGAGAAACAAATTCCGATTGCGAAATGTCGTAATTGCTTAAGCTACAAGCATTGTGACCGTGAAACCATTCCTTATTGTATCTCGGAAGCTTTACTGAACGCAGTCAATCATGAAACCGATATGGCACTTCTGTTTGCAGGGGCTAATGTCTATCGTGTCAATGAAATTACAAACGTCAAATCAATTATTGACGAGTTAATGGAATAGAAAGATTTGTCCACCAATTTTGTTTAGTCAGAATTGGTGTTTTTTATTTTTGTGCCTCAATCTATTGTAATTTCGTTATTTTATTGATAAAATTTGAATGTTGAGGATAATTCTTCTTTTTGGAAGGGTGGCAGAGCGGTAATGCACCGGACTCGAAATCCGGCGAACGGTCGAAAGGTCGTGCGCGGGTTCAAATCCCGTCCCTTCCTTACTTTATTACACTACGAAAAGTATTTAATGTCTTTTTTAAGATATTAAATACTTTTTTTATCAAAAAAAGCCCAACCAATCAGGCTGAGCAGTTTTAAAATTCTTATTCAATATGAATTGGATTAGGATTTTTCAAGACCATATCAATCGTATCTTCAATTGTCGTAATTAATTGTTCTTGAGTTGGGTGAATAATCCCTGATGTAGTTAAAACAGCCAGACCCGTTACAACAACCCATGTACGTACGTGTAAAGCATCAATATGTTGCTCATCCACATTTGCATATTTCTCTGAACCCTTGACCATATTATGGTAGTTTTCAAATGAAGCATCGTACATCTTTTGTCCACAACCATATTCTTCTACATATAATGCTTGGAATAAACGTTTATTATCATTTGCAAAATTAATAAAGTTCAATCCAAGATCTACTAAAGGATCCCCTGTGACTTTCTTAGGAAAAATTCCTGTAAATAACTGCTCAAAAATTTCGTCAAGCACGGTATTTTTCAAATCATCCATATTTTTAAACTCTAAATAAATTGGTTGAGTTGAAATGCCCATTTGCTTAGCAATATTTCTTGCAGTAAATTTTGAGAAACCTTCCTTCTCCACTAGCTCATGTGCAGCTTGTAGAATTTGTTCTCTCGTGTAGACCTTTTTTCTTACCAATTTCTTCGCCTCCTACCTTCTTAAATAACTTCATTAATATTCTACCATGTTTTTTTATGGAATGATAGTATGTTTTTTTAATTTTTTTATTCTTAATTATGGTAGAGATTATTTTCTAAATGTAATTACTTTTAGAGTTATTTATATTACAAATTTTCAATCATTTATCGAGTAATAAAAAACATAAGTTATAAAATTTTTCTTCTTCTTTCTAAGTTGTAAAGAAAAATGCTCTAATTTTCCTTTCAAAAATTATATTTTATGAAGAAAATTATGATAAAACTCACCAAAAGTTGTTGTACCAATATTGTATACGATTTACAAGTCTAAATGGCTGTTCTTTTCGGTTTCCATACAACCGGGAAAAAAGGTTCTGTCCTATCATTATCTCATAAGCAAAAGAAAAAATTTGAAGGGTTCGTAAAAAAATGAAAAAAAGTTTATTTATTAAAATCGCACTTACTGCTATTGTTAGCACAAGTTTGGCAGGTTTAATCTATGACAATGTGGAAGCAAGTGCTGAACATAAATTACAACAGGAAGAAGCAAGTGTAAAAGTTGTAAAAGAGAAAACACCAAAGAAAAGTTCCATCAAATTTGAAGAACCAAATGAAGTAAAAAAAGAGGCAAAGGCATCAGAATCAGTGAATATGGCAGCTTCTACCGCTTCTGCAGAACAATCGACTGTTGCTACACCAGCTCCACAAACTCAAGCTTCAACTAGTTCATCTGTAACAGATAGCAATTCAGCAGCCACTTCATATACAACGTCAACACCACAACCAACATTACAACCAGATACAATGTATATCGCAGGTACTGCTATTGCCTATGCAAATGGTGGGCAAGGAAGTGGGCAAGCAATAATTGACAGCAATCCAAATGGAATCATTTCAACTTGGGGTGGTGCTCCTACTCAATCAGGAACAGATGGCATGAACACACATTTCATCGGGCATAATGTCGGCGCCTTTACTTGTCTTTTATCTGTGGGCAACGGCTCACAAATTGTTGTTACAGACGGAAATGATACGCCAACAACTTATATTGTTAACTCTGAAGCAACAGTCGATACAAATGGTATAGACCTTAGCACAGGCCAAAATCTATGGAGTCAAATTACAGGCACTGCTGGTGGTGAACGTATCACCTTGCAAACATGCCTTAATTCTACACAACGCTTAATCGTCTTTGCTCAAGCGGCTTAAAATAAAAAAGATAGACTTTCCAACTAATGTTGTGAGTCTATCTTTTTTCTTCTTTCTTTTTCAAATCCAAACAATAGATAAATAACCAGACACTCGTTCCAATTATACTGCCTACAAAATTTCCGTAACTCTGACGAGTGATAAGATAAACGGTCAATACCACCATCGCCCATGCAGTATATTTCAATATTAGTAAAATAAACTCTTGAACTTTTTCTCTTTCCAAACTCGTTCACTTCCTTATCTTAAGCATACACTTTCAAAGGAGGGAAGTAAACTTGATTTTCAATGAGAACTTCTATTAAGCAAAAAAGTCATGACTGCCGTTAAAAGTAATCATGACTTTAGTAACTTATTTTGCATCAGCGGCTACTGGTTTAACAGAACCGTTCCATTTTTCTAAAATCCAGTCTTGTACTTCTTTTTCATGAAGCACTTCAACCAATGTTTTAATAGCCTTACTGTCTTTATCTTCATCGCGAACGGCAATGATATTTACGTAAGGAGTATTATCTTTTTCAAGTAACACCGCATCTTTCAATGGATTCAAACCCGCTGCATAAGCAAAGTTACCGTTGATAGCAACTAATGGTGCTTCTTCATTTTCATAAGCAGTTGTTAAAACTTCTGGATTCAATGTGTGATTGAATTTCAAGTTTTTCGGATTTTTTGTAATATCCTCAAAAGTTGCCGTTTCTAAATCTACACCGTCTTTCACTTCTACCAAGCCTGCATCTTTAAGAATTGTAATAATACGTCCCCAGTCAGAAGAAGAGTTTGACGTGATAACTGTTGAGCCATCTTTTAAATCTTTGATGTCCTTAATTGATTTAGAATATAAGCCCATTGGTTCCACGTGAATTGCCCCAGCATTCGCAAACTTATAATCATTTTCCTTCACTTGTTGATTGAAATAAGGGATATGTTGGAAATAGTTCGCTGAAATATCTCCTTCTGCTAATGCTTTATTTGGAAGAATATAGTCACTAAAGACTTTCACTTCTAAATTAACGCCCTTTTCTTTCAAAAGAGGTTTTACATGTTCTAAAATTTCTGCATGTGGCGTTGCTGATGCCCCTACGATTAATGTAGAATCAGAATCCGCTTTTTTCGTTGAACTTGTTGTATCTTTTGATTTACTTGACCCGCACGCAGATAAGGCAATCACCGAGACTGCTAATAAAGAAAGTAATCCAACAAATTTTTTATTCAATTTCATGTTAATTCCTCCAATTTTTTTATTTTTATATTCGTTTATCTGAGCGCTTCACAAGCGTATCTCCGACAAATTGAATGATAAATACCATAATTAAAATAATGACTGTTGCAACGACTACTACCGAGTAATTACTCAATGAGTAGCCCTGTTGGTATGCATAACCACCAAGACCACCACCACCGACAACACCACCCATAGCCGTATAGCCAATCATAGATACCGAGGTAATCGTCACGCCAGAAAGTAATGCCGGTAAGCTTTCAGGTAACAATACCTTGAGAATTTTCTCAGATAAACTTGCACCCATCGCATCTGCTGCTTCAAGTACACCTGAATCTACTTCACGAAAGGCAACTTCTACTAATCGAGCATAAAAAGGTGTTGCGCTAACAATCAACGATGGAATCACTGATTTTGCCCCAATCATTGTCCCTACCAATGCTTTTGTAAACGGAATCAAAAGCACGAGTAAAATAATGTACGGAATCGAACGACAAATATTACTTACAATAGAAATAATTGAATAAGCGATTTTGCCGCCCATCGTCTTTCTACGGCTCAATGTGTAAAGCAATAATCCAAGGATAAATCCAAGAATAATCGTAAATATCATTGAAATAACCGCCATATATAAGGTATCTATCGTTGCCTGTTTTATTTCCAGCCAGTTCACCTTGTTAAAATCTAGGTAGCGTTCCACAAATGTCTTATCTCCCATGACGTGTCACCTCCACTTCGACTCCTTGAGATTTCACATAGTTTAGAGCATGATCAATCTCATCAAGTTCACCAGTGACAATAACAACTAGAGTGCCAATTCCACCATCTTTGGTCTGCTTCAAATGTCCTTGAAGTACATTGATGTCTACCTTGTATTGACGGATAGTTTGTGAAATAACAGGTTCGTTCGCATGTTCGCCATTGAATAACAGACTAGCGACAACCCCATTAGGATTTTCACTAATGACCTTACCAAGTAATTCTTGTGTTTCTACTTGTTCGGGGTCTAAATCTTGTTGCACAAATTTCTTTGTTGTTACTGTTTTCGGACGTTGGAAAATTTCTAAGACTTCGCCCTCTTCAATCACTTTTCCTTGTTCCATGACTGCCACTTTATTCGCGATTTTACGAATCACGTGCATTTCATGCGTAATAAGCACCACCGTTAGCCCAAGTTCCTTATTGATTTTTAACAATAAATCAAGCACTTCATCCGTTGTTTGTGGATCTAATGCACTAGTAGATTCATCGCTAAGTAAAATTTCTGGATTATTGGCAAGCGCACGCGCAATCCCTACACGTTGCTTTTGTCCGCCTGAAAGCTGCGTTGGATACGCATCCCCACGGCCATCTAAACCAACTAATTTTAATAATTCTTCGGCACGTTGCACGCGTTTTTCTTTTGGTACCCCCGCAAATTCTAATGGTAACTGAATATTTTCAGAAACCGTTCGCGACCACAACAAGTTAAAATGTTGAAAAATCATGCCAATTTTTTTACGAAAATTCCGTAATTCCTTACGTTTCATTTGTGCAACATCTTCGCCAGAGATTATGACTTCCCCGTGGCTTGGTATTTCCAGTCCATTTAACAAACGAACTAAAGTACTTTTCCCTGCACCTGAATAGCCAACGATTCCGTATATATCTCCTTTTTCGATTGTTAAATCCACCCCATCAATCGCTTTTACCAAACCAGATTTTGTATGAAACTCTTTTTCAATTTGCTTTAATTCAATTAAAGCCACCTAAATCACCCTCTCACTACCTAACATTAAAAGGAACCAACAAAAAAGCTCCCGCCCCTTCTACACATAAAAATGTATAAATAGGACGAAAGCAAACCTTTCGTGATACCACCTAAATTCATTACTCCCTCACAGAAGTAACCTTGCTCAGTATATTTACTGTGACGCTATAACGGGCGTTCCCGAAACAGGCTAATTATTCACCTGATTATTGCTGAAAGCCCATCTTCCAAAGTCATTTGTCATCCGTTCACACCACTAGGACTCTCTTTGCACAAATCAAACTTCGTACTTTTCTTTTCATCGCAATTCTTATTTAACTTTTGCTGCAATCAGTATAGCATGATTTTTTTTAGAATTGCAATAGTTTCCCCTACACTAATTCACTTATTGGTGATAGAAGTTTTATATCAGCAAGCCAATTTTCATTTGCTTTGCAGCTATTTAGTAATTCTGGATTTGCTTCTGCCTCTTGGTTCACCGCTAGAATGACTCCATTTACAGGAGAGGCAAGCTCGCTCACTGCTTTTTCTGCTTCAAGCTCTGAGATAGCTTCCCCTTTTTTTACTGTTTTTCCAACAACAGGTAAACTAACGAAAGTAATATCTCCTAAATCCTCTTGGAGCTGTTCACTAATACCAAAACGTGCCACATCACCCTCTACTTGAACCCACCATTCATCTTTTACAAATTTCTTCACATCACTCATGCGCCAAACACCTCTTCATAATTTGCTTCTTTGAAACCAATCGCTACTAATTTATCCCCTTCTATAAAAAGAGGACGCTTAATCAGCATACCATCTGTGGCGAGTAATTCTGCAGCCTCTTTATCAGATAAATCAGCAACCTTATCTTTCAACCCTAATTCACGGTATTTCATACCAGACGTATTAAAGAATTTTTTCTTAGGAAAATTTCCCTGTTCCATCCAGCCGTATAAGTTTTGAGCTGTTGGTGGTGTCGTTTTTAAATCAATCGCTTGATACTCCACCCCGTTAGTGTCTAACCATTTTTTCGCTTTCTGACAGGTACTACACTTTGGGTACCAATAAAAAATATTCTGACTCATTTCTCTTCCCCTCTCATTCATACCAATAACCTATCCCCTATTATAAACAAAAAATCGCCCCACTTAAAGAAAGTGAGACAACTTTTTTAATTTTCCATTGCTTTTAAGCGACGTTCTTGCCATAATTCATAGTCCGTCTTTTTCTGATACCGCATGGAAAGGATTAATCCAATCCCGATTAAGTTCCCCACAAGAGAAGTTCCCCCTTGCGAAATAAATGGTAACGGAATCCCTGTTAATGGCAGTAAACCAATGTTGGCACCAATATTTTCAAAGACATGGAACAAAATCATCATGATAATTCCTGTCGCAATATACGTATAAAATTCATTATTCGTATCGAAGGTTACCCGTATCATGCGATAAATCAAGATGAAATAAAGCAAGATAATAAAGGTACTTCCAACAAACCCAAAGTTTTCAGCAGGTACGGTAAAAATCATATCTGACTCACGAACGGGGATATAAATCGTCGAGACGTTAAACCCTTTTCCGAACAAACCACCTGAAGCAATCGCAAGTAGCCCCTGTGATTGTTGGAAAGAGCTTTTAGATGTATCATGGAAAGGATCTAGCCACGCATCAATCCGCGCAAACTGATACGCTCTCACACCAATTTTTCCTAAAATTTCCCGACCCACATCGGTCATTACTAGATAGATGATAAACGCACCGAGTAAAAAGACCGTTAGTATCAATGGAATTAGTATCTTCCATGAAATCCCAGATAGCAACATAACTCCACCGAGAATAGCAATAAACACCAGCATAGTTCCAAAGTCATCTTGTAATTTAATCAAAATGACAATGGGAAGAGTAACTACAAGCATTTTCCCAATCAACAGAAAATCTGATTTTACAGTTCGATTCGTATAGGTGCTATTGTGCATCGTGACAACATAAGCAAGCATAAGAATATAGGCAATCTTCATCAACTCAGACGGTTGAAAAAGTGAAGTGCTACCGATTGCTACCCAGTTTCTCGAACCAGTCGCTGCTACCATAGCGGGATTATTAAAATACAGAGGTAGAACCATCAGTACAAGTCCGATACCATAAAAGACCGGTGTAAGCTTCCAGAGAACTTTTGAGCTGAAGTGCATCACCACAATAACGGCAAGCGCACCAACCAATAACCATGTCCCTTGCCGCAACATTTCACGAGGAATCGACCTTAATTCTCCCGGTTCATGCGAAAAAGCCACATAAACAGACAGCATACCAATCACGCTTAATAAAAATACTGGGAGAATCACCCCGTAGTCAATTCGACTATCTATTTGATTTATTCGTTTCTTTTCCATAATTCAACCCATTCCTGTTCAAAAATTCAATCTATTCCCTATTATAGACATCTTCTACCATTTTTGAAAGTAACAATTCTAATTCATTGTCACATTTTATAAACTTTTAAATTTCAATTTTCGCTTTACAAGAATTAGAAGAATGTTTATAATAACATATGTAAGTTTATTTTGCTGACTTAGCTCAGTTGGTAGAGCAGCGCACTCGTAACGCGCAGGTCACAGGTTCGATCCCTGCAGTCAGCATAAATATAACCCTAGGACTTTAGGTTCTGGGGCTTTTTCTTGAGTTTTCCAATCTTGAAGATTCCTTGATTGCCTAGTCTACGACTACAGCGTATTTCTTCTCCCGCCCAATTTAACAAATAATAAATTAAAACCTAGTTCATTGACAAAAATTCAAGGATTCAATCAATCATTCAAGAATCTTTGAATCAATTTTTTCCAGTATTCAAAAAAACCTCACTACAAAATTGTAATGAGGATACTTCAATAAATAATTTATTTTCCCTTTCTTTGTTGCTCGCGGTAATGCCCCATTTTCTCAGCGAACCGTCTACGAGAGAAACCATCATCGGTGATGGTAATTGCATTGGCACCTGAACGAATGGTTTCTAAAATCTGTTCCTCATTCTTACCACCAGAAGCGATAATCGCCATGTCGGGAAATTGTTTCCGAATTTTCTTCACTAACCTGGCTGTTTCTATCCCGGCTGCCACATTAAAAATTTGCACCCCTGCATCGACAAAATCTTGAAGCATCGAGTTATCATTTACCACTGTATAAATAATAGGCAAACGAACGCGTTTATCCACTTCTAAAACTGTTTCAAGATCAGTTGGTCCATTTAATACGACAGCTCTAGCTCCATGCTCTTCAGCAAATACTCCAAGTCGAGCGGAACGAACACCATTTGTCAATCCACCACCAATTCCCGCAAAAATAATACTTGACGTTGCAACCAAAGAAACCGCTTGCAATATTCTTGTGTTGGGTGTGTATGGATAAACATTTAAAATCGCATCTGCATCTGTATTACTGATAACCGTCACATCATTAGAATACAAAATAGTCTTAATTAAACGTTTGTTCAAATAAAAACCCGTTGCATATTCCTTGATAATTTGTGGCATTTCCTCAATTGCATCTTCCAAATCAACATTTACAAACGGAATTGAGGTATTTCCTACCTTTGGAATCATTTCTTCGCTTTCTCCCATGTGCTCTCCCTCTCTTCATTCACTTTTGACTTCAAGCTTATTATATATCAAAACAAGAAAAAGACTCAACTTGATTCGCATGAATTTCACGCTTCACCTTAAAAAATCTCCACCACCTACTAAGGCAATGGAGAATGTTCGATGCTTATTTTAATAACTCAGTAAGTGCAGGCATGTCATGAACTTGATATTTTTCAGCAAATTCTTTGATTTCTTCTGCTGAGAAAATAGCTGGGTCGATTTTCAATTGTTCCACTGGAAGAGGACGATAATCTTCAACCTTGCAATCAATGACAATCGGTTGGTCTGTCACTTTTCTAGCTTCTTCAAAAGCAAATTTTAATTCTTCCAAGTTCGTAGCAGTATAGGCTTTGGCACCCATTCCTTCTGCAACCTTGGCAAAATCAACGTCCACAAGTGAAACACCAAATTTTGTTTGATGTGTATCTTCTTGTTCTGCTTCAATGAATCCAAGCGAACGATTCGTTAATATCACATTGATAATAGGTAAATGATATTGGGATTGCGTGATAATACCTTGGCACATCATAGCAAAACCACCATCTCCACTAAGTGTAAAGACTTGGTTATCTGGGTAGCTTAATTTTGCCGCAATTCCTCCAGGTACTGCATTTCCCATAGTTGCAAACCAACCAGAAGTGGCAAATTTTTGTTTCCCATTCATATTCAAATGACGAATAGAATCAACAGTTACATTTCCTACATCAGAGATAAAAATTGCATTTTCTTCCGCCATTTCATTAACTTGTGCATAAATTGGTTCGATACGAAGTGGGCTTTGTGTTGCTTCATCAAAGCTATGCATCCAAGCATCCCAATTTTTCTTATTTTCTTGATTGGCTGTAAACCACTTATCAGCAGGGCGTTTTTCTCCTTTAGCAATCATTTGACGCAAAGTTTCTTTTGCATCGCCCAAAATTGCCACGTCAACTTTATGACGACGTCCAAAGGTTGATTTATCAATATTCACATGAACGAATTTTGCATTAGGATTGAAAAATGCCATTGCAAATGGAAAATCACTTCCTGCAAAAAGAATATAGTCTGCTAATCTAACAGCTTCTACCCCCGGTTTTGTTGCTACACGACCTGCTTGTCCCATCAAGTTTTCATAAGCATCTGGCACAATCCCCTTTGCTAAGGCTGACGCACCGATTGGCATAGAAAAGTGTTCTGAAAATTCTTTAATAACATCTTCCGCACCTAGCAATCCACGACCAATATATAAATATGGACGTTCTGCGGTTTTAAGTAATTCTAACGCATCTTCAATATCTTTTTCATCAGGCATTAACATCGAAGTACGATAAGTATTCGCTGAAGAAATGAAAGTATCTGGAATTTCAACTGTTCCAAGATTTACTGGAATGGTCACAACTGCCACACCATTATGTTGGTAAGCTTCTTTGATTGCATTATCCACTACGAGTGGCAATTGTTCCGCAGTCATCACTGTCCGATTATAAACAGAAACATCGGCAAACATAGGATTTTCATTTAACTCTTGAAAACCATATGTATTCATTAATTCTGTGCCTACTTGACCTAAAAGAGCAACAACTGGTACATGGTCCATTTGTGCATCGTATAAGCCCTGAATCAAATGTGTTGCTCCAGGTCCTGCAGAACCAAAGACAACACCTACTTTTCCCGTTAATTTAGCATCTGTCACTGCTGCTAATGAACCAACTTCCTCATGACGTACTTGAATATAGCGGATTTTCCCCTGTTCCGCATACAAAGCATCCATTGTGGAATTAAATGAGCCTCCGGGAATCCCATAAATATGGTCTACTCCCCAGCTTTCTAAAACTTTTACCATTGCTTCACTTGCAGGTATTTTCTTTTCCATAAGTCCCACTTCCTAATCCATTTATTTTCTTGACACATAAATTATACGCTTTCGATTTCTAAAAATAAAATAATTGTAATTAACTATTTAATCGTATTTCCTAGTATTAGAAAGCCAAGTGAAAACAATAAAAAAATCAACTATGACTGTTATTAAAAGAACATTAAAAAGAGAAACTAGACTAAAAAGCCTAATTTCTCCTCTCAACTTTTCTATTTATCAAAACCTTCTGCTACTGCTTCTGAGAAGTCTTCTTCCAAAATAGCTGCACATGAATCACAAACATCATGTAAATGTGGGTTAGCATTTGTTCCAACACTTGTACGAACCGCACGACAACGGACACAAGTTTCCCCTTGTGCATGTTCCACTTTAATTGCAGTATTGCCAAAAGTTTGTACACCTTCTGGAGCAACTCCTGTCGCAAGTTCAAAATCTGAAACAATAAGAAGTTGTGCAACATCAGCGTCCAATGAAAGCAATAACGCACGAACTGCTTCTGACGGCCAAACCGTTACTTTTGCTTCCAAAGATTTACCAATTAATTTTTCGTTACGAGCTTCTTCTAATGCTTTCAACACATCATCACGGAAAACAAGGAAAGAAGACCATTCTTCCATTAATACTGCTTCATCGTGATATTCTTCAAAACCAGGGAACTCAGCTAATTGAACATATTCTTCTTTTTCCTTTAATTCTGCCCAAATTTCTTCGGCAGTATGCGGAATGATTGGTGTCAATAATTTTGTCAATGCAACTAGAGTATCATAAAATACCGTTTGCATTGCTCGACGATTATGACTTGTTTCTGTTTCAATATAGACAACATCTTTCGCAAAATCTAAATAGAAAGCAGATAAATCAACTGTTAAGAAATTCACTACGGTTTTGTAGATACGAATGAAGTCATATTTATCATAACCATTTTCACGAATGTCTTTCACTACTTGATTCAAGCGAACCAACATGTATTTGTCTACAGAACGCAATTCATCATAAGCCACTTTGTCTTTTGTAGGGTTAAAATCCGTTGTATTCGCAAGTAAGAAACGCATGGTATTGCGAATTTTACGATAGACTTCTGCCACTTGTCCGAGAATGTCCATAGACACACGTACGTCTGCTTCGGTATCGACAGAGGCTACCCAAAGACGAAGAATATCTGCCCCATATTGCTTGATAACCTTATCAGGAGCGATAATGTTCCCAAGAGACTTACTCATTTTGCGTCCTTCGCCATCTAATGTGAAACCTTGAGATAAGACTGCTTTATATGGTGCAACTCCATTGATTGCCACAGAAGTTGTGATAGATGAGTTGAACCAACCACGATATTGGTCAGAACCTTCAAGATATAAGTCTGCTGGGAAAGTTAATTCTTCACGCTGACGTAAAACGGCTTCATGAGAAGAACCTGAATCAAACCAAACATCCATAATATCTTTTTCTTTTGTAAAAGTTCCGTTTGGAGAATCTGGATGTGTAAAGTCTGCTGGTAATAAGTCTTTCGCTTCCCGTTCATACCAAACCTTTGAACCTTCTTTTTCAAATAATTCAGCAACATGTTCAATGGTTTCAGGTGTGATAATAGCTTCGCCGTTTTCTGCATAGAAAATTGGAAGTGGTACACCCCAAGCACGTTGGCGAGAAATCACCCAATCACCACGGTCACGAATCATATTGTGTAACCGTTGTTGACCCCAAGGAATTAACCATTCCACCTCATCAACAGCTGCTAAAATATCTGCACGGAATTTGTCAATTGAGGCAAACCATTGTGCTGTTGCACGATAAATGACTGGTTTCTTAGTCCGCCAATCATGTGGGTAACTATGTGTAAAGAAGTCTAGTTTCAACAATGCGCCTTTTTCTTTTAATAAATCAGTGACAACTGAATTTGCTTTATCATAGAACATGCCTTCAAATCCTGGTGCTTCCGCTGTAAATACCCCACGAGCGTCTACTGGAGATAAAATATCTAAGCCATATTTTTTCCCAACGATATAATCATCTTCCCCATGTCCTGGAGCCGTATGAACTAAACCAGTCCCCGCTTCATCTGTTACATGATCTCCGACCATAACTAGACTTGTGCGATCATAGAACGGATGTTGGGCAGTCATGTATTCCATGTCTGAACCTTTTAAAGTTTGGATGATTTCATAATCTTTCCAACCGATTTCTTGGGCAACATCTACTAACATCTTCTTGGCAACCACAAATTTACGATTGCCTACCTTTACGACAACATATTCAAAATCAGGATTCACAGAAATTCCTAAGTTTGCTGGCAAAGTCCAAGGAGTTGTTGTCCAAATCACTAGTTCAACATCATTTGATAAAATGCCTTTTCCATCAACTACTTTAAAAGCAACGAAAATTGACGGAGATTTTACATCTTTATATTCAATTTCTGCTTCTGCAAGAGAAGATTCAGAAGAAGGAGACCAATAAATAGGTTTCAACCCTTTATAGATATAGCCTTTATCAGCCATTTTCCCAAACAAGCGAATTTCAGCCGCTTCGTATGCTGGGTCCAAGGTTAAGTATGGATGTTCCCAATCCCCTGCAACTCCGAGACGTTTGAAATCTTCCCGTTGTTTATCCACTTGGCTTAACGCATATTTGCGACATTCTTCCAAGTAGTCGATTAAATCCATTTCTTTGCGTTTTACCCCTTTGTTAGCAAGTACCTGTTCAATTGGTAAACCATGAGTATCCCAGCCCGGAACATAAGGGGCACGAAAACCACTCATAGATTTTGAACGAACGATAATATCTTTTGAAATCTTATTTTGTGAATGTCCGATATGAATATTCCCATTGGCATAAGGAGGGCCGTCATGTAGAACAAATGAAGGTTTGCCGTCATTTAATTTTTGGCGACGTTCATAGATTTTTTCGTCCTCCCAATTTTTTTGCCAATCTGCTTCACGATTTGGAAGATTCCCGCGCATTGGAAAGGCTGTTTTCCCCAAGTTTAATGTTTCTTTCATTTTCATTTAAAAATTTCCTCGCTTTCTAATTTTAACCATTAAATTCCGAATAAATGCTAAAAAGCCCCTACATCAATAAGACGTAGGGACGAAATTTCGTGTTACCACCCTTGTTTAGAGATTCATTCATCTCCCTCAAGTGATGAATATCGCCATCAACCGTTTTTACTTACTTTTCTTCAGCAAAAAATTCAATAGAGGATCTTCCATTTGTCAGTGTCTGCAAGGCTTCCACCATTTCCTTGCTCGCTTTAAAGAGTAACAAAAGTTTTTCTGTTCTATCTTAGTGATAATTATTATGTGATGTTTGCACAGATTTCTTGTGCTCTAATCGCTGATTTTTCCTTGAATAAGAATTATTCTTCTTCTGAGGTTGTGTCACTGGGTAATTCTTCCCAAGCTACTTCTACTGTTTCTGTAACTTCAGGTGAAATTTTTTCAACTGTGTCAACTACTTCAGATTTTACTTCGTTTTCTATATGATTGTCAAGGTCTTCATCTTTTGATAATACTTCTTTGATTACTGAATGACTATCTTCAATGTAACTTGAAAATGGTTTTAATAATTCATCCCATTCGCCTGATTTCACTTGTTGCAATTGTGATTCTAACATTAGTGTTAGACGTTGGTGGAAGACACGCGTTTTCTTCTTCAAATCATCTGTTTCAGTGGCTAATTTTTTCGCATCATCTGTTGCTTTCGTAATGATTTCAGATGCTTTTTGCTTTGCGTTACTGACCATTTGATTTGAACGACCTTCTGCTATATTTGTTGTTTCAATTGCTTGTTGTTCAGCTGATTTCACAATTACATCTGCTTCATGTGTCGCATTTGATTTTACTTTATCCGCCGTATCTTGAGCCACAATGATTGATTGGTTCAAGGCGTCTTTTAATTCATTGAAATATTCTAATTTTTCATTTGCATGTTTTAAACTTTTTTCTAATTCACGATTTTTTGTAGTTAAATCTTCATAATCACGGACAACTTGATCCAAGAAATCATCTACGTCATCTTGATTGTAACCGCGCATTTTTGTTTGAAATGTTTTATTTTGAATATCTAATGGAGTTAATGCCATATCAAGTCACCTCATCAATTTATTTTCTTAACACACCGAGTGTGGTTTTTATCTTATCTTTTTTTGTTTTTCCTTCAATTTCTCGTAATTGGATACGTCCATAGCCACGTACAGACACAACATCTAATAAATCCACTTGAAAATCTGTCCGAGTTTCCTCTGTCCAATTAACCTTGACCTTACTTGCTTCAATAAGTTGTTTCGAGCGCTGTCTAGATATATTATACACGTTTGAGATTAAATTATCCAAACGTAAACTACTTACCGTACTATTTTCAATAGACCATTCGTCTTTTGGTACGATAATTTCCATGTACTTTCGCTCTTCCAATCTAACAGATATTTTGCCAATTTTCTCTACCTGAGAAGTAACAAAATTTGCCGTTTCTTTTGCCAAGAAAATTTGCCAACGTTCTCCATTAGAAATAATATCACCGAAATAATCTCGTCGTATTCCAACCGAGAGCAAGCTTCCTAGAATCTTCCCATGTCCCAAAGTTGCAAATTTCACAGGATAGACAATTTCATAGATAGAAATTTGAAAATCCTCTTGAGTTGGTTCAAAATAACTAGGGAAAATCAATGCTCGTTTTCTTTCAGCAGCTTCATAACCACCATAAAACTGAAAAGATAACTCTGAATTTTGTCGAACTAATGTCTCCAAGATGAACTGTTGCCTTGGGTCTAAAAATTCTGATAGATAGGGAGCATACTGACTATCCACTCGCTCTATCCATTCACCCACAGCATCAATAAAAGGATGTTCATCTTTGCGAAAATGCTGATAAACATTTGCATCCATAGACAACCATCCTTCCTAATTTTTGTTTAATAAAGTAACATACTTACAATTGTATTTAACCCTCTGTCTGCAAGTTGTAAAACAAATAACGCTACAAGAACAGAGAAATCAATCCCACCAATACTTAGTGGTAAACGTTCAAATAACTCAAGATACGGACGAGTTATCTTTACAATAATCTGCCCTAACTTCGATTGATAAGCTCCTGGGAACCATGACAATAGTGCATAGATAACCAAGGCAACGGAATAAATACTCACCAATTGAGCAATTAGGTTTAGCAATCTGAATATAAAATAATTCATTTTTTCCTCCTAATATTTAGAGCTAAGTACAAGTCAAGCACTTTTTAAAGTGTTTAAAAATCAAAATTTTGTTCATGCAATAAGCTACGCGCCGTATCACCGTCAATTTCCATATTGGCTGGCGTACATAAGAAAATTTCATTTCCTACGCGTTGAATATCCCCGTCAACAGCAAAAACAATTCCCGTCAAAAAATCAATTACCCGTCTTGCGGCTCCTTCTTCCATTAAATGAAAATTCACTAATACCGCTTCATCACCAAGTACAAGTTTCCCAATCTCCATTGATTCAGAATAGACTCTAGGCTCTTTAATCGCAATTTTATGCGTAGATTTTGGAGCAGGTTCTGAACGACGAGTTTGTGTCGTTGTACGTTGAGAAGTTGTTTGTTGTGTGGGATTATGCATAGAAACTACATTATCCTCAACAGGACGTTCTACTTTTGCAAATTTATGTGGTGCAGAAGTAGATTGAACTGGTCGACTTTGACGAGTAGTTGGGCGAGCTGCTGGTTGCGGACGGACTGGCCCTCTATTTTGTTGGTTTACTGTACGGTAATTTGGTTGTTGCTGTACTGCCTTTTTAGGTGCAGGTTGTCGAACAGGTTCTCTATCTTCAAATTCTTCATAATCATCATAGTCATCCGCTAAGCCAAAGAAATTTGAAAAAGAAATCTTATCAAAGATTGACATTAGTTACCCTCCTTGGAAATGTCTTGAAAAAATGCAGTTCCGATGCGGACGAATGTTGCACCTTCCATGATTGCAATTGGAAAATCTTTACTCATACCCATGCTTAATTCTGTGCAAGGCGCATGAGCTAGCTTCAATTCGGCAATCTCGACTTGAAGTTGTTTTAATGTTGAAAAGTATAAATGGAGCTCGTCATCAGTAGCATCATAGGGTGCCATTGTCATTAAGCCAACAATGCGGATGTTTTCAAATTCTTTCAAGGAGTGAATGAAATCCTGCACTTCACCTATTGCAAAACCATGTTTGGTTACTTCCTTTGAAATATTCACTTCAACGAAACAATTGATTACCTTTTCTGCACGTTTGTTAATTTCCGTAGCTAGCCGAAAACTATCCAGTGCATGAAAATAATCAATTTCGTTAATCACATTCTTCACCTTACGACGCTGAAGGTTTCCGATAAGATGCCAAGTGATGTCTTCATTTGCAAGTGCTTGTTTTTTTTCTAACAGAAGCTCTGAACGATTTTCAGCTAAGTTTTTCATCCCTAAATGAACAAGCTCTAAAGCCACATCAGCGGTAACATATTTTGTTACCGCTAGAATGGTTACATCTTCAGGAAGACGATGTGCTTCTTTTGCAGCTTTTTTTACTTTTTCTTGGATATTCTTTACGTTGTCAGACAACATATTCTTCACCTTTTAACGTTTGCGACGGAAGAATGGTGGTGTATTTAATTCATCATCGTTTTTAGGTGTTTCATCACGATGGAATGTGTCCAATTCTTTTTTCTCAACCGCTTCAAATTGTGTTTCTTCCACTTGCGGACGAACAGGTGATTCACGACGTAAATCCCAATCGCCAAATGCGCTTGTTTCTTCTTCTTTTGGTTGTGGTTCTGGTTCGTAATGACGTTTCACAGGAGCAGCATTTTCACGAGTTGTCGTATGAGGTTGCGTTGCATGAGCATTTTCACGACGACTAGATGAACGTCCTTCTTTTTTAGAAGAATCAATCCCAGTCGCTACAACTGTTACACGAATTTCTCCTTCTTCCATGTCTTCATCAATAGAAGTACCAAGTAAGATGTTTACATCATTTCCAGCCGCTTGAGTAACAATTTCAGAGGCATCTTGTGCTTCTAATAAAGTCATATCTAAGCCACCAGTTACGTTTAAAAGAACATTTTCAGCACCATCAATAGAAGTTTCTAGTAATGGAGAAGAAATTGCTTTCTTTGTAGCGTCAATCACACGGTCTTCACCAGTTCCGACACCGATACCCATAAGTGCTGAGCCTTGGTTTGCCATAACTGTTTTTACATCAGCAAAGTCTAAGTTGATAAACCCTGGTGCTGTAATTAAATCGGTAATTCCTTGAACGCCTTGACGTAATACATTATCTGCTTCACGCAACGCTTCGAGCATTGGCGTTTTCTTATCAACGATTTCAAGTAAGCGATTATTAGAAATAATTAGTAAAGTATCTACATTGTCTTTTAATTCAGCAATACCTTCTGCAGCGAAACGACTACGTTTTGGGCCTTCAAAACCAAACGGACGAGTCACGACGCCAACTGTTAATGAACCTAATTGTTTTGAGATACGTGCAACGATTGGTGCAGCACCTGTACCAGTTCCACCACCCATACCAGCAGTGATAAAGACCATGTCGGCTCCTTGTAAAGCTTCAGTTAATTGAGCTTCACTTTCTTCAGCAGCTTTTTGTCCAATTTCTGGTTGTGCGCCAGCACCTAAACCACGAGTTAATTTAGGGCCTAATTGAATAATCGTTTCAGCCTTTGAGCTTTTTAATGCTTGTACATCAGTATTTGCAGCGATAAATTCAACGCCACTTACATTTTCTTCAATCATACGGTTGACAGCATTGCCACCGCCGCCACCGACACCAATGACTTTAATCACAGCGCCCGCGTTTAAATTATTATCAAATGAAATTTCCATTGTTCGTTTAGCCTCCTAGTTCGTCTTAATCAAAGATATTGTTTAAAAATCCTTTTGCCTTATCAAGTAAGCCAGGACCTTTTTCTTTTGGTTCTTCATAGTAGTCATCATAACCATAATCATCTGGTTTATAGTCTTCTTGAGGCACTTGTGAATAATTTGGAGCAGCTGATTGAGCAACTTGTGTCGGTTTTGGAATGGTCCGTTCGCCAGTAATTGCTCCTTTTGAGATATGGTAAATATCATTCAAGCTTGCAGCATATTCAACCAAGCTAATCACATTAGTAAATACTGGATTTCTAAGACCCATGTGATTTGGTACAAATAGTTTCACATTGACATCTAAAATGTCTTGAGCTAGCTCAACAACACCTGGTAAGCTTGCACCACCACCAGTAAGAACAACGCCACCCGGTAAGTCTAGCGCATCAATATCACGCAACACTTCACGAGATTTTTGGAAAATTTGTTCTACACGAGCTTCGATAATTTCAGATAGATATTTTTCATCAATTTTGATTGGTTCAGATTTCCCAATAACATCCACTGGAAATTCTTCATTTGAAGAAGTCCGTGATGGATAAGCATCCCCATAATTTACTTTTAATGCTTCTGCATTATTAAATGAAGTATTTAAAACAACGGAAATATCCCGTGTGACGAATTCGCCACCTTCTGGATTCACATCAGTAAATTTCAACTGTTTATCGTGCATAACCGCAGTCGTCGTTTGACCGCCACCCATGTCAATCACAGTTGTTCCAAAGTCACGTTCTCCATCAGATAAAATAGATTCAGTTAGCGCAAGTGGAGCAATGATTAACTCATCAAGTACCAAACCAGCTTTTTCAACTGTTGAAGTTAAGTTATGAACGATGGTTTTTGGACCAGTAAACAATAATCCAAACATTTCTAAACGAACACCAATCATTCCACGTGGATCTTTGATTCCTTCAAAACCATCTACGGTAAACTCTTGCGGCAAAATGCTTACAATTTGTCGTTCGGGAGGGACTGAACGTACTAATGCCGCTGAAGCAACATTGCGCACATCTTCATCTGTAATTTCTTTTGAATCACTGTTTACAGCAATCATTCCTTGACAAGTTTCCACTTGTAAAAGATTTGCTGGTAAACCAACATTTACATTGGTGATTTTGATTCCTGCTTTTTCTTCTGCTTGTCTAATTGCACGTTGGATAGATTGGACTGTCTTGTCAATATCGACAATAATCCCGCGATTCAATCCTTCTGATTTTGCATTCCCAACGCCAATAATATTCATTTGGCCCTCGATGTATTCAGCGACAACAACTTTTATAGATGTTGTGCCAATATCAAGTCCAGTGTAAAGACCTGTTTTTGCCATGAATAAGGTTCCCTCCTGTATATTTTTTCTTCTAAATTAGTTAATTTTCAATAAGTCAATAATGATAGTCTCACTTCTTTTAAGTTTAACATAAAAACCGTAATTCTTGTATGTTTTTCTACTAACATTTTTAACTTTTACATGAATTTTCTTTACGTTTTCATTAAAAAAATGATTACTCATCTGTTTCAGGAGAAATAGCCTCTTCGTCACTAGAAGATAGAGTGGACGATTCTTCTGTTTTTTCTCCCTTATCGTTTTCTTCTTCCACTTTTGAGTAAGGATAAGAGTAAATTGCTACTTCCATATCCACAACCCCATTTTCTTCCATTTGACTTGCAACTTGCGGGTAATACTTCATTTTTGTAGAAATATCCTCAATCGAAATCTTCACTTCGTTTTTGTCTTTCATCGCAATCGTTAGTAAATCTGGATTAGAATTTGACGGAGTTAGCTTCACATTTAGAATTAAAGAACGCAAGTTATTATCTAGTTCATCATACTGCTTGATTAGCTCAGAAATAAGCTTTTCATTGCTTGCAAATTGTTCTAGGATTAGAGAACCATCGGCTGGTTTAGCTACCTCTTCATCTGTCAATGGGAAACCATTTTCTAAAATGGGATGATATTTACCTCCCTCAAATTCATAAGCTACCACTTTAAATTCCGTTAATTTTAATTGGAAAGTGTTAATGCCAGAAAGTTTAATATCGGCAGTTTTCACTCTTGGAATCTGTGCAACCACATTTTTTTCATAAACAGAACGTTTGTAATATTGTTTCCAAATGGGTTGTCCTTCTTGAAGTTTGCTCACTTGTAAAACTTGATTGGCATTCACCACACCATTCCCAGAAATTTCCACACTTTCTAGCTTACTTAGTGGGGACACTTGATAGACAGCTACTGCCGTTCCTGCAAGGAAAACTCCGACAATCACAGATAAACGACGAATGAGTTTTTTATTCCGCTGTTTCTTCATTTTTGGAAGCTTCGTAGCAAACGATTGATAGTCCTTTTCTTTAGAATCCTCGCTCATTTCGCTTTCTGAGGTTTCATTACTACTTTCAGCCTCCTCATGATTTTCGGCGTTCTCATCTTCCTCTTCTTGCCAAGGAATTTCCTTTCCCTGCTCTTTTAGGTATTTTTGGTTTTCAATTTGCCAAGGAGTGAGTGGTGGCTCCTGATCGGAAGGGGTATTTTGTTTCTTTCTGCTCATTTACAACGCTCCTCCTTGCAACAAAATTTTTACAACTTGTGCATTTTTAATCGTATTACTTAATAATTTCTTTAACAACTGATAATAATTTCTCTGCGGAATTTGGGACACCCTCCCTAAGAGAAGCCTGCGACATTTTTTCCAAAACAGATTTGTCTAACATAATGGAATCAATTGCTTGAACTAAACTCTCCCCAGTCAGTTCATCATCCTTAATCATGAGTACAGCACCTGCATTAACTAAATTTTGTGCATTCTTCGTCTGGTGATCATTTGTCACATACGGACTTGGAATCAAGATTCCAGGAAGTCCTAGAGCGGTCATTTCCGCAATAGACGTGGCTCCTGCTCTTCCCACCATAAGATTGGCATTTGCTAAAACATCTGCCATCTTACTAATATATGGTCGAACACGTACATTTGTCAATTTATCTTCGGCTTCCTTAAAGTTTTCTTCAAATTCTTTATAATATCTTTCACCCGAAGCATACAAAACTTGATAATTTTTTCCTTCAAATTTTGGTAATGCCTCTACAAAGGCTTGATTGATTTTAAGAGCCCCTCGACTTCCACCAAAAATAACAACAGTTGGTTGTTCTACTTTCAAATCATATTCCTTCAAAATATCCGATTTAGAAATATCTGTCACCTCTTGCGCCCGAGGATTCCCTGTAAACACTACCTTTTCTTTTGGAAAATATTCTTCCACCCCATGAAAAGAAGTAGCAATTTTTGTTGCATAACGACTTAAAAATTTATTCGTCACACCGGGAACACTGTTTTGTTCATGGACAATTGTTGGGATGCCTAGCTTACTAGCCATGTAAACGACCGATCCCGACACATAACCACCTGTACCAATAACGACATCAGGTTTAAACTCACGAATTAATTTTTTCGCACGCTTTAGACTGTTTAAAAATAGATAAACTGTGCGAATATTTTCAGGACTTAGTGAACGACGAAACCCTTGAATTTCAATTGTTTCAAACGGCACACCTGCTTCAGGAACAATTTTATCTTCTAGTCCCTTTTTCGTCCCAACATAAAGGACTTGTGTATCTGGTTCAACAGATTTTAAATATTTTAAGAAAGCAAGTGCGGGGTAAATATGCCCCCCTGTGCCACCACCTGTAACCATTACTCTCATTGAGCTTCATCCTTTTCTTTTCGTAATTTATCCACGGCAGCCATAAATTTATCTCCACGAATTTCAAAATTTTTGTACTGATCCCAAGAAGCATTGGCAGGAGAAAGTAAAATAACATCTCCCTCGTCGCTTAAATCAAAAGCCAGCTGTACTGCGGTTTCTGCATTTTCAGTAGGAAGAATTGTTGAAATACCTGCTTTCTTTGCTGATTCAATTAACTTATCCTTGGTTTCTCCAAAGACAATCATTCCTTTAACTCCTTTAATTGCTGGAATAAGCGCATCAAACCCATTACCACGATCTAAACCACCTGCCAGTAAAATAACCTTTTCATTCTCAAAACCGCTTAAAGCCATTTCAGTAGCCAAAATATTGGTTGCCTTTGAGTCATTGTAAAAACGACGATTTTCAATTTGCCCAATATATTGTGTCCGATGTGGTACACCATGGAAGGAACTTAATACACGATGAATCGCTTCATTTGACACCTGACGAAGTTTGCCAACAGCAATCGCAGCTAACGCATTTTCAACATTATGCGCACCCGGAACCCCAAGTTCACTTACAGAAATAATCGCTTCTCCACGGAAATAGAGTACTCCATTTTCTAAATAAGCACCATCGACCTTTTCATTTGTAGAAAACGGTAAAATTTGTGCCTTCGAAGTCTTAGCAAGCACCATTAGTTCCTCTTGGTTCGCATTTAGCACAAGAACATCTTTATCAGTCATGTTTTGTTGAATCCGCCATTTCGCTTTGACGTATTCTTCACGGCTTCCATGATAGTCAAGATGTGCTTCATAAATATTGGTAATCACAGCAATCTCAGGATGAAACTCTATTGTTCCTAATAACTGAAAACTAGAGAGCTCCATCACTAGCTCGTCATCGTTAGTTGCCTCTTGGGCTACGGTACTGGCTGGATAACCGATATTTCCTGACAAACGTGCTTGACCTTTTTTACGTTCTTCATTCAAAATTAAACCAATCATTGTTGTCGTCGTTGTTTTCCCATTGGTTCCTGTAATTCCAATAATTGGTGCTTCGCTAATTTCATAAGCAAGCTCCACTTCAGTAACAATCGGGATATTCTTTTCCAATGCTTTTTCAATCAACGGATTAGAATAAGGAATCCCCGGATTTTTAACAACTAACTCAAATTCTTCATCCATTAATTCAATTGGATGTCCACCAGTAATTACTCGAATTCCTTCATTTAATAAATCTTGTGCATCTGGATTTTCTTCAAATTTTTTAAAGTCATTTACAGTAACAAACGCTCCAAGCTCTGACAATAATTTTGCCGCGCTCACACCACTTTTAGCCAATCCCAAAACAAGCACTTTTTTGTTCTCATATTTGGTAATTTTTTTCAATCAGATCAACCTCTTTTGCTTTTTCATACATACCTTTTAAAAGTACCACTAACAGTGCGAAATATCAATAATTCTCTTCAATTTTTAATGAATAAAAAACGTACGAAAAGGAATCGTACGTTTAAAAGTTTTTTTGTTATAAAACGATAATGAGTGCAATAATCGAAGCAATCGCTCCAACAATCCAGAAAACAATATCCACCTTCCACTCACTCCATCTTTTCCCTTTGCCAGTGATTCCTCCAAGCTCGAAATGATGATGAATAGGGGTCATTGCAAAAATACGTTTCCCGCCAGTAAGTTTGAAATAAGTGACTTGCAGCATTACACTTAACGTTTCAATCACATAGACAAACCCAATCAGCAGTAATGTCCATTCTTGATGAAGTAAACTTGAAATTGCTGCTAAAATCCCCCCAAGTGCAAGAGAACCAACATCTCCCATGAAAATCTTTGCTGGCTTATGATTATAACCGAAAAATCCGAGTAAACCACCAATCGTTGCAACAATCATCACTAAAACGTCATACTGTTGCTGTTTCCAAGCAATGATTCCGTAAGCAATAAAAGAAATTGTTGCCAATATAGAAACTAGACCATCTAGCCCATCTGTCAGATTCACCGCATTTGAAAAACCGACCAACCAAATAACAATAAACACTCCGTAAAATAACCCGATTGGCAACTCCCAAATACCAAAAATATTAATCGTGTCTGGAAGTCCTTCGCTCTGATAAACAAGGAAGAAAATGATTCCTCCAATAATTTGTCCTACAAGTTTCTGCCAAGAAGTTAAGCCCATATTTCTTTTCAAAAAGATTTTAATAAAATCATCTAAAAATCCAAGCAAACCATATAATACAAGGATAAATAATAAAATCAAAACTTGTGGCGTTAATTCATTGAACCACAAACCCGTAATCACTACTGAAATCACGATAGCAATCAGGAAAACGAACCCACCCATGGTCGGCGTTCCCGCCTTTGCTTCATGTTGTTTTACTTCCTCTAAGGTTTGTTGACCATATTTTTTTTGTTTGAAATAGCTGATAAACAATGGCATTGCGCACACCGTTATAGCAAAGCTTATCACGAGTGGAATGATATATTGTGTTAGCTGCATTTTTGTTCTCCTTTAGTTCTTCGCATCGTTTTTTAATTGGATAAATTAATTTTCAGTGTGTCGCCTTCGTTAACCTTTGCATTAAATACTATGCTTTGGTCTTTTGCTACACCGTCACCATTAAGTTCCAATTTAATATTCATTAATTTTTCAAGTTTTTCTAAATCTGACCGTGTCCAACCAATCACATCAGGCATCGTCATATTTCCAGTCGTTCTAAACATTAATTTTTGGTTGGGCAACAATTTATTGCCCGCCTTTGTCGATTGTTCAGCAACCTTTGTCCCGTCACCTACAATAATCGGGTCTAAAATTTCACGTCGAGCCTTCAAGCAAGAAGTATTAATTCCTTCTCCTTTATAATTGACAATCTTAATTTCTTCTGGCACTCCGGCTTTAGCTTCAAGGGTTCCTCCGTCCACTTCTAATGCTAGTTTTAACATAGTGTTAACGAAAGGCCCAAGCAAATCATCTTTACTCGTTCCCGGTTTCGGTTGCTTCATCGTCACATATAAAACATATTTAGGATCATCCGTTGGAGCAACGATTGCCACAGAATAGACATAATCCGTGTCTCCACCTAAATATCCAGCAGATGTTTGAGAACCAATCTGTGCTGTCCCAGTTTTCGCTGACAAGCGCACTCCCGGAACAGCGTATAAACCTCTTCCTAATTTTTGACTATAAGCTGAACCCCATTGAGGATCTTCGACCACTCCAACCATATACTCAAGTAATGTATTCGCTGTTTCTGGACGAATAGGGTGCCCTACTACTTCTGGCTCAGAAACCCTTTCCTGCCCATTATCAGGATTCACTATCTTACTAATGTAATGTGGTTGAAGCATTGCCCCTTGATTTGCAATTGCTGAAAAGGCCTTCATCATTTGAAAATCTGTCGTAAACATTGCTTGTCCAAACGAACTCATTGCTTTATCCACTGGGTTATCTCCCGCTAAGGTGCCAGATTGTTCAGAGGTCAAGCCCGAGTTTGTGGAGCGACCAAAACCAAAAGCAATCTGATAATCTGTCAGCTTCTCACCTAAGCCTTGTTCAAGGTGGACCATTCCGACGTTACTCGACCAAGTTAATGCTTGAAGATAGGTTAACGGATGTGCTCCTCTAGTACTCCAGTCATGGTCGTGTATCTCAGTATCATAAACTTTAGTTTCTCCAGCCGTGTAAGTATCATTGGGATTAAATTGTCCTTCATTCACTGATGCTGCTGTCGTAATGACCTTCATTGTAGAACCTGGTTCAAATTGATCACCGACGATTCTATCCGGCCAGACATCTTCATTATCAAAGCCTGCCTTAGTATCAGGATTAAAAGTTGGACGTTGACTAAGCGCCACAATATCCCCAGTTTTTGCTTCCATCAAGACCGCTGTCATTGATTTTGGCGTATATTTTTCATTTGTTTCGTCCATTAAGGATTCCATATAGTTTTGTAAACGAACATCTAAAGTTGTATAAATATCTTGTCCATCTTTAGCTGGAATCGTTGACTCACTGGTGCCCGGTAATGGATTGCCTGCCGAGTCTTTTTCATAGAATTGTTTTCCGTCTTTCCCACTTAGAATATCATCGTAGGCAGCCTCTAATCCGAGTACCCCTTTTAAGCCTTCCGCCTCATTATTTTCATTTAAGTTCGCCATACCGATAAAATGTGAGGCAAACTGGCCATTCGGATAACTACGACTTGGACGACTATCAAAGCCAATTCCTTTAATTTTTTGGTCTTTCAACTCTTTTTCAATAGCTTGTTTCTTACTTAAGTTAATATTTTTTCCCTTATTGCCAAACTCCACTTGAAATTGTTTGTTATTATGTCCTTGTGTAAGCCGTTTCAGTGTGTCAGCTTCATCAATGTCTAAGTATTTTTTTAATACACTAGCTACTGCACTAAAATCTTTTTCTTGTATATAAAGTTTTTCTTTATTCGAACCAACATATTTTTCACTGATAATCGCAAAAACAGAATAAGAAGTGGCATCCTCTGCGATTGGGTTTCCATATCTATCTAAGATAGACCCTCGTTTCGCATAAATCGGCTCACTTCCCTGATATAATTCTTTGGTTTTTGCGTCCAAGGAAACGTTAGCAACTTTCCCTGTTCCAACTATCCAGGAAAAACGGACAACGAAGACAATAAAAACAAGAATAGTAATACCAAACAAAGTAACCCCAACAAGCCTTCGATTATTTGCAGGGCTTAAATTATTCTTATTGATAAATCGTTTGAATTTCCTTAATAATTTCATCTTTTATTTCACAGTCCTTATATTGTCGTCGTTTTTAGAAAGGCCCTTTTCCTCAGCAATTTTTTTCACACGTTCTGCATTTAATAGTTCCGTGCTTTGTTGCTTCAACTCTTCAATTCGACGTTCCTTCTTTGAAATATCTCCTTGAATCGTTGTTACTTCGTTCGTGGTCTCAGTAATCACTGTCCTGACATAAATCATAGACACAGCAAATGATATGATAACAAAAACAATCGTGAGAAACAAGATTTTCTCTAAACGCGTAATTTTATTGAAACGTTTGTAAGGATTATGAGGATTTACAGAATGCTGAATGGTTTCGTTTGGTTGTTTGATTTCTTCTATCTCAAGAGCTGACATATCGTCTACATCTGCTACTTGAGAGACATAATTGCTATAACTTGTTGCTTGATAATAAGTTTCATCATAATTCACTGCATAATCATCATCAAAATGATACATTTTACGTTCAGCCATTGTGAATCCTCCTTCCTACGTTTCTTTTACTTTCTCAGCAATGCGAAGTTTTGCACTCCGTGAGCGATTATTTTCTTCTAATTCTTTTTCACTTGGTAAAATTGGCTTACGATTAACCAATTTTAGTACTGGTTGATACTCAACAGGTACCACGGGTAAGCCAGGTGGTAAATCACCTATTGAACTATACTCCTTGAACATGGTTTTGACAATACGATCTTCTAATGAGTGGAAAGTAATAACACTAATACGTCCCCCCACCTTTAATAAATCAATTGCTTGTTCCAAAGAATCCTCTTCTGCGCCAAGTTCATCATTTACAGCAATGCGTACTGCTTGGAAAATCCGTTTTGCCGGATGTCCGCCTTTTCTACGAGCGGGAGCTGGAATTGCTTCCTTGATTAAATCCACCAGTTCCTCCGTCGTTTCAATCGGTTGATTTGCACGAGCTTGTTCAATCTTTCTAGCTATCTGTTTGGAGAATTTTTCCTCGCCATAACGAAAAAAAATCTTCACAAGTTCATTATATGAATAAGAGTTTACCACATCATAAGCAGAAAAATCAGTTTCTTGGTCCATCCTCATGTCTAAAGGAGCATTTTGATGATAGCTAAATCCGCGCTCTGCTTCGTCTAATTGCGGTGAGGATACGCCTAAATCGTATAAAATGCCATCCACTTTATCAACAGATAATTCATTTAATTTTTCTTTAAGATTGCGAAAATTCGACTTCACAAAAGTAACCATTCCTTTATCTACAAAAGGCTTTAATCGAATCCGTGCATTATCTAACGCTTTTTGATCTTGATCAAACGCATAAAGGTGTCCTTCTTCACCTAGTTGAGAAAGAAGATACTCTGAGTGTCCCGCACCACCTAATGTGCAATCTACATACACACCCTCTTTTTTTATTTCCAATCCATCGACTGTTTCATGTAACAGCACGGTATAATGCTTAAATTCAGCAGTCATTATTTAACCTCTTCTCAAAACAACATCTATTGTAAGTTTCACTTTAAAAGCCAAAATCAATCATACTCTCTGCAATTTCATCAAAGTTTTCCTCTGAATCTGCAGTGTATTCTTCCCAACGTTCTTCATCCCATATTTCAATACGATTGTTGACACCCACGATGACACAACCCTTTGAAAGATTGGCATATTTACGAAGAGTGGCGGGAATATTTATTCTTCCTTGCTTATCTAGTTCACTATCACTAGCTGCAGAAAAAAAGAAGCGAGTAAATTTACGTGCGTCTGCTTTTGCTAAAGGTAAATCCTGAGACTTTTCGGTAAATTCCTTCCACGCATCCATTGGGTAACCAAAAAGGCATCCATCTAGTCCACGTGTTACAACAAATTTTTCACCCAGTTGCTCACGAAATTTAGCAGGCACGATGAGACGACCCTTTGTATCAATATTATGTTGAAACTCTCCCATAAACATGAACTCGTCACCTCAATCTACCACTTGATAATATTAGTCTACCACATTCCCCCACTTTCCACCACCCAGAACTCACAAAGATATAAAACTTTTTTGTTATATTTTACAAAGCTCCCTTTATTAATAGAATGTGTCAAATCCACTGCACGAAAAAAGCCCTAGACACAAGGCCTAGAGCATCATTTGCTGATTACATGATAAAACTCAGAATGATAAAAATGACATATAACAGCATTGTCATTAGAAAAGTCATCCGCCAAAACATTTTAAAGAACCTTGCGTAGTTGATTTCCTCGTAGAAATAGCCTTGGAACACGGCTACACTAATTCCTAACAAAAAGATTGAAATAATGTAATATGGCAAAACAGAAGAATGAAAAATATTTTCCGACAACGCATGAAGCCCAATAAATAACAGCAAAACAGCTACATCTGGGGCTTTAATCTTAAATCTTTCTTGTAATTTAAATGTTGTTACTAGATAATTTGAAGCGAATAACACAATCACTGGAAAAATTATCCAAAAAAAAGTTATTAGTACCGACACCACTTTGCTCCCCCTCAACCAATTCTTTCAAATAAAGTGTTTTTTATTTCAATGCTATATCATTTCTATTAAATTTTTACTTAGTTGATACTAACAACGTAAGTCTAATTAGTTTATAATAGAAATATATTTTACTCGATAGGAGGAAAACTCCCGTGCTTAACTATTATACCAATTTTAACGGATTTTTCCATAGCTCAGAGTCGATTACTGAGAAAACTTTATGGATTAATGTAGAAAAACCGACATCAGAAGAAATTGAACTGCTCCGTAAGACTTTTTCACTACCTACTGACTATTTAACGGACATTTTAGACGACGATGAAAATTCAAGATTTGAAAGTGGCAAGGATGTCCCCAACCTACTCCTCTTGCAATACCCAGCTTTAGTAAAAGACGGAGAGGCTTATTCATATGTAGAAACCTTTCCACTGGCACTCATTCTGACCACTGACGGGAAAATTCTCACAGTGGGGAATCATCCCACAAGTTTTATTCCTGAAATCTTGCGCCAACATTTTGCACCAGAGGATATTGTGGACCACTTGCTTTATGAAATCATGTTTCAACTGGCAAAATCCTTTAATTCTTATTTGAAGTCGCTGAAAACAGAAACCTCTCAGCTAGAACACGAGCTTTTGTTAACAACTGAAAACAAACAGCTTTACCAAATGATTGAAGCACAAAAAAGCTTGGTTTTACTTGAAGCCGCCTTGGAGGCAAACGTTGAAGTCTTAAACAAAGTCTATAAATCTATGGAAATAAAAGGACGTACACTAGAAAGTAAACTTTACGATATTATCGTCGAATCACAACAAGCGCTCACTACGACACGCATTCAAATGAAATTACTTGAAAATATTAGCGACATGTTTTCTTCTATTGTATCCAACAATCTAAACAACGTAATGAAAATTTTGACTTCGCTCACGATTGTCTTAACGATTCCAACGATTGTCGGTGGAATTTACGGAATGAATGTGAAACTTCCATTTGAAGATAATGATTATGCTTTTTTTATTGTGCTTGGGCTAACGATTGTCTTTTGTTTTGCAGTTATCCGAATTTTAAAAAAGAAAAACATGCTTTAACAGTTTTCTGTTGAAATGAATGAATAATGGTTGTAAAATGAATTCAGAATAATTTTTAGGACGTGAATTTTGTGCAAGATAAAAAGAAGAAAAGTACCTTCCAAAAGGTAACCATGATTGTCATTTTATTCATGCTTTTTGCGACAATTGCTGGTGTATTACTAACAGCACTTCCAGCATTCTTTAGTTAGAAATATTAAAACAGGAGCCTGATTTCTAAGCCCCTGTTTTTTTATATTTACTTTTTCGCTAAGTTTAACAACTCTTTGGCATGTTCTACTGCAAGCTTAGTTATTTCCGTACCTGCAAGCATACGCGCAATTTCTTGAACACGTTCTTTTGGATTGAGCACTCGCACGGAAGTTTCTGTCCGCCCATTCTTCACTTGTTTTTCGATGAAATATTGGTAATCCGCTCTAGCAGCTACTTGCGGAAGATGTGTAATACAAAGCACTTGCGAATTTTCTGAGATTTGATAGATTTTATCTGCAATTGCCTGTGCCACACGGCCACTAACACCGGTATCCACTTCATCAAAAACAATACTTGTAATTCCCTGTGTTTTTGAAAAAATCGTTTTAAGTGCCAACATTACCCGACTCATTTCCCCACCTGAAGCTACCTTTACTAATGGTTTCAACGGTTCGCCCGGATTACTTGTAATGTAAAATTCAACATCTTCAAGTCCATCTGGTGAGAGATGATAAGGCTCGTTTTCCATAAATCGTACTTCAAATTGTGCTTTATCCATATATAATTCTTTTAATTCTTTTAAAATTTTCTCTTCCAAAGTTGCTGAAAGCTCGTGACGCATTTTTCTAAGCTCAAGCCCGTTCTTCCAAGCCAGTTCTTTCTTTTGCTTCAATACTTTTTCGAGTTCGCCACTTTTTCCTTCAAGAAAATCAGCATCTGCTAATTCTTTAGTGATTTCCTCGTAATACGCCAAAATAGCTTCTACAGATTCCCCGTATTTGCGTTTCAAGCCTCGAATCAGCTCTAATCTCGCTTCTACTTCATTTAAGCGGTTTTCATCAAGCTCCAAACTATCAATCTGTCTTGATAAATCAGACACAACCTCTTGTAGCAAATAATAAGCGTTCGTGACGTTTTCAGAAATCTGCTTATACTCTGAATCTAAGTCCTCAATGACTGAAAGTTCATTCATCGCAGCACCCACATGATCCAAACAATCCTCTCCGTCACTAGAAAGAGCCGAATAGCTATCCGAAAGTGCATTAACAATTTTTTGATAATTCGCCAGTTTGTTTCGCTCTTCTAGCAAGGCTTCCTCCTCCCCAGCTAAAAGCTCCGCATTAGTGATTTCATCCCTTTGAAATTGCAGCATATCGATACGCTGTGCAAATTCTTTTTCATTTCTCTGACGTTTTCTTACCTTTGAGTCAACAGATAAATAGTCTTGATAGGCAACTTGATATTTTGCTTTTACTTTAGCAAGCACTCGTCCACCAAATTCGTCTAACATTCCAAGATGACGTTCGGCATTCATCAGCTCCTGATGCTCATGCTGACCGTGTATATCCACCAGAAACTCACCAACACGCCGTAAATTTGCAATATTAATCATGCGACCATTGATACGGCAAACATTTTTCCCACTCATTGACATGTCACGCTGTACTAACAAAGTACCTTCTTCTACTTCGATACCTAACTCCTCGAATAAAGCAAACAGCTCCTCATTATTGGGCATTTCAAATAAGCCCTCAAGCGTTGCCTTACTTGCTCCTTGACGAATGTAGTCGGCTGAACCACGTCCGCCAGTCAAAAGGCTCATTGCATCAATAATAATTGACTTACCAGCACCTGTTTCCCCAGTAAGCACCGTCATACCCCCTTGAAAGCTAAGACGGAGCTTAGAAATAATAGCAAAATTTTGAATAGATAATTCTAATAACACGTGATCGCTCCTTTGACATTATTCAAACATTTCTAATTCTCGATAGGCTGAACTCGCCTGTCCTGCAGATGCAAAAAGTAAAAGTACTCCATCATCATCAGAGAAAATCCCGAAAAGTTCCTCTTCAAACCTTTTAGCGAGTAATTGTTTCAGTGCAGTGGCACTCCCTGGAATGGTTTTGACAATCACCTGATTAGCAGAAATCTTTACGGACAATACAGAATTATTAAATGCTCGATTGATTCGCACTTTAATGGTTTCAGCCGTTTCTGCGGGTAATGAATACTTATACCCTCCTGTTGAGCTAGGAACCTTGATTAAATTCATCTCTTTCATATCTCGAGAAATGGTCGCTTGTGTCACCTCAATTCCTTTTTCTTTTAAAATTTCAACAAATTCTTCTTGTTTTTGAATTTCATTCTCCGCAAGTAATCGGACTAGTAAACGATGTCGGTCTTTTTTTCGCACGTGATGTACCTCCCAAATTATTCATCTTTTTATACTTTTCTCATTGTTGTTTCTTATTCTTATTCATTTTATCCTACATTTATGCAAATACCAAGCAGTTTACTATAAAAAATTCTAAAGAATCAATTTTTTTCTCAATCCTTTTAACAAAGCAAAAAACCTGTTCAATTCAAACAGATTTTTCTTATAGTTATTTTATATTAGCAGTCAAGACTTCATGTGCTGATTGAACCACTTCTTCCAAATGTACCGTGTCAGAAATAGTGCCTGTTCCGTCAACTTTTTTTAGATGAGCGATAAATTCAATATTCCCCTCACCACCAGTAATCGGGGAGAAGTCTAATCCACAAACATCAAAACCGTCCTTTGTCGCAAAATCAAATACTTCACGAACGACCTCTTGATGAACCTTTTCGTCACGCACAATCCCTTTTTTTCCGACCTGTTCTTTTCCAGCTTCAAATTGTGGCTTAATCAATGCCATCACATCCCCACCAAGCTTTAAAATTGCGTGAAGTGGAGGGAATATCAATCGTAAAGAAATAAAGGAAACATCAATCGTTGCCACATCAGGCAGACCGTCAAGAAAATCTTCTGGCTTGCTGTATCGAAAATTTGTCTGCTCCATAACAACCACTCGCTCATCTGAACGAATTTTCCAAGCTAGTTGATTCGTGCCGACATCTAGTGCATAGCTCAATTTCGCCCCATTTTGTAAAGCGACATCCGTAAAACCGCCTGTCGAAGCACCAATATCTAGCACTACTTTATCTGCCACATCAAAATCAAATATTTTCAGCGCCTTCTCCAGTTTCAATCCTCCACGAGAAACATAAGGCATGACTTCTCCCTTCACTCGTAAAGTTGTATCAAAGGGCAATTTTTCTCCGGGTTTGTCATGTCTTAGATTGTTTTGGTCAACGATAAGCCCCGCCATTACCGCACGTTTTGCCTTTTCACGTGTATCAAATAAACCTTGCTGTACCGCTAACACATCCACTCGTTCTTTCTTTGACATCTACTCACCCGCCTTTATTTCTAACATTTCGATAAATTCCTCAAGAAGTTGACCGTCAAAATTCGAGTCTAAACTCTCTACATTTTTCAGTGCCCTTTTAGCCTTTTCAAGTTCCTCCGACAAGGCTTGTTTTGCCCCGTCAAGTCCAAGTAACGCTGGATAAGTCGATTTATTCATGACAATATCTTTTCCAGCTGTTTTCCCCAATTCTTCGGTGCTTTTGGTAATATCTAAAATATCATCTCGAATTTGAAAGGCTAAACCAAAACTTTTAGCATACACTAGCATGTTTTCACTAATTTTAGGCGTTTCTTTTTCAACCGCCATAGCCACACCTGTCGAAACAGCAAAGCGGAGTAAAGCACCTGTTTTCTTCTCGTGAACTTCTTTCAATTCATCAAGAGTTAGTGATTTTTCTTCCCCCTCAATATCTAAGACTTGCCCAGCCACCATGCCACTCGCACCTGCTGCATGAGCAAGCGGGGCAACAAATTCTCCATGAAACGCTTTAGCAGTTAATTCAAATGCCGAAGTTAACAATCCATCGCCCGCCAAAACTGCCATTCCCTCACCAAAAACTTTATGGTTTGTTGGCTTTCCTCGGCGTAAATCATCATTATCCATTGCGGGTAAATCATCATGGATAAGTGAGTACGTATGCACCATTTCAAGCGCACCTGCAACAGCTAGATGTTCCCAAGTAATAGTGGTGCCAAAGGATTTTGCAGTTGCTAGTAATAGTAGGGGACGAATCCTTTTCCCACCCGCATGAATCGAATAAAGCATTGCCTTTTTTAAGGTATCTGCTTTTGCATTTTCATCAATAAATTCTTCCATGACATTTTCAACCTTTGGAAGATGAATAGTTGAAAAATCATTCAGCACTAGGCTTCACCTTCTTCAAAGGGGACTTCTTGATTTTCTTCTGTCATTACTTTTGTCAAAGTTTTTTCTGCATTCTTCAAGGTCACTTCAAGCGATTTACTTAAATCCATTCCTTTTTTAAACGCATCTAGCGCTTCTTCTAAAGGCACATCTCCACGTTCAAGTTGAGAAACGATTGCTTCTAGCTCTTGTAATGACTCTTCAAATGTTTTTCCTTTTGCCATGATTATTCTCCATTTTCTTTTCTGATTTCTTTGATTTCAGCTTCAACAAAACCGTCTGTATAGTGAACTTGCACGGTCTCATTCAATTTGAGCTGATTGACTGACTTAATCATTTCCTTATCTTTTAGCGTATAGCTATATCCTCGTCCCATAATTTTTAACGGACTTAGTAAATCTAAGGCTTGAACTGTTTTGAAAAATGCTTGCTGTTTTGTATTAAAGTATTCATTCATCCCTTGAATCAATCGTTGTGTATCATAGGTTACTCGTTGATGTTCTTGAAATACACGATTTTTTGGGGAATATTCTGCTAATTGTCCTCTTGCTTGGATATAACGTGTTTTTTGCTCGTTAATCGTCCGTTCTATTGCAGTATTTAGACGTTCTTTCGTCTTGTCTAACCGCATGGATAAGCCTTCATAAAGTCGTTCAGGCTGCATAAATACGTATGATTCTTTTAAACGTTTAAATCGTAGCATTTTATTTTCTAATACTTTTTTAAACCCATTTTCCAAGCGAATTTGCTTTTGTTTAATGTTCATCAGCTCATCCGTCAAAACGGGCACTGCTAATTCTGCCGCTGCTGTCGGAGTTGCTGCACGGACATCTGCCACTAAATCTGCAAGAGTCACATCTGTTTCATGTCCGACCGAAGAAATGGTAGGTGTTCTCGCTTCAAAAATCGCACGCACCACTTTCTCTTCATTAAAACTCCATAAATCTTCGATAGAACCTCCACCACGACCAATAATCATCGTATCAAAATTGCCAAGCTCCTCAACACGCCGAATATTCCGCACAATATCGTCTGCGGAACCCTCTCCTTGTACCTTGGTAGGAAAGAGGACAATTTGAGCGATTGGATACCGCCTGCGAGTTGTCGTAATAATATCTCGAATAACTGCACCACTTGGGCTAGTCAATACTGCGATTCTCTTAGGAAAACGAGGCAAAGGTTGTTTGAAGTTTGGATTAAACAATCCTTCTTTTTCTAGCTTTTCTCTAAGCTGTGCCAAAGCTTGATAAAGAGCACCCACTCCGTCTGGCTCCATGTGTTCAATCATGAGTTGATATTGTCCACTTCGTTCATAAAGAGAGACACGACCGACCACTAGAACCTTCATACCCTCTTCTGGCTTAAACTTTATCTTGGAAAATGCTCCTTTAAACATGGTAGCACTAATTACAGCATTTTCGTCCTTTAAACTAAAATATTGGTGAGTCGGTCGCAAGCGAAAGTTTGAAATTTCTCCTGTCAGGTAAACCCGACCAAGATACGGGTCCCTTTCAAATTTTGCTTTCAAATATTTAGTTAATGCCGTGACCGTTAAATATTCTTCCGACATGTTCCTCCACCTTTTCTATTTTTCTTCTATCGTGCGAGTCGCTGCGATATACGTTTGTTCAAGTAACATAGTAATTGTCATTGGACCCACTCCCTTGGGAACAGGAGTAATGTAACTAGCAAGCGGTTCAACTTCATCAAACTTTACATCACCAATTAGTTTTCCTGCTGCATTGTGATTCATTCCAACGTCAATCACCACCGCGCCCTCTTTTACAAATTCTTTTGTCACAAAATGTCCGCGACCAATCGCCACCACTAAAATATCTGCTTGTTTCGCAACTTCTTCAAGATTTTTCGTATGAGAATGGGCAATAGTAACCGTAGCATTGTTCATCATCATTAACTGAGCAATTGGTTTCCCAACAATATTTGAACGTCCAATGACCACCGCGTTTTTCCCGTCTAAATCAATACCATAGGCTTCAAACATTTTCATAATGCCAAACGGTGTACAAGGAATCATAACAGGCTTTCCAATAAACAATTGTCCCATATTAATTGGATGAAAGCCATCTACATCTTTTTCTGGATGAATCGCTAATATGACTTTTTCTTCATCTATGTGTGCAGGTAATGGAAGTTGAACTAAAATTCCATGAAAGGCTGTATCTTGATTATACTGTTCAATAAGCGCCAATAAATCAGCTTCCGTAATTGTCTCAGGAAGTCTCTCTATTTTTGATAGAAAACCAACTTTATTCGCTGCAATTTCCTTATTTCTAACATAGGTCTGACTTGCAGGGTTTTCTCCAACCAAGAGAACAACCAAGCCTGGTGTGACACCCTTTTCTTTTAAAATATCCACCTTTGTCTTTAATTCTGTTTGCAATTTGTCCGCAAGTGTGCGACCGTCTATAATTTCTCCCATACAATAACCCTCCAAAATTTTCTTAGCAATATCTATTGCCTTAAATCCTTTTTGTAATATTTTATCACACTGTGCAATAAATCGGGAAAAATCTCTTACTAAAATTCATTAAAGAACAGCAAGAACACCGCAAAATGGCTCTGCGGTGTTGAAAATTATTCATTTATTTCTTTTAATACACTTGATAAGACACCATTGACAAATTTACTTGAAGCATCATCACTAAATTTCTTTGTCAGTTCTACCGCTTCATTAACAGCAACTTTGTTTGGCACTTGTTCATCATTTACATAATTCATCTCAAAGATAGCCATACGTAAGATAATCAAATCCGTCTTAGCAATCCGATTTAACGTCCATTTTTTCGTTAGATTTTGTTGAATTAAAGCATCAAGCTCAGCTTTCTTCTCAATCACGCCTGTGACTAACAAATCAAGATAGGTTGGTACAAAGTTTTCTTGTTCTTCATCCACTAACTCTTGTTGTTCAAGCATTAACGCATTTTGAATTGCATCTTCCTTCGTCAAATCCAAATTAAAATCTAAGGGAAATAACGATTGTAACGCTTTTTCGCGAATCTCGTGTCGGTTTAATTCTTTAGTCATCCGCTTCCTCTTCTTCATCATCGTCAAATAAATCCGTTGAATCTACTTTCGCTAATTTTTCAGGAACAACTGCCACGACATGAATATTCACTTCTTGTAAATCAATTCCCGTCATATAAAGCACTTGTTGTTTCACCTTTTCTTGCATTTCTAAGGCAACCTTTGGCACAGATACGCCATAGTTAAGATAGCAGTAAATATCAACAGATACTCCACCATCTTCAGTTGTTTGCAAGCTAATTCCTTTGCCGTGCTCTTGACGACCTAAACGCTCTGCAACATTATTTGCAAAAGTTCCACGCATGCCATAGACACCGTCTACTTTACTTGCCGCAATCCCAATAATGATTTCGATAACTTCTGGCGCAATGACAATATCACCAAGCTCTGCAGAGTTATCAATTGTTAATTTATTTCCTTCAGCCATGGAATAACCTCCATTCACAATCAATTTTCTTTATGCACGAGAAACATATGAACCATCTGTTGTGTTAATAATTAACGAATCTCCTTGGTTAACAAAGAAAGGCACGTTTACGCTCAATCCTGTTTCCATAATCGCTGGTTTTGAACCACCTGAAGAAGTATCGCCCTTGATGTTTGGTTCTGTTTCTTTTACTGTTAATGTCACTGTATTTGGTAGAGAAACTCCTAGAATTTCATCGCCAAACATGATAATACTTACTTCCATGTTTTCAAGCATATATTTTAATTCATCTTCAATTTGTTCTTCTGGGATTTCCACTTGTTCGTAAGTTTCTAAGTCCATGAACACATGAATGCCACCAGTATCATAAAGATATTGCATTTTTTTATTATCAATTTGCGCTTTCGATACTTTTTCGCCGGCACGGAACGTTTTTTCTTGAACAGCTCCGTTACGTAAGTTTTTTAGCTTTGTACGAACAAATGCGGCACCTTTCCCCGGTTTTACGTGTTGGAAATCGACGATACGCCAAATGCCTCCATCAAATTCGATAGTCAAGCCAGTTTTAAAATCTGAGGTTGAAATCATTTATTTTTCATTTCCCTTCATTCTTAATTGTACAATACGCACTATTCCTAACTATTTTATCATTTTTCCACACTTTCGTACAATGAAACATCGGCTAAACGATAATTAGCTCTTTTGGTGCATGCGTTAGAACTTCGCAACCCTCTTCAGTGATAAGTAAATCATCCTCAATCCGCACACCACCAAGACCTGAAAGGTAAATTCCCGGTTCATCTGTAATCACTTGCCCAGCATAAAGAATATTGTCTAACCGTTGAGAAATGGTTGGTTCCTCATGAATTTCTAATCCAATCCCGTGACCAATTCCGTGAGAGAAATAAGCACCATAGCCCTTTTCTACAATGTAATCTCGAGCAATTCTATCATATTCTGCACCAGACAAACCTGCCTTCGCCACTTCCAATACTTTTTCCTGCGCCTCTAGCACAATCTGGTAAATCTCTTTTAGCTTTTCATCTGGTTCCCCAACAGCAATCGTTCGGGTCATGTCACTAACATATCCATGATAATAGCAACCAAAATCGAGTGTCACTAAATCACCCTGCTCAATTATCTTCTCACTGGCGACACCATGTGGCATTGCTGAGCGTGCACCACTTGCGACAATCGTTTCAAAGGAAACACCACTTGCCCCAAGACTTCGCATATAAAAATCAAGCTCATTTGCTACTTGAATTTCTGTCATACCGGGCTTAATATAATCTAAAATATGTGTGAACGCTTGGTCACTAATCGCACAGGCCTGCTTGATAATTGCTACCTCATCTGCCGACTTCACTTCACGTAATGCTTCTACCATCCCACTGACAGGAACTAAATCGGTCGTTAATGGAACGATTTCTTCTAGTGCGACATATTCTGCATAAGTAATATTTTCCTCAAAACCAATATTTTCAGGTTCATCCTGCTCTAAAATTTTTGTTACTTCCTCATAAATAGGACCGATGTTTTGCACAATAATAAAATCTTCTGCCTGCTTTTCCGCTTGTTCAGTATAGCGAGAATCTGTGACAAAATATAGCCTTTCCAGTGTAATGACCGCAAGACCTGTCGTTCCTGTGAAATTTGTTAAATAGCGTAAATTATAAGGACTTGTGATTAGTAAGCTTTCTAGCCCATATTGACGCATGGTAGTTCTTAATTTCTCTATTCTTTGTTTCATTTCTACACTTCCTTTGACTTCATTATAACAAAGGTCATACAAAAATGTTTTAATTTTTTTATATAATTTGTTTGATGAAATCCGCCTCAAAAAACACGACAAAAATACGACTGAGATTTTTCGGCTCAATCGCATGTTATTTATTGCCAATAACTCGGACGATTTTCTTCATATTGACGAATCAAGTCCACATACTGCAAGGTAATCCCAATATCATCTAGCCCATTCACTAATTTATGTTTCCAAGTTGGATCAATCTCAAAATGAAAGACTCCTGCGGCACTATCAACAGTCTGGTCTGCTAAATTAATTTCAATCATTTCATCTGCGGGCAATTCAGCCAATGCTTCACGTTCTGCAAGAGGTAATACAATGGGTAGTAACCCATTTTTTAACGCATTCATATAAAAAATGTCACTATAACTCCCCGCAATAATTGCACGAAAGCCATAATCTGTCAATGCCCATGCCGCATGTTCCCGACTAGAACCCGAACCAAAATTATCCCCACTTATCAAAACTGTTGCCCCTTGATGTTCTGGAAAATTCAACGGAAACTCCGGATTAGGCGAACGGTCAGGCAAATAGCGCCACTCATCAAACATAAATTCTCCAAAACCTGTTTTTTCAATCCGTTTTAGAAAGCCTTTCGGAATAATTTGGTCGGTATCAATATTATCATTCATCAGCGGCACCTTTGTCCCAGTATGAATCGTAAATTTTTCCATTATTTTCCTACCTCCTGACGTATATCAACAAATGTGCCATTAATCGCTGCAGCTGCTGCCATAGCGGGAGAACATAAATGCGTGCGGCTGCCCTTTCCTTGTCGCCCTTCAAAGTTTCGATTACTTGTCGAAGCACAATGTACGCCCTCTGGTACTTGATCAGGATTCATCCCCAGACACATAGAACAGCCCGGCTCTCGCCATTCAAAACCTGCTTCAATAAAAACCTTATCCAGTCCAAGCTTTTCTGCAGCGTGCTTCACTGGACGACTTCCCGGAACGACAATTCCAGAAACCTGCTTACTAATCTTTTTCCCTTTAACAAATTCTGCTGCCTCTTGTAGATCACTCAACCGCCCATTCGTACATGAACCAATAAAGACATAGCCCACTTCAATATCTGTAGCTTTTTGGCCCGGATGTAAATCCATATAACGATAGGCTCGTTCGTCATTCATATCGGTGATTTCTGGAAAATTCTCGGTAATCGCTACCCCCATTTCTGGATTCGTTCCCCAAGTAACAAAAGGTGCCAAATCACTCACATCTAGTTCAATCATTTCATCAAAAGTTGCCATCTCATCTGTTACAAGCGTTTGCCAATCCTTGATTGCTGCTTCCATATCCTTGGGAGCAAACTCACGCCCACACACATACTTAAACGTTTTTTCATCTGGGGACATCATACCCATTTTTGCGCCACCTTCAATTGCCATGTTGCAAATAGTCATGCGTTCTTCCATGCTAAGTGCGGTAATCGCTTCACCGTAAAATTCCACCGCGTAGCCAACACCAAAACCCACGCCATAGGTTGAAATCAGAGCTAGAATAATATCCTTCGCATAGACTCCTTTTTGTAGTTTTCCAGTAACATGAATCCCCATTTGCTTAGGTTTCCGTTGCCAAATCGTTTGTGTCGCAAAGACATGTTCCACTTCACTTGTCCCAATCCCGAACGCTAACGCCCCGAAAGCTCCATGCGTGGCTGTATGAGAGTCCCCACAGACGATTACTTTCCCCGGCTGCGTTTGTCCTGTTTCTGGACCAACCATGTGGATAATCCCTTGACGTTCTGAACCGTTCGTACAGATTTCTACACCAAACTCCTGGGCATTTGTTCCCAAGGTTTCAATTTGCTTTTTGGCAACCACATCTTGAATGTTAAAAATATCTTTGGTTGGCACGTTGTGATCCATAGTTCCAAAAGTTAGAACAGGACGACGGACACCTCTTCCTTCTTCACGCAGTCCCTCAAAAGCTTGTGGGCTAGTTACTTCGTGAATCAAATGTAAATCAACATATAAAAGCTGTGGTTCCCCCACTTCGCCAGTAATGACGTGACGTTCCCATAGCTTATCAAAAAGTGTTTTTCCCATAACTATCCCTCTACTTTCTCAATTTCTTTTATGACTGCTTCAGTAAAATCAGTCGTCGAGCTTGTACCACCTAAATCTTTAGTTAAAATTCCTCGGCTCATCACCTTATCACATGCCTGTTCAATAATAGCTGCCGCCTTTTCTTCACCAAAAGACTGACGAAGCATCAGCGCCACTGATAAAATCATTGACATGGGATTCGCTATATTTTTTCCAGCAATATCAGGCGCTGACCCATGAATCGGTTCATAAAGTGACGGACCACTTTCTGCGTGACTTGCTGACGGCATGACCCCAAGTGATCCGGGTAAAACAGACGCCTCATCACTCAAAATATCGCCAAAAAGATTTTCTGTCACAATCACATCAAATTTCTGTGGATGGGTAATCATCACCATAGCACAGCTATCTACTAATTGATGCTCTAGCGTAACCTCTGGAAATTCCAATGAAACCTCTTCTGCAACTTGTCGCCAAAGCTTAGAAGTAGCAAGAACATTTTGCTTATCCACTGAGGTCACCTTTTTCTTACGTGTCTGCGCAATTTCAAAGGCTTTCCGTATAATCCGCCGAATCTCTTGAGCGGTATAAACATTGGTATCAATCGCTTTTTCAGGGGTTAGCTCCCGAGGTTCTCCAAAATAAATCCCTCCCGTCAGCTCCCGCACCACTACGAAATCTACACCAGCAACAACCTCCTCCTTTAATGGAGAAAGATGAGCAATCGCTGGATGAACACTAATCGGTCGAATATTTGCAAAAAGTCCTAAAGATTTTCTAAGCGCTAGTAAGCCTTGCTCAGGACGAACCTCTGCCTTGTCATATTGAGGCCCACCAATTGCCGCTAATAATATTGCATTGGAGGCTTGTGCAGCTTTTAAAGTATTTTCTGGTAAGGGGTGCCCTACTGCATCAATTCCTGCACCACCAAACGCATAATTTTCCACTTCATAAGAAAAATCAACTTTTTTTGCAACGATTTTCAAAACATGCAAACCCGCATTCATGATTTCTGGACCAATCCCGTCTCCAGCTAATGCTACGATTTTTTTCTTCATTCTACTTCCTCCTGTGCATTTTCTTGTTGAACCGCATTGTTTGCTTGTAAATAAGCAATTGCTGAAGCTTGTAAAACATCAAAATCAATCCCCACCGCATTATGGAAACTGCCTGTTTCTGAGTTAATCACGGTCACATGAACCTCTGCCTGTGCATCAATCCCTGAAGTCACTGCTTCTATGCTATAACTATTCAACGCAATTTCATGACTGAAAATTTCATCAATCGCATTATAAATTGCTTGAACAGAGCCTGACCCCTTGGCGCTTGCCTCAATAGCCTTACCATTTGGCATCACAACCACCACGGTCGCCTCCTGTTCACCGTCAGAGTGATAATTCAACTCTAAACCAGTGAGAGAATAAGCATCGCTTTCGCTCGTTTGTTGCCCGACCATTAATGCACGCAAGTCCGAATCCGTTACTTCTTTTTTCTTATCCGCTAAATCTTTGAATTTCGCAAAAGCCTCTCTTAGTTCCTCTTGCTCTAATGTAAACCCAAGCTCCTCCATTTTGTTGATAAACGCATGACGACCTGATAATTTTCCAAGAGGTAGCGCATTATGCTTCACTCCAACTAGCTCGGGCGTGATAATTTCATAAGTTGTAGGATTTTTTAGCACACCGTCTTGATGGATCCCCGACTCATGAGCAAAAGCATTTCCGCCAATCACCGCTTTATTTTTAGGAACAGGAATCCCCGCAAAACGTGAAATAATATCACTCGTCGTTTTCGTTTCTGCAAGCTGAATATTGTCTTCTGCTTGATAAAAATCTTTACGAATATAGAGTGCTACTGCCACCTCTTCTAGCGCAGTATTTCCGGCACGCTCCCCAATCCCATTTAACGTTCCCTCTACACGATTCGCCCCATTTTCAATTGCAGCTAGTGCATTAGCAGTCGCCATCCCCAAATCATCATGGCAATGCGAGCTAAAGGTAATCTCTTTTTCTGATTGCACATTTTCAATTAAATATTTAAAAATTTCCCCATATTCTGTTGGATTGGAATAGCCCACTGTATCAGGAATATTAATAATCGTTGCCCCAGCATCTACTGCAGTTTGAACCGCAAGAAGTAAAAATTCACGCTCCGTTCGTGTTGCATCTTCTGGCGAAAATTGAACCTTTTCAAATAATGTCCGCGCATAAGTGACATGTTCCTTAATAGAGGCAATCACTTCTTTGGTCGTCATTTTTAATTTATATTCCATATGCACAGGACTTGTTGCCAAAAACACATGAATTTGCGGGTCTATTGCGTCCTGCAACGCTTCATAGGCACGATCAATATCTTTTTTCTGACAACGAGCAAGACCGGCTACCGTCATATGTTTCACATGTCGAGCAATCTCCCTCACCGCTTCAAAATCACCGTTAGAAGAAATTGGAAAACCTGCTTCGATAACATCAATGCCCCATTTTTCTAGCTGCAAAGCAATTTGAACTTTTTCTTTTGTATTAAAATTTACTCCCGGTGTTTGCTCCCCATCACGTAACGTTGTATCAAAAAACTGAATTTTTCTCATTATTTTTTCCTCTTTTCTTTTGTATTTTATGGTATAAAAATAGCACCCCAACTTGTGGGATGCTTGAAAGTCCCACGCATAGAATGCTGAAGTAGGACTCACGGCAACTGATTTTTTTCAGTGCTACGAGCCCGACATTAATAATAAAGTTGTAAGAGTTGTCATAGATTTCATCACAATCACTACTTTCTTTCTGTAATAGTTCTAAACTAATCATCACATGATTTAAAATTAAAGTCAAGATATTTTTGAAATTTTCTGATAATTTTATTTTATAAGAATTTTTTTTGAAATAAAACAAGAACTGTGATTATTAAAAATCAATGATTAATTGTTTGTTTACAAGAAAAACAATGTTATAATCAAACAAACGTAATAGAACAAAACGAAATTACATACGGAGGATAATAGAATGATGAATATAGAAAAAACAATGAAGGACAAAATCCTAGTATCTTATCTTTCAGAAACATTAAACGGCTGTCTAACGCTAACGGAAATCGCACAAAACCAAAGAAAATCAGACTATGCGAAAATTCAAGCTGGCATTAGCGAACTATTCACCCTCTACCACTCAACGAAGCTCTTTTATTTATTAACAAACGAAACGCATGACATTGACTGTTTAAATTTCTTTACAAACTTTGAAGACTTTTACTTTGAATTAAAACATTATTGCTTATATGAAACAGCAAAGAAAGATTTTCAACTGGTCGAAGAAAAATTTAACGTACTTAAAAAAACCTATGAAAAAATTACCGACCGTCTAAATAATTTAGAAGAAAACTAGAACTACCAGAAAAATCATGCTATGATAAATCGGTAACTGATTTAGAACGGAGGGAACCAATTGACCGCAGATGAAGTGGTTGACCGTCTACGTGAAGAGCTAAATATGCCCTATTTTAAAGGACATGTCGAAGAACGTGACTATTCCGAGGAGGATTACTCACAAGTCAAAGCAGACTTATTGAAATACTTTGAAGACTATGTAGACAATGTGGAGGGGTATTTTCCCGGCACAGATATGATTAAGAAATAAGCAAAAAAGATTAGGCGGCTTGTAAGCTACTTAATCTTTTTTTGATTATTTTTTATCTAATACTTTCTTTCCAGTCTCAACATAACTCATGTCATTTACTTTCTCTAAAGTATATTTTCCATCCTTATATCTGACTGTACAGACACTCGCATTCTTCAAGCCACCCTCAGGAATTTTATAATCAGGGAATAAGGTAGCTAACAAAGCCGAGATACTAAGACCATGGGAAGCGATTAAGATATTTCCTGAACCATCATTTTTCATCTCTTTTTTGACAATTTCCTCTACCCCTGCTTTCAGTCGTGTGCTGATTGTCTTGTAATCTTCTGCTGGCCAATTATTTTTTACTTCTTCTGTACGTTTAGCGTCTAATTTTGCGACACTATTAGCGAACGATTCAGGGGTCAGATTTTTCTTAAATTCCTCTAAGGAAACACCTTGCTCATCTGCAATATCTTGCCACATCGTATGGTTTAAATCTCCCTCATAAGTTCCAAAGTTAAATTCTCTTAATCGCTTATCCGTCGTCACAGATAAATCAGAAGAAGTTTCATTTTCCTTCAGAATAAAATTGGCCGTCTGAACTGCTCGACCACTGTCACTGCTGTAAACATTTTGAAAATCAATATCCTTTAATCCAATACCTGCTGCAGTTGCAACTTCTTCTCCTGCCTTTGTTAAAAATGCGTCTGACCAACCTTGAACACGATCCGTAGTATTAAGCATCGTTTTCCCGTGACGAACAATATATAAGGTTAATTCCTCTGGTGTTTTTTTGTCAGTAGCAGTATTCTTTTTCTTTTCCATTCCGCAGCCAGTAATGACCAACGCTCCTAGCATTAAAACACTTACTAATTTCAATAACTTCTTCATCAAGAATCCTCCATTTATAAAAATAAAAAATGGTTCTAAGGTCTTTCAATCTTAAAACCACTTTTAGCGTGTAAAATACATTCTATAATTTTCCTACAAGATCTAGACTAGGTGTTAATGTTTCTTCACCTTCTTGCCATTTTGCTGGGCAAACTTGTCCCGGATGAGCCGCAATATATTGTCCCGCTTTAACTTTATTGATTAGAACACTTGCATCACGACCGATACTATCTGCACTGATTTCAATACTTTGAACGATTCCTTCTGGTGAGAGAATGAAAGTTCCACGTTGTGCCAAACCTGCTTCTTCATCTAATACATCAAAATTTCGACTAATAACATGACTTGGGTCCCCAACCATTGTGTATTGAATCTTTCCGATTTCTGGCGATTCATCGTGCCATGCCTTATGCACAAAATGTGTATCTGTAGAAACTGAAAAAACTTCAACGCCCAATTTTTGTAACTCTGCATATTGTGATTGTAAATCCTCTAACTCCGTTGGGCAAACAAAGCTAAAATCTGACGGGTAAAAACAAATGACACTCCAATGCCCTTTGAGGTCATTTTCTGTGACTTCAAAAAATTCCCCATTCTGAAAAGCTTGTGCTGTAAAAGGTTCCACTTTTTTTCCAATCAATGACATACTCTTATCTCCTTTGGTTTATTGTCTTATTTCTAACGAATATAAATTTATGATAAGATTCTTTTAGCCATAAGTAAAATAACAATTTATTATGTGAAAATCAGATTTCAAAATGGATAAACATAAGGTTCTATTTCACACTTTCCAGCCAGATTTTTTTGAAGAATACTAGATAATGAACAAGCACATATAAAACAATGATGCAGGCTATTCCTGTCTCAACTACTGCTAAACGATTTAAAACAGAAAACAAGATGGAACCTGCTGAAATCTGTTTCGTTGCAGTCGTAATTGCCATCGCTGAGATCACCATTGGAAATGTAAACGCCGCATAGCTTGGATAAAAAGGCAAGTGCAAACTTTTCTTCACTCGACTTAAAATAAATAGTTTGATAATTCTAGTAAAGATAAACAAATATAAAACTTGAGACAGTGCTAGTAATAAAAATAGCAAGAACGAATTAGGACTAGGAAATGCCTTTAAATAACCAGTCAGCTCTAAAGAACCCGGTGCCGCAATAATGGTAATCAACGGTAGCGTTGGATTCGGCATGTTTTTCACCCGGAATACTCGGTGAATAATCATTGGCAACAGAAGAAGATAGAAAAATAATCCTATCCAAAAATTTATCTGACCGAAAAGAACAGAATAATTAGGACTTGTCACTGCGATTACTCCTAAGCCAACAAATACAATAAACCAGCTTGGATAGAGATGTTCAATCGTCACATTAGGTTTAATCAAAAAATTATAGACGAAATAAAACATCAAACAATAATGAAGCACAATCGCAACAAACCATATAATTTTAGCCACAAGCGCTAAAGAGGGAATTGGGTAAATATACGTTGTTAGCACCATCGTTCCCATAGTAAATGTAGGAGATACCGAAGCAACAATCGGGTCTGCTAAGGTATCTTTTACATGTCTGAAAGTCAATAAAATTTTGGATAACACAAGGAGGAAAATAATTGCGGCAATCACACCGCAAATATTCCCCAGTAGAAATAAATTGTAACTCTTTAACAAATTTCCCAAAGAGGCTAACCCCAACATTAACCCACAAATAGGAATAGGTACTTTTTTAAGAAAATTTTTCAATAGACTTCTCTCTTTCTTTTTAAGAATACATAATAACAACTTTTTTTGAAGTTTCTATTAAAAAATTAACTCAAGTCCACAGATTGAATCACACTTCTAAGCTTTTCAACGGAAGTTTTAAATTGTTTTCTTTCATTTGCATCAATCGAAAGCTCAATAATTTCTCGAACACCTGATTGATTGACCACAGAGGGAACCCCCGTAAATATATCTTTTTCTCCATATTCCCCATTTAAGTAGGCTGAAACAGGTAAAACAGATTGTTCATTATTTAAAATAGCTTTAACAATTCTAGCAATGCTCATGCCAATACCGTAATAGGTTGCTTGTTTCCGGTCAATAATTTCATAAGCGGCGTTTTTTACTTTGTCTGCCAAAACTGTTAAATCTTCCACATTTAAGCGATTATTTTTCACTATAAACTCTAAAATAGGTTTGCCTCCAACTGTTGTATGAGACCAAACTGCTACCTCTGAATCCCCATGTTCCCCAATAATATAGCCATGAATACTCCGTGGATCGATTTTAAGCTTTGCGGCTAATTCTTTACGAAAACGGGTAGTATCTAACGTTGTGCCCGTACCGATCACTCTACTACTTGGAAGACCAGATGTTTTCCAAGCAACGTAAGTCAACACATCTACTGGATTAGAAGCAACCACCAAAATCCCATCAAAACCTGAAGCCATCACCTCTTTGACAATAGACTTCATGATGCTAGCATTGATATCTACTAACTCTAAGCGCGTTTGTCCAGGCTTTTGATTCACTCCTGCCGTGATAATAACTACATCTGCATCTTTACACTCTTCATAGCCTCCAGACCAAACATTCACATTTTCTTGCCCCCAAGCTACTCCATCTAAAAGATCCAAAGCTTCTCCTTGCGCTTTTTCTTGATTCACATCAATTAAAACTAGCTCATTGATAATCCCTTGGTTAATCATTGAATAAGCAATACTCGCTCCAACTAATCCAGTTCCTACAACAACAACTTTTCTACTCGTTTTTTTCACACGACTCACCTCATTAATAATTTTGTACGTTTTCCTAAAACTATTATAAGTCGTTTCCTATTGTTTTTGAAATAAATAGTTGTTATACTTACTATTAATTAAATTAATGGAAGTGCTCACTATGTTTAAATTACTACAAACTTTTCGCATTGTTTATGAAACAAGAAATTTTTCTCAAAGTGCAGAAATTCTATTTTTATCTCAACCGTCCGTCTCCCATCAAATAAAACAGCTTGAAAATGAGCTAGGAATAACATTATTTCAGCGAAACGGCAGACAAGAAATCGTTGCCACTAAGCAAGCGGATATTCTTTATCAACATGTTTTAAATTTATTAGAGGATTGGCAGCAAACAGTTAGTGAATTAAATCATGAAATCAATCAGCAGGAACTTTGTCGTATCGTGGCTTCTCATACCTTTTCTAACTACTGTTTGCCAAAATTAATGAAACAATTAGTAGAAAAATTTCCAGAGATTTCCTTTGAAATAGAAATGCAAAATTCTCTTGAAGTATTAGAAAAAGTAGCAGAACACAAGGCAGATATTGGTTTCATGGAAAAACCTCTAACAACCGAGGGAATCAAACGATACTCCATTTTAAAAGACCAATTAGTTTTAGCGGGGAAAAAGTCAGCAAATCTTTGGCTTGTCCGAGAAGAAACTTCTGGCGTTTTCTATTATACAAAACGATATTTTAACGAACATAACCTAACTGTACCAACTATGGAAATTAAAAACAATGAGATAATTGTCGCTATGCTAGCGGAAGGAATTGGGCGGTCTATCCTTTCGAAACGGGCAGTACCAGAAAACGTTGACTACGAAGAATTATCTCCAAGCTATCAACGAGACTTTTATTTTATCCAAAGAAATCATTTAACTTCTATTAAGATGAATCAGGTTACACGGTTTATTCTTGATTATTATGAGGGAGAAGAGATTAATAATTAATAATATAAAGAGGAGTGAGTCATAGATAAGCTTCATACTCTATAATTTTTTATGAATTTTTCTGCACCTTTTCAAAGAATCAAAAAAAGCGACCTTAGCCGCTTTTTTTTGCCCAACTAATATAAAATAGGCGTCAATTCTAGCAACACTACCCCATTTGTATCTATGGTTGTGTAATAGTGAAACTCGTCATCAATTTCAATATCAAAAGCACTGATTTTTGGACGGGTCATTTGAGCTATATAGTTTTGGGTTTCTAAATCAAGAGTTTCCGCCTTTCTAAACTCTTCATAGGAATAAAACAGGGCGCCGTTATGCCGATTCAATTCTATTTGCTTTACTCGGTAACGGTGAGGCTTCATCATGCATATCTCTAGGTCATAGGTCACTGTCTGGCTTTCCAAAAATGTTTCCTCTGAAGAAAGGTGAGGATCAAAATAATTGGTGTTCCAAATTAATAGCTGATATTTCCCATGATTATAGGTTAATACATATTCTTCTCCCCTCGCCACTATCCTCCCCTGTAAACGTCTTGTCATCTGGAGACAAAAATAAGCAGGACGCTTACTTCCATAATAATGAAACAGCTCCAACCCATCATTTTTCATCTTTCTTTGCGACTTGTATTCCTCATAAATCACCATATCTAACCAAAAGCCGTAACCCGAAACTAACAAATCTAGCTTTAAAATATCTTTCAAGATAATCGCTCCACGGAAAAATGTTCCATTGGTGATTCTTGTTATGCCAGTCAATGTATTCCAATCCGTCAAAAATAACGGTAAATCAAGATCATACTCTTTCAACTTATGCTTGATATGAAATACTTTGTTTATTACATACTGATGATAATTTTCTAAATTTACAAAAAGCTCTCTTGTTTCATTAAAAATATAATTTGGCTCTGCAGTGAACGTCAAAAATTCACATTTTGAAGCAATTTCTTCGTAGAAAAACTGCTGCTCTTTCTGATGGTTTTCATCAAAAAATGGGTCCCCCAGTGGAATTTCCGCTCCAAGAGAAATTGGAATTGACGCTGCCAAAAGTAGCTCATGGAAATTTAAAAATTCCGCAAAGGTTGACTGACAGCTTTCTCCATCAAAAATACAATTCATTTTCCACTCGGTAAAATGATTGAAGTCAAATTGATTTTGCATATGACGGAAAAAATCTCTATGGATTCTTTTCACTCTTTCTGTAAGCTGCTGATATTTTGTCAAAGAAAAATGGAAAAAAAGGGCAATATTTACTTCTCTTAAAAACTCTAAAATCAACTCTAATCGTTCAAAAGAAGGAAATGAATTAAGTCTAGTCTCTTGATGAATCCCCACAGAAAGAGGCGTCTCATCAAATAACGCATCAACACTAACATATTGAATAGTTACTGTCTTTTTTAGTTCCAAAATTTCGTCCTGTATTCTCTTTGAAGAAAGGTACTCTAATCTTCCAACATGAACAATCACTTGTCCCATTTTTCGTTCGACTCCTATAGGTTCTGCAGTAATCTGAAGCTTCTTATTTTTAGAAAAAATATCAGTAGTCTGCGTTTCTTCTAAGGGAACTTGTGCATACTCATATAGTGCCATCAAAATTTCCTTAGACATTGGTATATGGTCTATTTCTTCTATTTTTTCGGGTCGTGATTTCTCCGTGCGTTCCAGATGATTCATGCGATAAGTCACAGGAGACTCTCCAAAGACCTTCTTAAACCGCTGACGGTACGTCTTACTATTACTAAATCCGTTATTCAAGGCGATTTGCTCGATACTTTTCTTTGAATAAAGAAGTTCATTCACACTGTGTTTCACACAAATAGCCCCTACATATGTCGAAAAATAAGTTCCTGTTTCCTTTTTGAAAAATTTCGACAATGCCGATTCTGACATGAAAAAATGCTCTGCCACTTCTAAAAGAGGCACTCCCTCTTGAAAATGTTCCTCTATATATTCCAGTATCTCTCGAAGCTTGATATTCTCTGATAACTTCCCCTGCTCAGTTTCTTTTTGAAAATACTGTATCAAAGTCAAGATAATCTGGCAGAGTGCCAAGGTTTGTTTTAATGTCTTAGAGGACTCATTGCTAAAATCTATTAAACAAAGTTCTGCCACTTGCTTTCTTAAAGAAGCGAGAATATTCATCTTTCCATGAGTCAATTGCTTGGATAGGCATTCAAATTTCGTATGAAAAAAAGAAGGAAACTGACTCGCAAAAAATAAATTATTAATTTTTAATTCTAAAAATAAGCACTGCTTCTGAAAATTCAACGCTAGTTCGACATTTTCATTTGCATTTATGACAAAAATATCCCCTGCTGTACGTAAAAAGGAAGCCTCCTCCGTGTTCACTACCAGCTGACCTTTAAGGACAATGAAAATCGTTGTTTCGGTATATAAGTTTTTCTCTTTTTTCTCTAATGTTCGATAATCTATCTGATAATTTCCATTATTCATTCCATTCCTCCTCCATTCTTTTAATTTTCCTCATTATATCATCTGAAAATAAAACATCGTTTCTTTATAAGGGATTTATTTTCCGTTCTCTTTCTTCTTAAATTTTTAACTTAAATTATGAAAATAAACGCATTGCCTGGTAAAACATATGGTATAAACTGAATTTAACATACAATTTTGTATGTAATGATGATAAAGGGGTGTTTCAATTATGAACAATCAAGAAGCATTAGATTTATTAAAAGAAGTTGTCAAAATCAAGAGTGTCTTAGGAAACGAAAAATTAGTGGCTGATAAATTACAAGCAGTCCTTGAAAAATATGATATTCCTTGCGAGCAAGTAGAATATAGTAAAGGTCGAAACCAACTTGTTGCAACTTTGAAAGGAACTGAAGAAGGCAAAACACTTGGACTTAGTGGACATATGGATGTGGTTCCAGTCGGCGAAGTTCCTTGGGATTTTGATCCGTTTGCTGCAATTGAAAAAGACGGTAACTTGTATGGCCGTGGCACTTGTGATATGAAATCTGGATTAGTTTCCTACGTTGTCGCTATGACTCGTTTAAAACAATCGGGTGCCAACTTTAAAGGAACCATCAAACTTCTTGCCACAGTCGGTGAAGAAACAAGTGCGATTGGTGCTGGTAAATTAGTCGATAAGGGCTATGCAGATGATTTAGACGCATTACTCATTGGCGAACCAACAAATATTGAAATTGGTGTTGCGCACAAAGGAGCATTATGGCCACGTATTACAACTTTTGGTAAAACAGCTCATGGTTCTATGCCAAGTTTAGGAGTAAACGCGATTGAACACATGCTTCTTGTCCTTACAGCTTTCAAGAAAAAATTCAATTTTTCTTCCTCTGTTGATGATTTAGTAGGTGCTTCAACTTCAAGTATTGACGTTATTAATGGCGGAAACGGAACAAACGTCGTACCCGATAAATGTACCGTTGAAATCGACATTCGTACCATAAAAGCACAAAATCATGAAGAAATTAAAAAACAATTTACCGAAATGCTAGATGAATTAACAAAAACGGTTCCAGATTTTAAAGCAGAAGTGGAATTTATCAATGATTTACCTTCTATGCGAACAGAAGTTACTGACCCATTCACTGAATTAACTCAAAAAGTCGTTTCAGATGTTACTGGAACCCCATCAGAAACTTTTGGGTTAACAGGTTACACAGATGGTTCCCAATTTGAACGTGTCAACAAAGAATTTCCAATCTTAATTTTAGGACCTGGTGAAACAAAATACGCACACCAACCAAATGAATTTATTACTATTGATGATTTTTACAAAATGATTGATATTAATACGAAGATTGCTGAAGCGTTCTTAAAGTAATTCTGATTAGAAGTGGAGAAATTTTTCTCTGCTTCTTTTTTATGCCGTAAAATCTAAGATGAAAAAACTAAGTGCAAATTTATGGCACTTAGTTTTCTGATACTGTATTTAAGGCACCCTACTATGGGACGCTTACCTCGTTTGTGGTATTTTTATTCAGATATATTTATTTGAAACAAATCAATACTTTTTCTCTTAACACATTAGAAAGCAGCGACTAGATAACAAATCCCGCTTATCATGAAATAACATCCAACTAAGAATGCTAAAGTTAATGCTGAAGTCACAGGATTGAATAGTAACACTATGCCGATAACGATACCCAAGATATTAATAATAATCATGAACCAATAATATCCTTTGCTGATTTCTTTGAAAGTACCTGAAATATATAATCCCCAGATAGAATCAATAATAAACCAAGTTGCAAAGACATATGGTAGAGCTATAAGCCCAGCTTGCATGTTAAACAGTAAGAATATCCCAAAAATCAAATCTAAAATCCCTAAAACAATTAAGGAAGTTGATTTTGTTCCAGTAAATTCTTTTAATTTGCTCCGTATGAACAATTCAAAAATCCCTTTAAGAATTGCCGCAATAGAGAAAAGCAATACGACAGCGACTAAATCACTTGCTGGATCTTGGAACGCTATTAGCGCAACAAAAATATAAAGCAATCCTAAAATAAAGTAGGACCAACTAAATTTCTTTTCCTTTACCATAAAAAATCATCCTTCTTCTTCAAAAATATTTATTCAAAACATCTGACTAAACGAACAAATTTATAACCTATTCTTTTAAGATAATTTATTTTCAGAATAATTTAATTCTTTAAATAACACATTGAAGTTTTTAGTGTGCTTAAATTTATAACAAACCTTTTTTGCACACCGTGCCGCTTCATGTTTTTCAACTCCGTTATCAATTAACACTTGCTCAGTGATTGATTGCACAGTAGTTCCCAGTTTTTTTAATAATTCAGTTCCTCGTTCCATCACTCACAGTCCTTTTTTACACAAACGCATGATTTTTGTAAGCGTCCCATAGTAAGGTGACTTTTAATTGCTAGCTAAAATCAATTTAAGGTTGTATAATTTTGTTAACTGTCCGTCCATTTCCTAACCGTATTGTAATTAATCTTGGATTGATTCGTAAGATTTTGGAATACAAAAATTGTATTTCTTTACCGACTTCATTTTTAATAGTAAAGGGTAAATATTCCTCCTAAAATTCAAATTGAGCTTGTCATAATATATCCTTTTTTATTGGAGATAAGTCGACTAATTGAAGTGCTAATCTATCCTCTTTTTATCATTCTTCCTCAACAGTTAATTCTCGATTTAATAAATAATTTTCTCCTTGAAGAACATCAAAATACGCTGCTTTTCTGACTAAACAGTCGTAATCCTTTTTCATGATACGAACAGTTGGATTTTGACTAAATAAGCTGGTATGCCTAATCTTTACCCGAGCTTCGATTCTCTTACATTCATCTAGCGACATATGAAGTTCCTTGATTCCCTCGGCTTGTTTAAGATTATAGACTCTTTCATATTCATAATCCCAATCATAGGGAGAAATTGACATTTGCGCATGCTCGGCGACCAATTCTTGATTAAGTTTCCACGTCTGTTCCAAAAATCTTGCTTTTTGAATTAGCCTTGTGTACCTAAATACATCAATTTTAAGAAGCTTATGCTCGTTTTGTTTTTTCTTTTCTTTCTTAGATAAGGTCTGAAGTCCATTGGAAAGTAGTTCTATTTCCATTTGTTCAATAATTAATTCTAGCTTTTGATTTGTTAAAGTTAGGCGCTCTTTTGCTTGTTTCTCAAGATATAGACTTTCTTTATAATATAGAAGTTCTCGATTACTTTCAGGCATCTCTTTAATTTCTGGTTCAACTTCTTCTGTGATTGTAGGCTGACTTTTAACTTCACTAGTCATAGTTTTACCCTCTTCTACATCACTGAAAATTTCAACTTCTTCGACTTCTTCAACTTCTTCAACTTCTTCAACTTCTTCAACTTCTTCAACTTCTTCAACTTCTTCAACTTCTTCAACTTCTTCAACTTCTTCAACTTCTTCAACTTCTTCAGAGAAATTTTGCGCAATATCGGCAATCTTTTCAACAAAAAAGCGGGAATAATCTTCTTCTACCATTGAAAATTGCTGTTCCAAAGAAGTTCGCAAATGTATAGAATATGGAAATTCACCATAACTAGAGGCTAATGGGACGAACTCAAAGAGGTAAAGACTTTCATTCTCAAATTCTACCTTTCTCCCACTAACCCATAAAAATTGCGGAAAATACATCATCAATTCTTGTAAAAATTGTTGCCAATCAAGCTCTAAGGAGGTCAATTGAATCTGAATATGCCTTAAAAAAGAACCTACTTTTTGTAATTCTTCAAAATGCTTGACTAACTCTGGACGAGAACAAGGAGTATCCATTTTTTTCTCGTCATCAATTCCCTCACAAACACAGCAAAGACCGATAAATAAATCCTCTTCAAACAATATTTTTCCTAAGGGCATTGCTGGCGTAGAATACAGCTCTACTTTAATGTTTTGAGTTTTCATGAACCTTCCCTTTCACTTTAAAACCTCTAATCAAGGTTACATCAACCATAGATTATCTTCTTTTTTATTCTTTTCATCACCAACTATCTGTTCCGTTTTGCGAACGAGTTGATTGTATAACATTTTTGAATCCTCCTGTGAGCGAAGTAGACGTTGGTAGTAGTCCTCTGCCTCATGCTTCAAGAGATGCAAATCTTCCTTTGCCGTGCCAATAATTTTATCCGCTTGCGTATGGGCATCTGTAAGAATACGTTTTGACTCATACTTTGCCTCTGAAACGATTTTATTCGCCTGTTCCTTTGCCTTACCAACCTGAACATGAGATTCTAGCTTTGCTTGATTCACCATATTTTTCGATTGCTCTCTAGCAACAACTAACACATCAGCAATCTGTTCTTTTTTCGTTTCCTGCTCACTTAATTTTCTTTCTGCCTCCTCTAATCTTTCCTCTAACGAACGAGTATACTCCTTGTCCTCTTTGGAAGAAAAATTTCCTGAAAACATTAATCGGTCAATTTCTATTTGCTTATTTTCAACTTCGTGGCGCAGATGTTCTACCTGTCTATTCAGCCATTCATTTTTATTAATAAGCTGCTCATTTCCATTGGATTTTGGTTTTTCTTCCATATCGTCCTCTGAGGAAGTAGCTGATTTAGGTCGCTCAGACTTATGTTTTTTTTCCTTTGGAGCTTTCTTTTTTGGAAGAAACTCTTCCATATCATCTTCCTCTTCTTCATCAAAATATTCGTCAAATTCTTCATCATCAAAGTCAAAATCAAAATCATTTTTCTTACTTTTCTTTTTTCCAAACATAGTTTTCCTCTCCTAACTGTTTTATTATCAATATTTATCTCTATTTTTTATCTTCAATAACAAAATAACTGAAAGCCGATATGACTTTCAGCTATTTTTTCTGTGGAAAAATATATATAAAACTTGTGACTTTTCTTGACTTCTTCCAATAAGTTTTAATGAACAATAGCATTTTCTCTGGGGGGATTTAAGGCTATTGTTCTTGATATGCTTTGCCACATAAACGATGAGAACGTTTTATTCATTGAAAGAAAATCAATCAAGTCTCAAGTGGAACCCTTAAGACATCTTACTGGCTGTTTCTTCTTTAGCAATCATCCGATTTGCCATGAAAATTGCCACAAATACTGCGGTAATTCCACCGACTAATTTTCCGACAATCACTGGAAAAAGGACTTCTTTAGCTACTCCGGCAATAAAACCTAAATGGTCTCCAAAGACGAACGCCGCTGATACCGCAAAGGCGACGTTAATCACCTTTCCTTTTTTATCCATGTCCTTCATCATTTGAAACATCGGAATATTATTTGCCAGTGTAGCGACCATACCAGCCGCAGCAACCTCATTTATGCCAAGTAGCGCTCCAAGCTTCATCAGTGGTCGATTGAAAATCTTGGTAATGACCTTCACCATGCAGAATGCTCCAGCTAAGGTTAGAGCAATGTCTCCCACGGTACTAATTCCCTCCTGTACAGGTGTAATTCCTTTGATCGGTCTTACACCAATCAATAAATCCATCGCCCCGAGAACTAGACCAATCACCGCAATAATCACTACTCCCTTACCAAAAATAGTAAACCCCTTAATCATTTTACTAGGAATTAACCACAGTCCAACCATTACCAAGACCGCAAATAACACAATCGGCACTAAGTTTTTCAAAAGCATCATCAGTGGCATTTTCGCCACCAATCCGCCTACCAAGCAACCAATTGGAATAGTAATCATGCCACTAAGTACACCCGTCGCAAGGTAAGGCTGATCGTCCTTTTCGATAATATTTAACCCAACCGGAATGGTGAAAACAATTGTTATCCCCATCATTGACCCTAAAATCGTTCCCGCAAACAAACCGGCTTGTGGATCAATCGCTATTTGTTTTGCCAATGCGAAGCCACCCATATCACATGCAAATAAAGTGCCTGCAAAAATGGAAGGATCTGCTCCTAAAAATTTATAAAGCGGAACAACGACAGGGCTTAAAACATTGGCTAACACAGGAGCTAGCACAATAATCCCAATCATTGACATCGCCAATGTTCCCATGGTATGAATACCCTCTTCAAATTCCTTCGCTAATCCAAGTTTTCCACCGATACATTTATCCAGTCCACCAAGACAAAGAAAGAAAACGATGATATACATAATCACTTCATTAATATTCACTTGAGTAAATCCTTTCCCTTATTCCGAATTGCCCATAGTATAAAAACTTAAAGCTCATTTCTATTCTTTTTTATATACTGTTCATCACATTGATGTAGCCATCGTTTTCTATCCCTAAGGCTCCCCACCGCAATTAAAGACCATATAAAAATTTGAAGCATTATGATTATCATCAAACTACTAATTACAAAAATCATTCTTCCACTACTTTCTATTCTTTTGAGCTAATTACTTTAGGAAGCAACTCAAAATTAATCATGATTACTCCCTTATAAATATCTACTTTCTTGAAATTCTCTTTTGGTGCTTTTAAAAAGAAATCATATGAAGTATTCTTTTTGCTTAACACCGTCAAATGTTCCAATTCTTTTAAAGGAATTTGATTCGACTTATACACCTGTAAATCAATTTTATCTCCTTCACGACTTTCCAACGGTAAAACATTCATTGTATCTACTTGAATATCTACATCTGATACACCGTTATAGCTTACTTTTCCAATTCCTTGAACCATTTTATCCCTTTTTTCTAAAGAAATATTTTCTGGAACACTAACATAAGCCAATGGTTCCTCAATAATAGTAATAGTTACTTTCACTTTGGATTCAACACCTGTTGCCTTACTTCTAATATTGACATTTACAGAAGTCATTCCGGGATCATCAAAGACTTTTTCCTCATCAAAACCTAGAACCTCCACTGTATCAAAAACTAACATACTCTTTAGATTTGTCACTAACTTACTTGCGTCTAAATCTTTTGTTGAACTTACTCTTTTAACTACTGTATCAATGCCTTCTCCTGTTGGGGGTTGCATCGTGACTGAAGCAACGGTCTTTGATACTAAATCCTTACCATTATAAAGACTTACAGGAATTTCAAAGTTTTCATTGTCAGAATTATATAGATCAAGTAAAGTTTTATTTGTTGTAACTAAAGGGACTTCGATATTAAAAGTAACTTCTTTATCTCCATTTTCCTCGGAAAATTGTTGTAAATCTTCTTTCGATAATTTCATTAAAAGTTGCTTACTATTATTAAGATTAGAATAAGTTTTTGAAATCACTTCTTCTAACATTTGCTCAGAAGAAGAAACTGTAACATTCTCATCAGATAAATCAATAGCATATTTACTTAAATCAATTGTCCAAGACAAATCTTCATAGCTATCAGTAAAAATCTGTTTGGGCAAGAATTGCTTTAAAGAAACTGATATTTTTTCGCCTTTTGTGTCTATATTTCCTTTAATACTTCCTGGTGGATAATCTACTTTATCCTTAATAATATTCATATTAATTTTTAGACTAACAGTTTTATAATTAAAAGTTATTGTATAAGTTCCCGTAGTTATTGAATCACCTGGTTTTGGCAGCCCATCTATATTTATATCTACTAAATTAGGGTTTTCAGATTCAAGTAAATTTTCATTATTTACTTCGTATAGTTCGAGATCCGAATCATTAAGAATATAACTTTTTAAATCAGCTACTGTTTTAGGATAAAATGATTTTCTTATATTAATATCTTGAGCTTTCAATAAAAAATCTGAATTGCTTGCCGTTTTCTCATTTTCATAAACGACAAACATAGGGATAGTTAAGTCAGCAGTATTATTCACTTCATCCGATAAAGTCAACACAAAACTAGTTGGTCCATATTTTTTTGCTTTTTCCTTTATATCTTCTATATCTTTAAAATTTATAGATATAGCTTCTTTTGAGCTGATATCATCTTCATAACTTTTCAAAATATTAGCTTTAGGTGATTCCAATAAACTATTAGAGTCATCTTTTTTAACCACTTGAATATTTCCTACACCTTTTGGGGGGGAACTATCAACAACAAATTCTCTTTCTTTTCCTTGACTATCAGTGTAATTATCCGCATTGACAATACTAGTAATTTTAAATTTATCAAAAGAATATAAGTCTTTTAATTTCACCTTAAACTTTATCTTTACTTTATTTGAAGCTAAATTTAAATTTGGTAGTTCAACTTGCAAACTATTTCCAGAAATTGTTGGTACAACATTTTCTCCATTAATTGAAAAAGTGTCAGAAATATACTCTATCCCCCCTGGTAATGGAAATTCAATATGAGGATTATTAAAATCATACTTTCCGCCAGCATAAACACCTTCATATTCTATTAATAATTCAGAATCACTTTTTACTTTGTCTGATAGCTCCAAATTATTAGATGTATCGAAAATCTTTAACGTATCATCGTAATATATTAACCCAGGAACAGAATAAAACGCGACTTGCGCTTGCTCAGAAATTTCTCCTGTAGATCCAGTAAATCCCCAATATACTTGTTTAGCATTACAAAATATGCTATAGGGAATTTTTACTGAGACCCAATCCAAATCTCCATATTTATAAGAGAAGATTCCACCAGTGTCATCAATAGGCTCCCACGAAATTAAAAATCTCGTCCAAGTATTAGTGTTCAATTTTGTGTATTGTAAATTATTATGCACAACTGCGCGTGCCCCAGTTGAAACTTTTTTATATGTGCTAGCTTCACCTGGAAACGCATTTGCAATATGACTGCCTCTATCTGAATAATAATCTGTAGAACGAAAATTAACATAGGTATCAAATTCAACTACAAAAGAGCAATAAAAACAATTTGCCATCGTACCATTAGTGTAGAAAGTATCTGCATATACACCTAAATTTTCACCTAAACTCCCACTAAATTCTGTAACTTTCCAATCAAGAGCATGCATGATAAAAGTCAATCCGTCAGCATTCCCATTAATTTTTAGGTACATTTCAGCATTAGATTTTTTTGTTAAATCTAATCGAAAATCCTTATTGGAAAAAATAGAGCCAATTTGAGATGGCAAATTTTTTGTAACGGTAACAATATTATTTGAAACAGAGCTATCAGCTCCTTTGGGTACAGAAAAAATACCTTGCAAAGGAAGAAAATTATCTGGATTTACTGTTTCTTCTGATAAAGCAGTTATTTTAAAATGACCAAGAAAAACGAAAAAAAAGAAAAGGAAAAAGAAATTTTTTAATTTATTCATAAACCTATTCCCCCTTTAATACAGTCAATTCAAAGGAAGTTGTTGTTCCTGAAAGACGAGTTTGATTATCTGAAAATCCTAACATTTCTAACTTAATCTTATGCTTCCCAACTGATAAGCCTTTAGGCAGCGGTACCTCTGTTACTGCTTTCCCGGGTATCACAATATCTGTCTTGAGAAGAGGAGACTTTTCATCATCTAAATAAACAATAAATTGAATATTCCCATGATTGAATGATGGATTGACTAGCGCTATTGCGAGCTTTTCCGTTCCCTCTAAAATACTCATATTCCCATACCCTGGGAATGTAATTGTATCTTTTTCCGAAATAATTGGTTTCTTTATTGCTGACTTATAAGAAATCGCACGTTTATCTTCTTTTACTGCTTCCTCTGATGGTTCTTTTTTTGATAAAAGAGAATAAGTAATTAAAGGAAGAACAAGTAATAAGAGAATAATACTTCCTATAAGTATTCTCGTTTGATATTTTTTTAAAAATTGTTTCATTTTCATATTATTTCTCATCGCTTTTTTCTCCCAATTTCTATCTTTTCTATGTCATCATCACAGTTTAAACAATTTGAAGTTAATCAGCATTTCTCCTTTATAAATATCTACCTTTTTAAAATTATTTTTTGGTGATTTTAAAGAAAAATTATACGAGATATTATCCTTATTTAATATCGTTAAGTGTTCATTTTCTTTCAGTAGAGTATTATCATTTTTATAAATCTCTAAATTCACTTTATCTGTACTTGTATTAGTTAATGTAACTTGATTTGCTGTGTCCACTAAAATATTGACATCTGATTCTCCTGTGTAGCTTACAGTTCCTATTCCTTCAACAAATTTATCACCAATTTTTTTCAATTCAATTTTTTCTGATACCGTAACATAAGCTAATGGAGCTTCATAAACCATAACAGGAACGCTAATTGTTGACTCTACTCCGGTTTCTTTACTTTTTACAAGCACCTCAGCCGTAGAATCGCCCATTTTATTAAAGATTTTTTCTTCTTTAAATCCAATAACCTCTACAGTATCAAAAGGAAGCATGCTTTTTAAATTTTTTACAAGACTTTTTGGATCTAAATCATTTGTTGAGCTTCCTTTATTTACACTTTGTGCAATGGCTTCACCAGTTGGTGGCTTCATTTTCATTAAAGCAAGTTGATCATCTACTAAGGTCATGTTTTCATTATATAATTTAAGAGGAATTTCAAAATTTTGAGTTTCTGCATTATAAACTTTTAGTAAATTTTTATTGGTCATATCTACTGGTATTTTTAAATTAAAAGGTGTAAATATACCCATTAAAAACGAATATACCCATTTTTCCCATATGTTTTTTTGAACCATTATACGTAATTGCTGTCTTCCACTAGAAGAGGATAAAAAATCAATTTTAGAGTCAGTAATAGCGTTCGAATAATTCGAAGTAATGGTTAAATTAGTTTTATTTAAAGGGATAGTATATTCACTTAAATCAGCTATAAAGGTCACATCTTCATACTTTTCAACATCCTCCTGTTTATATACAAATTTTTTTAAATAAGCACGTAACATTCCATCATTATCAACATTTCCCACAATTTGCGAGGGAAAAGATTCTACAGGAATAGGAATTGGCACGATATATTGGAAAAAAGCTATACTCGCAATATTTTGCACATTCAAGGAAAAACTAGAATTAAGATTTCCGTATAAATAAGAAAATGAAAAAGTATTGCTCTCGTCTTTTATAAAATTCATTGTGTATTTATCAGAAAAGTTTGTCCCTTGTATATTAGCAAAATCAAAAACTGCCGGAGAGTTAAAAATTATATTTTTAAGAGAAAGGTTGCTAGTGCTAAACGTTGTTCCTTTTGCTGGACGTCCTTTAATTATCGAAAATAATACATTTAAATTTCGATTCTGAATTGGTTGATTATTACCATCAAGAATTTCAAAATCAAAGTGGACACTGCTTGGATTATCAAAAGATATTCCATTTTGGCTGTCATCAATCGGATTTAGAGTTAAAGGAGTCTCATTTTTTAGTGTCATCGCTAACTTTATAAATTTCCTTTGATAGTAACCCATTTGACCGATAATTAATTTATCGGATGGATTGAGCGTTACTGGCGTATTTCCTGACCACTTGTAGGAGTTACCTGTATTTTCTACTATGTCAATATCTCGATCTAAATGATTTCCATAATATCTCAGAACAATTAAATCCTTTAGATATTTTGGATCAATTTTATTTTGTGTAATATTCCCTTTCGAGTCAGCAATAGTGGTAAATAAACCATTTAAGATAGGTACCGTCCCAGTTGGTGGAGTAACTGTCATTTTTGGAGATACTTTAGCAGTAGAACTTCCATAAAAAGTACAGGTATACGAAAAAGAATATGTTCCTTGTTCAGGAAATAAAGGGATATCGTTGTAAGCTAATTTTATATCCAACTTTGAATCTGGTACACCAATCAAAGTATCCCCAACTCTATAATATCCTTCGATATTTGCTCGTTTATTAATGTAATCCTCTATAGGTGTGCCAGTAAAAGTATCTTGTGGTATGCTGAAATTTTCACCTTTCAACAAATAGCCTCCCGTAACAGTTACTACATCATTTTTCCCTTTCACATACAAAGGTATCTCAACATCTGTTGTGTTTTGAGCTTCATCTATCATTGTTAGGTAAAAACTAGTAGGCCCTGGCTTACTAATTTTTTTTCTCATAGACTGGAAAGTGTCAATTAATCTGAAATAAATTTTATCTTTTGGAGATACATTATCATAATAGTATTCCATGAAATATTTATATAAATTATCATCATAAAAATAACTTATATCGTCTTGATCAACTACAAGTAATTTCCCTCTTCCAGTAGGACCTTGCGTATCAGCATACAATGATTTTGTTAGTTTTGTATCACTCATTTGCTTAGCTAAAGTAGGAGTTCCTAAACAAAAACAAAACGAAAACAAAAAACACATTTTTATAATATTTTTAAATAACGAGAGTTTTGTCAACATTTTTTTCAAATCCTTTTATTTCCGAAATTTTAATCCTATTATGATAGTAACTAATTAAGCAACTCGAAGTTAATCAGCATTGCCCCTTTATAAATATCTACCTTTTTAAAATTCTCTTTTGGTGCTTTTAAATGAAATTTACAAGAATTATTCTTTTGGCTTAAAATCGCCAAGGGCTCTCCATCCTTTAATGGAAGTTGATTAGATTTATACACCTGCAAGTCAACCTTATTTGACTCGCGGCTTGTTATTGGTAAAACATTTATAGTATTCACCTGAATATTGACATCTGCCATCCCTGTATAATTTATTGTTCCCAATCCGTGAACAATATTATTCTCCTTTTCTAGCTCAACACTTTTCGGTACTGTAATATATGCTAGTGGATTTTCAACTACAGAAATGGGTACATTAATTACAGTTTCTAAAGAGGTCAGCTTACTTCTAATTAATACGTTTACTGAAGTATTGCCAACTGTATCAAATGTTTTATCTTTATCAAAACCAACAGCTATCACCGAATCAAAAGATAACATACTTTTTAACTCTGTAACTAACTCATTAGGTTTTAAATCTTTAGTTGAAGTCCCTTTATTCACAGTTTTAGTCAATGCCTTTCCTGTAGGTGGTTGCATTTTTACAAAAGACGTACAACTCCCTACCACGCCTGTCTCATTTGATAATGTAAGAGGAATCTCAAAATTCTGAGTGCTTGGATTATAAACATTTATCAAATTAGGATTATCTATGTCTAAGGGTGCTTTGATAACAAATAACGCCTCGCTGTTCCCATTTTTTTCAGAAAATTTTTCTATATCCTCTTTTTTTAACCTCAATAACAATTGTTTGAAGTCTTTTTGGTTAAGATAGCTTCTTATCAAGCTTTTATCTAAATTCCCCGTTAAACTATTAATAACAACGGTATCCTCCGTTAAACCCACAGAATAATTCTTATAATTAAATCTCCAAATTAAATCCCTATAATAGTTTGGACTAGGTTGCTTTGGTAAAGATTGTTTAAATAGAAAAGTAATGTTTTTTCCACTCTCATCTTTCCCTTCAAAAATTTGAGGTGTTGGATAAGGGATGGGAAGAGGGTCAACAATAGTACTACAAGTGATAGGTACTGTAATTGTTGATTCAACACCAGTTAACTTACTTTTAATTCCTACATCAACGCTTGTTTCGCCTATTTTATCAAAAAGTTTTTCTTCTTTAAATCCTGTTACTTCAACAGTATCAAAGGACAACATACTTGTTAGATTTGTTACCAATTCATTTGGATTTAAATCTGCTGTCGAAGTACCCTTTAAAACTTTTTTAGGGATTGCCTTTCCAGTTGGAGATTGCATCCTAACTGAAGCATTCACTTCTTTTAATTTTTTCTTTTCATTGAATACCTTTACAGGTACTTTAAAATAGTTATCCTTTGAATTATATATTTTTAACAAGTCTTGATTATTTGTATCCAAGAATATTCCAACTGTGAAATTTATTTCTTGTCTATCCGTACTAATAAAATTCATAATATCTTCTTTATTAATTTTTAAAACGAATAACTTCGATCCATCTGCTGATGTTTCAAAATATCTTGAACATTTTTCTTCAATTGTTTTATCTTCAAAATTTAATTGAATGTTCGCATCACTTAAGGAGACCGCATATTTACTTAAATCAAATTTTAGATACCAGTCTTTATAGTAAGCATCATCCGCCTGCTTTTTTAATCCTTGTTTTACACCTAACTGAATAGTTTTATCTTCATTAATTTTTGAACTATCAAATCTTAAAAAATTTTCATAGAGTAAAGGTAACAAGATAGGAACATTATTCTCAAATAAATTAATTCTCGAATAATCGCCTCTAATACTCCCACTAAAACCCACAGAACTCGCATTTTTAAATATAAAATTCATCTGATACTCTTTTCCAGATCGATTACCATTAAACGCCAGATTATATTTATAACTCTCTAAACCAAAAAAAACAACATTACTCCCAAAAAAAGATAAGTCACTTTGAGAAATTATACTTCTAGTATCTGTATTACCTGTAACACGAAAATTTTCTTGGTCATTAAAAACTGTCTTTTTAAATGGTAGTGAAATATTCGTAGTTGATGCGGGTAACTGTTTCATATTTTCATCATATAAAGTAATTGTAAATTCACTTAAAACATACTCCCCTATTCCTATTTGTACTGATTTAGTAGCTGAGGCGCAAGTAACATTAGCTGCAGAGTTAAAAATCATCTTAATTATAACGGGTTCACCCTGTAACCATGCCATATTATAAATGAGACAATAATCGCCCCTTCTTAATTTTACAAAACCAACACCAATTGGCCATGTTATTTCTTTTCCATCAATAAATGGTTTTACATCTTTTTTAAGATTTTTTCCAAGATATTGAAATTGAACTAAATTAGAGAAGTCAACATCATTTATTGGGTTGCGTACAAAATCTCCTTTTTTGTTAACCGTTGCTGTGGTAGGATCATTTACAAAAGATTTATTAGTCGCATCTACATTTTTGCTTAAACAAAAAAAGCCGCTTAAAAAGAAGAAAGAAATGATGAAAAATTTCAAAAAAGCAACCTTAAATATCATTTAAAATCTCCTCCTTATTTTTGGCTATCATAGACCTTTCACAAATATCAAAAAAACGTAAACTCAATATTTTATCCACTAAGACTAGGGTTAGACAGTAAGATCTTATTACAAACTTGTAAATCCCCATTAAGTCCTCTGTTATAAAGGTTTAATCGTATAAGTCAATAAATCCTCATAAATTCCAATGTTTTTTTCAGCAACCGATGTAGAACCTAACCTAGCATAACCATTAATCATTGGTTGGGTTTTACTTAATGTTCCTAGTTGATTTGCCACATTTGTCACGCCTTGTTCATTTCCCTCTGAATCAAATCTCACTAGACGATAGGCGATACTTAAAAAATCGTCGCTCTGTGTAAGCTTAAAATTATTTTTCGAGCTAACATTGACTTGAACAGATTTATCCCCTGAATATATCTTTCCATTCAAATCAAACATGGTAACCGTGGTATTCAATAGGTAATTTTTTTTAGTGAAAACCAAGTTTGAGGGAACCGTCACAATATACTCTGGCTGTTCAATCACCTCTGCATTCCAATAGGTAATACCAATCTCTTTTTTGATCTCTTCAGCGAAAAAACACTTTGGCATTAAAAATATCTCTAGTATCAATATAAATAAAAGAAGTTTTTGTTTTTTCACTGAAGATTCTCCTCTCTTTTTCCTTCATACCCTGTATTCTCTTAATAAGTATCTTGAGACAATAACTCTCTAACCAATCTAATATTTTTGTATTTATTAATTTTTCATTTCAAAACTATGTCTTATCCTATACTGCTAAATCATCCATTGTCCAAATGACTTGACCACTATATGATTTTCCTTGTGCTTTTGAACTATCCATAACAGTTAGTTTTACATCGGTAAGTTTTGTAGCTACACCACCAGTAATATCATTTTTAGCTTTTTTCTCTAAAATTGTTTTACCAGTTGTATTACCAGCTTCAAGCACAACAGCTTCTTGCGAACCATCACCAACAGTAATTCCAGATCCTGGATTTAATGTACCAAGTGCACCTGGTGATTCAGGTAGATTTGGAATAAAGTCGTTGGTTTCTGGGTCGATGGCATCACCAATATTGTATGATTGCGCTGTGCCTAAAACAAATGACACGTTAGATGCCAATTCATCTTTCCCGTCAGCAGTTGATAATTTAGTGAACTGAGCACTTAATTTCCAAGCAGTTGATTCTGCTGATGAACGGTCATCATTGGCAACAATATATTGATTTCCTTCAACCTTATTATTAAAAGTTGCTTTGTTTGCTAAAGCTTTTTGTTCACCAAACATAAATTTTGACGGTTTCCAAATAAGTGACAAGTTTCCTTTAAAGGGACCGGTTTCCCCGGGGTTTACTGGTCCATCTGATTTGAAGCTTACGCCAACATCGGTTTTATCGTTTTTTTGTACTGCGCTTGCTGGCGCAGCAATCATCATCATTGCTGATGATGATAATAATAATGTAATTAAAAGTTTCTTATTCATTTTTTTCCCATCCTTTTAAATACATCCATATAGATTGGTGATAGTTATTGTATCAAGATACTTATTTTCTTAGAGTAATCTAATACAGAAGTTCTATCTGTTCTTTGATTAAATTAAATAGAAAAACAACCAAGCCCAAGCTGGCTAGTGTTAATCCAATAAAACTAAAATTTAATAGTAATTTACTTTTGCCGTAACGTAATCTTTTTAGTAGAAAAATATCTCTTGATAAAGTTACTAAAAAGAAAATTAGTGTGACAATTGCTACTCCTCCTAAAAGGAATATCCAAAGGTAATCCATCATTCTTTTCACCCGCCCTCGTATGGTCTAAGCCATAACGACTTATAACTAAATATAACAACAACAACAATCAAAAGAGAAAATCCTATAAGCATCCAGGTTACTGAAGTAATCAGCTCCCCAGTTGAAGGAAATTCTCCAGTGCTACTTGGTTCTTCCATTCCCGGTAAAGTATCTTGAGGCTCGAAAGGTTCTTTCGCCCCATGATTTACTGGTATCTCATCCTCGCCCTGCATAAAAGTGATATTTAAATCACTTTTATTCTCTCTACTAGCTGCTTGAGTTTTTTCTCCTATTAAAAAATTAACACCCATAAGCATAAACAATAAAGGTATGAGATACTTTTTCATATCATCACTCCGCTTTCTTCTTCTTCATCTTTCTTGCTTTTCTAATTTTCCATAGTCTAAATCGCCAAATTTTTTCTAATTTTTTTCGTCTGACTATGAAGAAAATAATTAGTCCAAACAATAGAACAAATTCTCCAATCGTTACCCATTTAATCCAAGCTGGGGTAACAATCTTATAATCAGATTCTTTATTTAATTTCGAAGCTTGATCCCCTGTAATGATAAATTCTTTCGTAAACTTCCAGTCTTTATACTCGTTGTTTGCGGTTAATGTCAGCACATAGGTTCCTGATTTCACCGCCGTGGTTCCTAAGTCCATTTCAAAATCAAATTGACTATTCGGCGCAATCATATAATTTTCCACTTCTTTTTTTAATATTACTTTGTGTGTTTTTTGATCTTTAATTTCTGCGGTAATTGCTAAGTTTGAAATAATTTTAGGGTCAGGATTTTCCAATCCCGCTAAAACCATTTTCTTTCCACGCTTGATAGATGTTTTTACTTCTTTTAAATTTAATGTTTGACCATTTTTAAATTCATCTCCTGTTTCAGAAGTAATGATTCCTACTCGATAAGCAAACTTATTTGTTAATTGTTCATTTTCGTCTGCGTTATCTAATTCAAAAACTAGCGCCCCCATTTTGACTCCTTGATAAGAATTTGCTGGAGGAGTTAGCTTAAATTTCGCTATTTTTTCTTCAAAATCCTTTACTGTAATACTTGGCGTTTCTACCTTCACAAGAGAACTAATCGGCTGCTCTAGCAAAGGATTTTTTTCCTTTTGAGGTTCTCGATACTCAATCGTCCCACTGTCACCTGTAAAGGCATCTGTCACATAAATTTTTACTTTAATTGGTTCTTTCTGTGTACTTTTTACTTTTACTTCAAGCTCTTGCTCTTCTCCTGGAGTCGTCTGAATGTAAAAGAAGGTTTTTTGTGGGTCAATCTGTTTACTATTTATCTTTGCTGAAACTGTGTAGCCCAGATTAGAGGAACCCTCCGCAAGTGCCGTCTTTGATATGCCAAAGCAAAAAAAACTCGTGAATAAAATACTGAATAAAAATGTTCTTACTTTCAATGCTTAATTTTCCTTTCTTTTAAACCATAAATCCTCAACCATCGTTGTATCTCTATTTGTTTCCTAAATTGCAAGAATAAGTTAGCACCTAAACCAAAAAAATAAACGTTCTAGCGAAGAAAAGTCATGAATTTTGTTTTTTTATTGAGGGGTCGTTCTTATGTCATAGGTTACAGCTGGTTTGAACTTAGACAGTTGCTATCCAAGAAAAAAGTGTGTTAGGCGAGGAAAATACTGAACCCTCCCATAGAAGCGTCACACTCAATAATTTTGCATTAGGGAGTGGGCTAACTTATTCTTGCAATTTAGGAATAAAATCTTTATGAATATTATATTAGTCAATTCTATATATAATGTAAAATAATTATTTGTTATATAACTATAAGTTTAAATTATAGATAATAGGTCAACCCTTACACAATAAAGAAACAGCCTTACTAAAACCATTGCTACGGCTTTAATAAGACTGTTTTTTAATGACTTGTTCTTTGGAAACTTTCTTCCATTCTCAAAATGAAATCTGTCGTTGGATTACTTGTTAAATAAATGAAATTTAACATTTTAGCTTCAAACTCATAGCCAAAATCTAACTTTTTAAGCGTCCCTTCTTCTAATTCCTTCTCCACACATACATCAAATAAAAAAGAAATTCCAACATTGCTTTCTACCACTCGTTTAATTAAATCTATACTTCCTAGTATTGTTTGATTTTTAAAACTACTTAGCTCAATTTGTTCATTAGCAAGGATGGTTTCAAAGGACGACCTTGTCCCAGAGCCCGGTTCTCTGATGATGATTTGTTTATTAAACAGATCTTGAAAGCTGACCTGCTTATCTGCCAATTCAAAATCAGGAGAACATATCCCGACAATTCTCGCTTCTTTATAAGGAATACTTGAAAATACACGCTGATTAAAATCTCCCTCAACAAAAGCCCCATCAATTTTTCCTTGAACTAAATAATTCACCAAAGTTTCTGTATTTTCTACTAATACATTTAAGCGAAACCCTTTTTCCTTGTGAAACATGTCAATGAAAAATGAAGGTACAAGATAGTCACTAATAGATAAAGTGCAACCTAAATTAACCTTAGTAAAATTAATTTCACCTAATTCTTCTAAAGTTTTTTTAGAAAAATTTTCCATCCATAACAGTTTGTTATAAAGATAACGTCCTTCTTCTGTTAAAGATAACTTTTTGTTCTTATAAATAAATAATTTGGTGTCAAGCTGGTCTTCCAAATAAGCAATATGTTGACTAACAGCAGGCTGACTCATATTCATTAATTCCCCTGCACGTGTATAGTTCAACGTCTTACATACAGTTAAAAATGTTTCATAATGATAATCTAACATGGTATATTCTTGTTAATTAACCTATAACAGTAATTAACAAATCTCCTTTTCTCCATTAATTTTATTACCTTAAAATACATTATTACATATTTTTTCAATTCGGTGCAATAATCTTTTACTGAGGCATTAAAAAACATGGTATTTCAAACGTAAGAAAATAGAATCTATTAAAAGATACAATCGTTCTATTATAAAACGTTATTTTACAATCTTTGTGTAGGTGATTAATTTATAGATAAATCTTATAATTTTAAAGAGAAGTGGATACTCATGCCACATTAAGTTATTATTCTTACCATTATGGTGCAATACTAATTAGCCTATCATTTTTTTCTTGTTAAAAGATGGTTCAAAGAATATTTTAGAAAGCGGAAAAATGACGTTAGCAAGAGGATTAGGTATTTTACTCTTACAAAGCTTATTCGCCGTATTTAAAGTCAACGCTTTGAATCTAATGTTTAACCCCTTTATTTTTGGAACAGTTCTTTCTATTGCAAGACAAATAAAATTAAACAAAAATAGTTTTAGCGACTTCCACTCTTTAATGGGAGATAGTTTTTATACGTTTAATTGTCAGAAAATTCTAGTTATTTAGATTATTTAATGAATAGAAAGATATAAAAATAAATAAACACTTCTAACAATTTTTTTCTTAACTTCTCAATTACTTTATAGGTGACTAACCCGAGAAATCTTAGGAATATTCGCAACAAGCTCCTCTCTCTTTCCGCTATTTATTTTTCAAGAATAATTTTTCTTTAACTCTCATAAATAAAAAAGAAGCGTCAATAAATCAACGTTTCTAAAACTCTATTCTAAAAATTTCCCAGAAAATAAAAAAACCACGGGGTTGGTTGAGTCCCGTGGAAAAAGGAGTTTTTACTCTTGGTTAGAGAGTAAGAACAAAATAAAAGGTTGTTGGTTACATTCTTATATTAACGCTTTCTATATAAATTGTCCACTAACAAGTTTATTAGAAATTGATGAGTTTTTTGTTATTTATTTCATAATAAGGTTGGTCATTCGTTGAATCGCAAAAGAGATTTCTTGTGACGCCTCATCTTGCTGTACTTCTGACGCATCAAAGGCTTTTGCATCCACCACACCCTCGTTTATCGAGTCAACCATTGCTTGACATGCGGCAACATAATCCGTATACGCACGTTCAAATTTTTTGTGAATACCCATCACACGTGGAGTTGGTTTCAACGTTTTAATCAACGCTAATTGTTCATTGTAAGTCGCTACACCAGCGCTAAATTCTGTGTTAATTTCAGTTAATTGTTCAGCTGAAACTTCTGAGAGCTTGTCATTATCAATTGCTTTACGGATGACTTCGTATGACTCGTGGAGCTTATCCCCAGTATCCTCTGTCAATGTGACAATATCATTAATCTTTGAAATATAAAAACCTGCATTGGGCTTCATGTCTATATCATTCCTTTTCAATTTATATTTACCTGTTCCATTTTACTTGGTTCTGTTTTGAAATACAATGCCTATTCATTTTTCTTCTTCGTTTTTTCGGATATTTTCCACTTTCTTTTTTACAAAACGATGAACAGCTTTATCTCGTGAACGGGCTTCTTCGCCAGTTACCAGCTCCTGTACTACTGAATTGATAATACTTCCCAAAATTAATATCTTCGCCGCAAACACCAGCCACAGCATTAAAACAATCACCGAACCAATCACCTGATAGCCTGCCACACGTGTCGCAAAATACTTCGCATAAATCCCAAAAACTTGCGATAAAAGTAAAGAACCGATTGTCGCAAAGCAAGCTCCTGGAAAAATGAACCGTTTCTTCTTAATTATCACGTTAGGAACTGCATAATAAAGTAAACACATGACTAAAAGAACACCAATAATAGATACTGGAAACGTCAAAGTTTGTGCTTTTTCAATAAATGTGTCAGAAATTTTAAGAATTGGTTGTAGAAAAAGTAAAATCGTTTGTCCAAATCCCAAGAGAACGACACCGACCACCGCTACTAAACAAAGCAAAATCAATACAAAAAGTCCGATTAGTCGATTGGCAATAAGATTTTGCTTCACGGTCAGAGCGTAGGCTTTATTCATCGCTGTTTGCAGAGCGCTTATCCCCTGACTTGCCGCCCAAAGTGTCGCCAAAGCGGAAATTGAAAGCAGCCCACCTGAACGCTGGGTCAAAAGCGCGGTAATTGCCCCACCCAACCGCTCATAAATATCTGGCGGGACAATTTCTTTGATGTACTTGATTGCTTCCGTAGAATCAAGATTGAGATAAGGCAAAAGGTTACCGATAGTAATTAATAATGGAAATAAGGATAATAGCAAATAATAAGCGACAACAATTGAACTCATACTCATTTCTGATTCATTCATGTGCTTATATGTTGTTTTAATCGCACGCTGTAAGGGTTCATTTTCTTTGAACTTATGTAAAATACTCAATGTCTTTTCCTCCTTTCTTGCGAAGTTGAGAGTAGCACTTAACACTAGAAAAAAGCTGGGGCTTTCACCTCAGCCTATTTCTGTCATCTAGTAAGTTCCTTCTTCTCCTTGAGAAGTTAAAATACGTGGTCCTTCTTTTGTAATAGCCAAACTGTGTTCATATTGGCAACTTAGAGAGCCATCTAGCGTGTTAGCCGTCCAACCGTTCGGATTATCCATACGTGCTTTCCAGTCCCCAACGTTGACCATTGGTTCAATTGTGATAACCATGCCCTCTTTTAAGCGTAATCCTTTGCCCGCTTCCCCGTAATGTGGAATCATTGGTGCTTCGTGAATAGTTGGTCCAATGCCGTGACCTACAAAATCACGGACAACGGAAAAGCCTTCCCCTTCAACATACTCTTGAATCGCATGTCCGATGTCCCCAATGCGGTTGCCCACTTGTGCTTGTTCAATCCCGATATATAAAGCTTTTTTTGTCACTTCCATTAATTTGTCAATTTGTGGCGTAGATTTTCCTACCACGTAAGCCCAACAAGAATCTGAAATCGCTCCGTTATAGTCCACACACATATCCACTTTGATTAAATCGCCGTCTTTTAAAATTTGATGACGAGGGAACCCGTGACAAATTTCATCATTAATCGAAACGCAAGTTGCATATTCATAGCCCTCAAAGCCAATCTGCGCAGCAATCGCCCCATGTGACTCAATATAGTTGCGAGCAAACACTTCGATTTCCCACATATCCATACCAGGTTTAATAATATCTCGTAAACCGATATGTACACCGGCCAAAATCTTTCCTGATTCTTCCATTAAATCAATTTCACGTGCTGATTTTAAAGTAATCATCTTTGTTTTCGTCTCCAGTCCTTCTTAAAAAAATTCTTTTCTTCTATATTTTAGCAGACTTGGCTTTTTCTTTCAAAAATAGTTTGGTATAATCTGATATGAATAATCTTTGTAGTTTCTAAGGAGGAAATTATTCTTATGGCATTAGCAAAAATCGTCTACGCAAGTATGACAGGAAATACAGAAGAAATTGCGGACATCGTGGCAGAAGCATTTGAAAATCTTGACCTTGAAGTTGAAATTGACGAATGTACTACGGTGGATGCTGCTGATTTTCAAGACGCAGATATTTGTGTCGTGGCAACCTACACTTATGGTGATGGTGAACTACCTGATGAAATCGTTGATTTTTATGAAGATTTGCAAGAAGAGGATTTATCTGGCAAACTTTTCGGCGTTGTGGGTTCAGGCGATACATTTTACGATGAATTTTGTAAATCAGTCGATGACTTTGAAGCTGCTTTTAACAAAACAGGTGCGACAAAGGGAGCAAACTCTGTTAAGGTGGACTTAGCAGCAGAAGAAGACGATATTATTCGCCTTGAGGGCTTCGCTAAACAAATTGCAGAAGCGTTAAACTAAGAAAAAATCTCTATGGCTGTGTTTCATTCCATAGAGATTTTTTTATTCTTTTTAAGCCCAGTCTCCATTGTGGAAGATTGGCACACGTGTTCCATCAGCTCGTATTCCGTCAATATTCATCTTATCGGAACCGACCATAAAGTCTACATGAATATTTGAACGATTTAATCCTGCTTCTTTTAGTTCCTCTTCGCTCATTTCTGTTCCACCCTCGATAGAAAACGCATAAGCAGAACCAAGCGCCAAATGATTCGAAGCATTTTCGTCAAATAAAGTATTAAAGAAAATAATTCCCGATTGAGAAATTGGTGATGGATCAGGTACAAGTGCAATTTCACCCAAATGACGAGCACCTTCATCAGTATCTAATAGCTTAGCAAGCACTTCTTCTCCAAGCTCTGCTGAAAAATCAACGACTTTCCCCTCTTTAAAAGTAAATTTCATTCCGTCAATAATCGTTCCACCATAAGACAATGGTTTTGTTGAAGAAATGACTCCGTCTACACGATTTCTATCAGGTGCAGAAAAGACTTCTTCAGTTGGCATATTTGGCATGAAGAACTCACCACGGACATTTTTCGTTCCCGCACCGTCCCAAAGATGATGCTTTGGCATGCCAAAGATAATATCAGTTCCCGGAGCAGTATAATGTAAGGCGTCAAATTGTTCTTTATTCAGTTTGCTCGCCTTATCCGCTAATTTCTTGTCATGTGCTTTCCATGCAGCCACTGGATTTTCATCATAAATACGTGTTGTTTTGAAGATTTCATCCCAAAGCGCATCCACTTGTTCTTCTTCGGTTGCTAAATTAGGGAAAACAACCTTTGCCCAACCTGGACTAGCCGCTCCTACTACCGTCCAGTTTACTTGATTGGCTTGCGTAGCAATACGTGTCGCTATCATTGCTTTACCATTAGCGGCTTGATAGCTTGCTACACGTTCTGGATTTACTCCAGCAAGCGCAGCGGGGTCTTGAGAAACAACACTAATGCGACTAGCTCTTTTTTCCAGTAATTCGTCCGCTTGTATGATTTTTGATTTTGGAATATTTACAAGTCTATCTTCGTCTGTATGTTCCAAAAATTCACGAGTAATCACATCATCGTTCCACAATAAAACCACTTCTGCAGCACCAAGTTTATACGCTTCTTCGGTAATTAATCGGGCAAGTGGAGCTTGATCTACAGAAATATTTATTGAAACAGTATGACCTTTTTTCGTCCCCACTCCAATTTCAGCAATCAATCGGGCGTATTTCTTTAGATTTTCTTTAAAATTTGGTAGCACCATTCTTTAACCTCTTTCGACTTTTATTGTTTTTTTCTTGTTTTATAACAGTAGTATTGTAGCATTTTTTTGTTTAAAATTGAAAAAAAATCAATTTATTTATATTTGTAGCCTTAATAACGTGTTTTATTTTTAAAAAGTAACAAATTTCGCTTGTATTAAATCACTAAAAAAATTGTCTTTTCCGCTTGAATAAATTAAATGAAACGTGTTACAATAACAATATAGTACATATTAAATAATGAGTTTTTTTTAAGTTTATGAAATTGGAGGAATTAAAATATGGCAAGAAGAAAAACTATCACGCGCGAACAGATTTTAGACGCTGCTTATGACCTAGTTGCCACAGAAGGCTTTTCACATTTTACTGCACGAAATATCGCAAACAAAATCGGTTGCTCAACACAACCAATCTATCTTGAATTTAAGAATATGGCGGAGTTAAGGGACAACTTATTTGATCGTATTTATGCGTATCTAAGTAATAGTGTCTATCCAACACGTCACACGGGAGATCCGATTGTCGACTTGAGCTTAAACTATATCAAGTTTGCGAAAAATGAATCACGTTTGTATCGTGCCCTGTTCTTAGAAGATTCAGGCGGTGGCTCTCGTATGAACGAATTTTCTTACAACTATTTTTCAAATTTAGTAAGAAATCACGAAACCTACTCTCACTTATCAGAAGAAATGATTAAATCCTTGTTAAATGGTACTTGGATTGTTGCGACTGGGATTGCAAATTTAGCAGCTTCCGGCTCTATTCGCCCAACCGAAGAACAAAAGATTCAATTAATTAAAGATTCTATCCAAGCGGTGCTAGGTTTAGACCACGTGATTAACCTAAATTATTAATTAATAATTTAAAAAGTTTCCAATCAAATTTGGAAACTTTTTTTGTTATTTTTTATTTATTGACTTTATTAAATATAAAGATAACTTAAAAGAAGAAATATGGAAATAGAAATATAAATTAAATTAAATAATTTTCGATACTCTTTTAAATAAAGCACAAGGCTTCAAATTTCACAACAATGCTAAAAAGTGTCAAGACTTTTTTCTGAATTGTTCTCGTCATTTTTTCACCCCTTCGTTAATCCCAATCATCGAACCGCTATAATCAGCAATCTCATGAATCGTCAACATTCGTCTAGTTTTCCACTACAAACAAATAACGGAGAATTGTTCCCTTATCCTTTGAATTAATTTTCCCCATAACGTATCATTTACGCCAACAAATTTGACCAACCTTGAGCAGAATAAAAAATATCTGGGCGGCTCAATATTCCCTCTCGTTTTCATCTTACTCTAACAAAAAAAATCGAGAAATTGATATTTGGGACTTTTTAGAGCATTATTTGAAAAAATCGTTTAAAAATACCCCATAATCAGACATCAAGCCTAACTACGAGGTATTCCTAATTCTATTATTTTTCAGGTAATGCTTGTTCCACATCTTCTAGCATTAATTGTGTGGATTCTAGTCCGCCACCGCTTAGATACCAAACGTCTGGTTGAAGAGAAATCACTTTTCCATTTTTTCCAGCATTTGTTTGCGCAACTAATTCATTCTCTGCTACATTATTTTTTGAATCATCGCCACCGATTGCTTTTGTACGGTCGATAACAAATAAAATATCTGGATTTTTTTCTAAAACATATTCATATGAAACGCTTTGTCCGTGGATAGAAGCTTTGATATTTTCATCTGCAGTGGCAAAACCAAATGTATCATAAATGATACCGAAACGAGAACCTTTCCCGTAAGCGGATAGTTGTCCTTCGTTCACTAGAACTGCTAACGCTTTTTCATCACTTGCTTCAGCCTGTTTCTTCACATCTGCAATTTCTTTTTCAAGAGTAGCAATTTTTTTCTTAGCCACGTCTTGTTTGTCAAAGATTTCTGCTAAGGTTTGGATATTTTGCTTTGTAGATTCCCAAGTTTTTGTGCTATCTACTGCTAAATAAATCGTTGGTGCAATCTTAGACAAATCTTTTTTGAAATCTTGTTGACGACCAGAAATAATGATTAAATCAGGTTTTAATTGATTGATTTTTTCCATATCAGGCTCTTTGATGCCACCCGCATTTTCCACTTCTGCATATTTTTTCAAATAAGCTGGAACACTTTTAGTAGGTGCGCCAATCACTGTTTTCCCAACACCTAAAGCATCCATTGTATCTAGTGAACCGTTATCAAAAACAACTACTTTTTTCGGATTTTTTGGTACTTCTACTTCTTCTTTTGCATCTTTTACAGTCAATGTTTTTGGTGCTTCTTTACTACTTGAGGCAGTTGTTGCTTCCTCTTTCTTTGTTCCACAGCCAACTAATAAACCTAAAAATAAAACCACACTTAGAACTGTCAATAACTTCTTCTTCAATTTCACTATCATAAACCTCCATTTATTTTAAAAATACATACAAAATCGTTTCCCCTCGATTTGACATATGCGAATATTCATATCGTAAAGGTGATTCAGAACCTCTTCGTCAATCATTTTTTCAGCACTTCCCGACGCAAACACTTGCCCATTTTTCATTGCCACAATGTCATCTGCATAGCTTGATGCAAAATTAATATCATGTAAGACAATAACAACTGTTTTCCCAAATTCGTCAACCAACCGCCGCAAAAGCTTCATCATTTGCAGAGCATAATTCATATCAAGATTATTTAATGGTTCATCAAGCAAAATATATTCGGTGTCTTGTGCGAGTACCATTGCAATATAGGCACGTTGTAGTTGCCCGCCTGACAAGCTATCAATCATTTCCTCTGCAAGCTCTGTCAATCCAAGATTTTCGAGTGCCTTATCAACTAGCTCCTCATCTTTTTTCCCCAAACGACCCTTGGAATACGGAAACCGTCCAAAGCTTACAAGCTCACGCACAGAAAGCCGCAAATTTAACTGATTCATCTGTTTTAGTACTGCTAGACGTTTCGCTAACTCTCCTGTTTTCCATGCCTTAAGCTCACTATGGTCTAGGTAAATTTCTCCCTGTTCATTTGGAATCAGACGGCTCACTAAAGAAAGAAGGGTACTTTTTCCTGCACCATTTGGCCCGATAAACGCTGTCATTTTCCCTTTTTTAACGGATAAATCAATCTCTGATAATACGCGTTTTTCTCCGTAGCTCTTTGCAATACCTTGAATTTCAATCAATTAGCACTCGACCTTTCTTTCAGTAGTCTGCCAACGAAATAACAGCCTCCTGCAAATTCTATAACCACACTCAATGTTGTATTTAATTTAAAGACATGCTCAACCAAAAATTGTCCTAAAACTAATAATAAAATCGCTAACAAGCTGCCGCCAAAAAACAACTCTTTATGACGGAAAGTCTGCATAAACTGATAGCAGCTATTGGCAACAATAAAACCTAAAAATGTCGTAGGCCCAACTAAAGCAGTCGCTACACCAACTAGCGTGCTCACAGCCAGTAAGACTAAAAACTGGATAGTATCTAGCTTTACCCCAAGATTTATCGCCTGATGATTACCTAAATGCAACACATCTAATGTTGGACTCAAATACCAAAGAAACCCGCACATGACGAAAATTAACAATGCTGCAATTCCTAGATACTTGCTATTCACATTTCCAAAACTAGCAAACAGTTTCCCTTGTAACAAACTGAACTCATTAGGATCCATAACCACCTGTAAGAATGAGCTGATATTATGAAAGAAAGTTCCCAAAATCATACCAATCATCAATAATAAAAATAAATTATTATGACTCTTACGTAAGAAAAAGTGAGCAAGTAAGACACTTCCACCTACCATGAGTAGAATATTTCCTAAAAATTGACCGATTGACTCATTTCCTAATACACGGTCGCCACCAAGAAAAAAAACTAACATTGTTTGCACAAGGACATATAGCGAATCTAAGCCAAGGATATTGGGAGTCAATAACCTATTTTGTGTCAACGTTTGAAAACTAATCGTTGAAAAGCTCGTCGCAATTCCAACAAGCAGAAAAGCAATTAACCGCTTTCCTCGAATTTCCCAAGCAAACGCAAAGTTTCCATAGGTGTGATACGTCAGATATAAAGCACAGGCAAGAATGATTGCCACAACTAAAAGAAATTTCTTCATTCCAAGTTTCATGCTGCCTGCCCCCTAACTTCCTTCATCAATAACCCAAGGAACAGGACACTTCCAATACAGCCTACAACCAAGCTCACGGGTACCTCATAAGGCGCAATCACCACGCGAGCTATCAGATCGCACACTACTAAGAATGCGGCTCCAAAAAATGCGGTAAACTTGAGTGTTCGCTTCATCTGATCTCCATATCTTAGCGAAACCAAATTAGGCACCACGACACCTAAAAAGGAAATACTCCCAACCATAACAAGCACTAAGGCACTGGCAAGAGCAACTATCCCAATCCCGAGTAGGCGTGTTTTCTGATAATGCACCCCCAGATTCGTTGCTAAATCCTCACCCATTCCCACTATCGTAAACTGATAAGCGAAAAGATAAACAAGGAAAAAAAGTGGAATCGTCAGATAAACCAGCTCATAGCTCCCTCGTGTGACCGTTGAAAAATTTCCTTGTAGCCAAGACGACATATTCTGCACCACTTGATATTGATAAGCAAAAAAGGTCGCAATGGAACCAACGATATTTCCAAACATCACACCAACCAATGGAACCATAATCGAGTTTTTAGTTGGTAATAAACGGGATAAAAAAAGGAAAAGCACGGTTCCCAAAAAGGCAAATGCAAAAGCCACAGAAGACCGAAGCAACAACGGAGCATTTGGAAAGAAAAGCATAGCGACTAAAATTCCTAGCTTTGCGCTATCCATTGTCCCCACGGTGCTTGGTGAAACAAACTTGTTTTGCATCAAATGCTGCATAATCAATCCAGAGATACTAATTGTCGCTCCAGCAATCACTAAACTAATCGTTCTCGGCACCCTAGTTGCAAGTAAAACAAGCTGCTCCTGACCTGTCCAGCTAAAAAAATTCATCAAAGAAATGTCTTTGACTCCGACGAAGAGAGAGCTTACTAATAAAACAAGCAAGATGAGAACATATATTAACTTTTTCATCTGCTCACCTCAACTTTTTAATTGAGAATGATTTTCATTCTCGTTACTATTTTAGAGAAAAACCAATAGGAATGCAAACTATTTAATTAGGTAATGAAAAATATTTTGAGAAATTTGAAAGAAAAGAGGCTGGGACAATAAGTTCTAGTTCACCAAAATAAATAGACCAGAAAATCGAAATTTGATTTTCTGGTCTGTTTTTCTCTATGTATCTAGATTTTACTGATAATTCGCTGCCAG
>JAISJD010000029.1 GCA_031261705.1 Lactobacillales bacterium
GTATTCTCCTTATAAAATTTTTGTTTAGCTGCTTTAATTTTATCAGAATACCAGATGTTTTTTGAGTACCAAAAAATGGTAGTGAATTTCTCACCACCATCAAAAATTATAGAGCCATATAAACAAACGAGCCTTTGAGGAGAAATCCTTGAAGGCTTTCTTAAAACTAAAGTCACTTGGTGAATAATTTCGGCTCAAGTGATTTTTTATTTTCTTGAAATTTCATGTAAGTTTTCTTTAAACTTAGGAGCTTATAATGTTTCCATACTAGTAAAAGGAGGGAAAAATAATGGCTAAATCAAAAGTAAAAGAGGGACAAATCTTTGAGCGTAAGGAAAAAAAATATGTTCTGACGCGAGAAAAGTTTTCCAAATTAATAAATCTTTTTGAAAAACATATGGATTTTGATGATTATGGCTTACATACGATAAATACAATTTATTATGACAATAGTGACTACGATGTTATTAGACATTTGGTTTCTAAACCAAAATTTAAGGAAAAACTACGTTTGAGAAGTTATGGGCAACTGGGAAAAAAAGGAGAGGTATTCCTAGAACTCAAGAAAAAAGTTGCAGGAATCACCTACAAGCGCCGAGAGAAATTGAGTTATGAAGACTCGCAACGTTTTCTTAATCATGAGCCTATCGCAAAAGAAAGTCAAATCTTAAACGAAATCAATTATTATCAAAATCAGAATGAGCTACAGCCCAAAGTTTTAGTCAGCTATGATCGTCTAGCGATGTCCCATAGACACTATCCAGATTTTAGAATTACGTTTGATCAAAACATTCGATACAGTTTAAATGAATTTGATTTAACACAGGTCAATGAAATTAAACAGCAATATTTGATTGATGAGGACACAATCTTAATGGAAATAAAAATTGCTGGTAGCTTTCCGCTAGAAATTTCACGGATTTTGTCCAAACTTAATATTTATCAAGGAAAATTTACTAAGTATGGGAATATCTATAAAGAGGTTATTGAGCCTCAATATTATCAAAATAAATTGGATAAACGCCTAATAACGGAGGAAATAAATTATGATTACGAGTATTCTGTCTAACACAACAAACACACTTTCAATTAGTATTCCGATTCTTTTAGCGACAATTATCGCAGCTTTGGTAGCAGGCTGGATTATAGCTATCATTCACATGTATCGCAATACTTACAGTAAAAATTTTATCTTCACAGTCGCACTTTTACCAGTTCTAGTGTCGGCGGTTGTGATGGTTGTTAATGGGAATTTGGGAGCCGGAATAACGGTAGCTGGGGCGTTCAGTCTTGTGCGTTTCCGATCGGCACCGGGGAATGCACGCGAAATTGCGACAATCTTCTTTTCGATGGCAACTGGGCTTGCTATTGGTATGGGATATATCGTTTATACTTTCATCTTTGTAGCAGACATAAGTATGGCTATGATTGCTTATACGAAGTTTAATTTCGGTGAGTCGGATTCGATGAAGAAGCAATTGAAAATTACGATGCCAGAATATACGAATTACAATCTTGATTTTAACGAAACACTTGATGAATTTACTGATAGCTACAAGCTCGAACAAGTGAAAACAACGAACCTTGGGAGTCTACTTGAAGCGACATTTACCATTATTTAAAGGGATATTAGTCAGCAAAAGATATTCTTAGACAAGTTGCGTGAAATCAATGGAAATTTACCGATTGTTATTCAAAACAGCAAAGTTACATTGAACGATTTATAAAATGAAAGAGAAAAATCTATGAAAAATAAAAAAATGCTTGCAAGTTTAATGGCGGCTAGGGTTCTTGCAGTTGCAGGTGTTGGGGGTACAGCTTACTATATAGGTCATCAATCTAGCTCAACAACAGCAAGTACAGTAGATTCAGCGAAAGTTTCGAAAACAACTACAACTTCTGAATCGGCAAAATATGTTGCAACTGCTCTTGAAAATGCAACGAATGGTGACCTTTCAAAAAATCCTAATTTATCCATTACAGCACCGGGAACTTATGAAATTACTGGTAGCACGACGGAGGGACAACTGACGGTTAATGTCCAAGATGAGGACGAGGTAGTCATTGTTTTAAATAATGCCTCACTTTCCAATAGCTCAGTTGCTCCGATTAATATTATAAATGGTAAAGAAGTCAAAATCGAAACCCTTGAAGGAACGACAAATACGATTTCAGGAACTGGAAATGATAGCGAAACAACAGCAACGATTTAGAATTGACGGGTAGTGGAAAGTTAGTCGTAACTTCAGCAAATAATAATGCGATTCAATCAAAAAATGATCTTGATTTCACAAGCGGAACATATGAGTTAACTGCGAAAAATGAGGCAATCAAGGGCAAGGATAGCGTGATTTTTGACGGAGGAACGTACACATTAGTTTCTCAAAGTAATGCGGTTAAAACGACGAATATTGAAGAAGCAGATAAGGGCGTGATTACAGTGAACGCTGGAACGTTCGATATTGAAGCAACGAGCGATGGATTTAACGCTTCCACGAATATTGTGGTTAACGGTGGAAAAATCAATATGAATGTTGAAGATGATGGGCTGAACGGTGCTGGTGGAAATGACACGTCATCTACAAATAAAGATCGTTTTGGTTCTAGCTCTGGTAGTATTGAAATTTCTGATGGAAATATTACGATTAACGAAGGTCTTTCAGGTAATGGAGACGGGATCGACTCAAATGGTGATTTGACAATTACTGGTGGTGTCATTACTATAAATGATCCTGTGAGCGCACGCGATTGGTCACCAATTGACTTTGATGGAACTTATTCGCAGTCAGGTGCGACAATTACTGAAATTTCAGGTAATGGCGCTAAAACGACAATTACTAAAGAAACACTTGCTACAGATGGTGGTGGCATGAGAGGGGGACATAGATAGCCCTAAAAAACTCCTAGTTATTCATGTTAGGAGTTTTTTGCGTTGTACTGAGAGGTAATAAGAGTTTACTTATCAACGCCTTCTTTACGCTAATTGAACTTTACGTGACAGTAAGGGTTAGTGTTTGTAAAATTTCCTGATCAATATAAAGTGAATAATGATTATTTGAGGAACTATAAAGATTATGAATTTACGAAATATCTCCTTTTAGAAGAAGAATATAATCTTTTAACTAAATAAGAAAAGGTAAGACGATAAGATTGTATATAGCAACAACTATTTTAGACATCTTTGTCTAAGATCTAATTTGGTCTTTAGCCAACCATCTAAATTATGATTGGATTATTGAAAGTAGTAAGATGGTATACCCAGTAATTCATATGGAACGACTCTTACAAGAGAATAAGATAAAGTAGCAAAATTAGCTTGAAATATTTTAATACTTGTTAAAAGAGTTAGGTTGTTGGACTCACTTTTGGGGGATATTTTTTATATAAAAGAAATTAAATTTCATATTAAATATTTTTATTTAAAAAAGTTGAAATTATATTTCTTAAGTGATATTATCAATTTGTAAAAGATAAAGAAGTTTTTGGGGGTGAAGTTATGTATGGTTTTTCTATTTTTATGAATGACGAAATGACCTTGGAAAAAGAAGAATATATCAAGGATATGAAAAAAACAGGAGCAGTAGGGATATTTACTTCAATGCACATTCCGGAAGATAATGCTTGTCAATATAAATCTCGTTTAATAGATTTAGGGAAAGTTGCTTTAGAACAAGGATTACAGCTAGTGGTTGACATCTCTGGGGATGCTTTAGAAAAAGCTGGTTTTTCTTTCGAAGATTTGAAAGCGATTACTAATATAGGTGTTACTGGGCTTAGGATGGACTATAATATTTCAAATGAAACGATTGCAAAAGCTTCAAGAGAAATGATTATTGGCTTAAATGCAAGTACTATAACGGAGCAAGATGTGGAAGAATTAAAGAAAACAAAAGCAAATTTTGCTCATTTAGAAGCTTGGCACAATTATTATCCTAGACCTGAAACGGGACTTTCTCGTAAAACTTTTCTTCAAAAGAATCTATGGCTGAAAAAGCACGACTTTAAAATTGTTGCTTTTGTTCCAGGAGATGATAACTTAAGAGGACCATTATTCCAAACATTACCTACTTTAGAAGAACATAGGTATGAGTCACCCTTAGCCTGTGCATTAGATATTCAAAAACTAGGGGTTGATGATTTTTATATTGGAGATGGTGGTTTATGTACAAAAAGTAAAAAACAATTTTCATATTTTTCTAATGAAAAGGAAATTTTACTTGAAGTTGAAGATTTTGGAAGTGCTTTTTATTCTCACTGTCTAGGGGATCATGTGAATCGTTTAGATGAAGCACGTGACGTCATTAGAAGTAGTTCCGCACGATTTAATGAAATTCCAGAGGTAACTCCGGAACCTCCGATAAATAGAGATAGAGGAAGTGTAACGATTGATAATCGACTTTACGGACGTTACATGGGCGAAATTCAAATAACAAAAGTTGATTTATTGGCAGACGATAAAATAAATGTAGTAGGGCGTGTGATTGAACAGGATAGAAGTCTATTATCATTTATTCAAGCGGGGACCAAATTTAAGTTAGAGAAGGAGAAATATCGAAATGAATTTAGATAATTTAACAACAGAACATAGAAATGACAGAACTCTTCATTTAGATGAAATGAATGTTCATGAAGCGGCTGTATTGATGAATGAAGAAGATCAAAAGGTAGCCTTTGCGGTGAAAGAAGAATTACCAGCAATTGAAAAAGTTATTGAACAAGTAATTAAAAGCTTTAATAAGGGAGGAAGATTAATCTATTTAGGAGCAGGAACCTCAGGACGACTGGGAGTATTGGATGCAGCTGAATGTGTACCAACTTTTGGAGTGGATCCGGGAATGGTCATTGGATTAATTGCTGGAGGAGATAAGGCAATGACTTTTGCTGTTGAAGGTGCAGAAGATGATGAAAATTTGGGTCGTCAAGATTTAGTTGACTTAAACTTGAGAAAGTGTGATGTGGTTATAGGAATTGCGGCAAGTGGGAGAACTCCTTATGTAGTAGGAGCATTGGAATATGCCGCAAAAGTGGGTGCAACTCGAGCTTCAATTTCTTGTAATAAAAATGCAGTGATTAGCAAACATGCGCAATTTCCAGTTGAAGTTGATGCTGGTCCAGAATTTTTAACAGGCTCTACACGTTTGAAATCCGGAACAGCACAAAAATTAATTTTGAACATGATTTCTACTATTTCAATGGTTGGGATTGGCAAGGCTTACAATAACTTGATGGTGGATGTGAAGCCTACAAATGAAAAATTAATAGAGCGCAGCAAACGGATTATTATGGAAGCCACAGAGGTAGATTATGAAACTGCTGAAAAAATGTTTTATGCATCAGATGAAAATGTCAAAACAGCAATTGTTATGATTTTAACCAATACAGAAAAAGCTGAAGCAGAAGTCAAGTTGAAAAATGCCCAGGGTTTTGTGAAAAAGACAATGAATTAATTTATAAATTATAAGGAGGAAAATACAATGGTGGAAGATAAGAATGTACGAATTGGGAGAGAGATTTTTGAAAATGTTGGGGGGACAGAGAATGTTTCAAAGCTGATTCATTGCATGACACGTGTTCGTATGAATATTATTGATTATTCAAAGGTAAATCTTGAAGGGCTGAAGGCTGTTGAGGGAGTAATAGGTGTGGTGGAAGATGACACGCTTCAAGTAATCGTTGGTCCCGGAACAGTGAATAAAGTTGCTCAATCAATGGTTGATACAGTTGGAGTGAAGTTGGGCGAAGAATTTCCAAGTACAGCGAATATGTCATTAGAAGAAAGAACAGCGGCTGAAAAAGCTAGAGCGAAGGAAAAATACAACAAACCATCAAAATTTAAAGCAATTTTAAAATCAATTTCTAATATTTTTGTTCCCATGATTCCAGCTTTTGTTGGTGCAGGGATGATTGGTGGGATCGCAGCCGTTTTAAGTAATTTAGTCGTAGCTGGAACACTGGACGGAGCAACTTGGCAACAATATATTGATGTAATGAATATTATTAAAAATGGGATTTTCTCTTATCTTGTTATTTTCGTTGGGATTAATTCCGCAAGTGAATTTGGTGCGACTCCTTCTCTTGGTGGAGTTATCGGGGCAGTGACCTTGTTAACAGGTATGAATGTTGAAAAGCCAATTCAAAATATATTTACTGGTGCACCATTAGCAGCTGGCCAAGGAGGAATTATTGGGGCAATCTTTGCGGTTTGGTTACTTTCATTGCTTGAAAAACGTTTGCATAAAGTAATTCCTGAAGCAATTGATATTATTGTAACACCGATGATTTCTTTATTAGTTATCGGACTAGCAACTATTTTCTTAATCATGCCAGCAGCAGGTGCTATTTCAACTGGTTTAGTTGGTGGAATTAATGCAGTTCTAAAAGTTGGTGGTGGTTTGGCTGGTTTTGTTTTAGGTGCGTTATTTTTACCAATGGTTATGTTTGGTTTACATCAAATTTTAACACCAATTCATATTCAAATGATTGAATCTACTGGTATGACACAATTATTACCAATTCTTGCTATGGCAGGTGCTGGTCAAGTAGGTGCGGCTATCGCGCTTTGGATTCGCCTTCGTAAAAATAAAAAATTAGTGGAAAATATTAAAGGGGCTTTACCAGTTGGTATTTTAGGAATTGGGGAACCACTGATTTATGGGGTAACTCTTCCTATGGGTCGTCCGTTTGTTACTGCTTGTATCGGAGGCGGTGTTGGAGGAGCAATTATCGGTGCGATGGGTCATGTTGGGGCAATTGCTATTGGTCCTTCTGGTATTGCATTAATTCCACTTATTGCTAATGGTCGTTGGTTCGTTTATGTTTTTGGTTTACTTGGAGCTTATGTTGGTGGATTTCTTGCCACTTATTTCTTTGGTATTCCTCAAGAAGAAAAAGAAAAAGCTGACGCAATGTAAGCAGTAATTCATTGATATAATTAGACTAAATTCAGAAAGATCTTCTAAACTTACTTTAATATTTTCTATTTTGGTCAGGGTAGGTGCTTTCTACTCTGACTTTTTTGTTATAATGAAAGAAATAAAGCATTATTTTGGAGGTGCGATGATGCAAAATATATTATTTGAAATTCAGGATAAGTTACCTGGGATGACTTCCGTTGAACAAAAGCTAGGAAATTATATACTAAATCATAGTCGTCAGGTACTTTCTATGAGTGCACAGACTTTAGCAAAGGAAAGCAATACCAGTCCGGCAACCGCAATACGTTTTGCGAAAAAACTTGGATTAGAAGGTTTCACTCAACTAAAATTATTAATTTCAGCAAATTTAAGTTCTGTAGATACTGGACGAACAGCGGAATTTGCCGAAGATGATAGTGTTAATGATATCAAAGAGAAAATGAAAACTCGTATGAATTATATGGTAGATCAGACGAATGATTTATTAGATGATAAGGCGATTGAAGGAGCGGCTTTAATTATTCATCAAGCGGAGACTATCTTTGTCTATGGGATTGGCGCCTCTTCTTTGGTGGCGCAAGATATTTTTCAAAAGTTTACTCGTATTGGAAAAAGAGTGATTCAGACTCAGGATTTACATATGTTTTTAACTTCAATGGTAACTCTTGGAGATAAGGGTGTTCTGATTGCTGTATCAAATTCTGGAGAAAATAGTGATTTACGAAAGTTAATCAAGAGTCCAAATGTTTCAGGAATGCCGATTATTGCTATTACTAGAAATAAAAAATCAACTTTGGCTAAATCTAGTGATTTTGTTTTAATTTCCTCATCTGGTGAAAATTTGCCTTTACGTTCTGCTGCTACTATTTCTTTAATGGCGCAACTATACGTTGTTGATATTTTATTTTATGCCTTTGCATCACATCAATATGAGGAAACTGAAAAGATGATTCAAAAAACGCGCGAAGCTGTGAAACAGATTGATAAGATATGAAAATATTCCGTTAATGAAAAAGCAACCATGTAGCTTTATTTATAACTTTATAAGTAAATCTCGTGTTATCTTTTGCTTTCCCAAACATTTCTATTAAATAAAAATAAATTTTACTTTATTTTTCCAAGATTTTACTATAAAATAGCATATTGAGAGCGTATTAAATAATAATACGAATATGTGAGAGAGGAGGAAATCAGAATGCTTTATTATGTATTAGTTGGTATTATTGCTTTATTGTTAGGTGCTGTTGGAGGCTTCTTCTTGGCACGTAAGACATTTCAAGATCAAATCAAAGATAATCCTCCATTAAACGAGGAAACTTTACGCATTATGATGGCACAAATGGGTCAAAAACCAAATGAGGCGAAAATTCGTCAAATGCTGCGTCAAATGAAGAGTAGTCAAAAATAGGCTATTTCGTAAAATCTGCGAACTGATCTTGTATCGGTTCGCTTTTTTACTTTTTTGAAATAACAAATTTAATTATTTTTAGAAAATACGGAGGACAACAAAGTGTCAATCTACAAAAAACTGAGTTGGTTTTTTAAACAAGAAAAGAAACATTATATTCTTGGTGTGGGTGCGTTGTTCATTGTTGCTTTAATTCATCTAGTTCCACCTAAAATTATAGGTATGGTGATTGATGAAATTGATAGAAAGACAATTACTTCAAGAGATATTGTCAACTATCTACTTATTCTAGCAACAGTTGCAGTTGGGGAGTATATTTTTCGCTATATTTGGCGAATCAATATCTGGGGAGCAGCAGCAAAATTAGAGCAGAATCTAAGACAACAGCTTTTTCATCATTTTATTAAAATGGATAACACCTTTTATCAAGAACATCGAACGGGAGATTTAATGGCTCATGCGACAAATGATTTACAAGCTATTCAAAATGTCGCGGGACAAGGAATTTTAACAATGGCAGACTCGATTATGACGGGTAGCGCAACAATTATTGCAATGATTTTATTTATTGATTGGCGGTTAACGCTGATTGCACTTATTCCCATGCCACTACTTGCTGTAACTTCTCGTGTTTTGGGAAATAAAATCCACAAAGCATTCAAGGAAAGCCAAGAAGCCTTTTCTGATTTGAATGATAAAACGCAAGAAAGTATTACAGGAATGAAAGCAATTAAAACTTTTGGGCAGGAAAAAGAAGATATTGAAGATTACCGATTGAAACTTGAAAATATTAACGAGAAGAACAAGCGGACAAACCTACTAGATTCTCTATTTGACCCATTTATTACATTAATTATTGGGCTGAGTTATGTGCTGACGATTATCGTCGGAGGAAAGCTAGTGATGAATCAGTCGCTCTCAATCGGGCAACTCGTATCTTTTGTTAGTTATATTGGCATGCTAGTTTGGCCAATGTTTGCAATAGGCATGTTATTTAACACGCTTGAACGAGGAAATGCGAGCTATGACCGCGTGGATGAATTGTTATCTAAAAAATCGCATATTGTAGATAATATTTCAGGCATTGCAACTTTAGCAAATGGAGATATTGAGTTTCATGTAGATGAGTTCAAATATCCAAGTGACGAGCAAGTATACTTGAGTGAGGTGAACTTCACAATTAAAGAAGGAAATACACTTGGGATTGTCGGAAAGACTGGCTCTGGGAAAACGTCAATTATCAAGCTTTTAATGCGTGAATATGATAGTTATGAAGGAGAAATTTCTTTTGGTGGGGAAGATGTCAGAGATTATAGACTAGATTCCCTACTACCTTCGATTGGCTACGTTCCGCAAGACCATTTTCTATTTTCAATGACCGTGCGGGATAATATCCGGTTTGCTCGTCCAAAAGCAACGGAAGAGGAAGTGGCGCAAGCAAGTAAGTTAGCAAACATTGATAAGGATATTACTCAGTTTCCAGAAGGGTATGAAACGATGGTTGGTGAACGGGGTGTTTCACTTTCTGGGGGTCAAAAGCAACGGATTTCAATTGCCCGTGCGTTAATGGTAAATGCGGAATTATTGATATTGGATGATGCGTTATCCGCAGTTGATGCGAAAACGGAGGAAACCATTCTCGAAAATCTTAAAGCTGTGCGAAATGATAAAACAACTATCATTACAGCCCACCGCCTAAGCTCAGTCATGCATGCAGATGAGATAATCGTTATGGATAGCGGAAAGGTTTCTGAAAGAGGGACACATGAGGACTTAGTGGCTAGTGGTGGCTGGTATGCACGTATGTGGGAACGTCAGCAGCTAGAGGAGAAACTTGAGAAGGGGAGTGAGAGATAATGGAAAGAGAAACAGAAGCAAAGTCACATGAAGCAATACCTATGAAAGAACAATGGATGATTTTAAAACGGATGTTTCAATTTACCAAACCTTATCGCAAGACATTTGCTTGGGCAATTATTGCTGGTTTAGCACTTTCTGTGGTGAATGTCTTACTTCCATTTGTTTTAAAAGACTTCTTGGATAATTATTTAACAAAACAAACAGCTACAACGAAAATTATCTTTTTCTTTGCTGGCTTATATCTGTTCGGAACGATTATTAAAGCAATTGTTTGGTTTTTTCAATGGTTTTTATACGAGCAAGCAACTAGCTGGACCAATCAAAATATCCGATTGAAACTTTTCGAGAAGATTCATACGCTAGGTATGCGTTTCTTCGACCAGGTGCCAGCGGGTTCGATTGTTTCTAGGTTAACGAATGATACGAACCTATTTGATTTTTGGTTTGTTTTTCTCATGGTGCTTACAGGTGTCTTTTCCTTAGTGACCTCGTTTATTGCTATGTTGACTTTGAATGTTAAAGTTGCTTTAATTACTCTAATCTTCTTACCATTTTTATTGCTAGCTATTTATTTGTATCAAAAATTTAGTTCACAAATTTATCGTGAAATGCGTGAGAAGCTTAGCGAGTTGAATACGAAATTAAATGAATATATTTCAGGAATGCGGATTATTCAGCAATTTAGACAAGAAAATCGCTTGGAAGAAGAATTTTCTCATACGAATGAAGAATATCTGAATATGCGTTATGCGATGACACGAACGAATGCGTTGCTTTTAAGTTCTTTGGTGAATTTGATGTATTCTGTTGCGGTCATGGTTGCCTTATCTGTATTTGGATTTGATGCGTTGCAGCATCCAGTCGAAGCAGGGGTGATTTATGCTTTCTTAACGAATCTACAACTTTTTTTCAATCCAATAAGTCAAATGATGGACTTTCTTTCAGTCTTTACAGATGGTGTGGTGGCTGGAAGTCGGATTATTAAAATTTTGGATAACGACGAGTTAACTCCGCAGCAAAATCCAAATGCCAATGCAACGATTACAAAAGGGAAAATTGAATTTCGGAATGTTAGTTTTTCATACGACGGAGAGCATAACGTGTTAAATAATATTTCGTTTATCGCTAATCCGGGAGAAACAGTGGCTCTGGTTGGTCACACTGGTTCTGGGAAAAGTTCAATTATCAATGTTCTCATGCGGTTCTATGAATTTTCAGAAGGTCAGATTTTGATTGATGATGTGGATATTCGAGATTTTTCAATTGAGGAGCTACGCGAAAAGCTTGGATTAGTTTTACAGGATGCGTTTATGTTTGTTGGTGATATTGCTGGAAATATACGGATGATGAATGAGAATATTACGCATGAACAAGTGGTTAAAGCCGCAAAATTTGTACAGGCAGATCAGTTTATCACTAATTTAGATGGGCAATATCATGCGGAAGTGATTGAGCGTGGGGCAAGCTATTCAAGCGGGCAACGTCAACTACTGAGCTTTGCTCGGACGATTGTCACCGATCCGAAAATTTTGGTATTAGATGAAGCAACGGCTAATATTGATACAGAAACGGAAACTTTAATTCAAGAAGGCTTAGCAAATATGCGACAAGGAAGAACGACTATCGCCATTGCCCATAGACTTTCAACCATTCGTGATGCAAATTTAATTTTAGTATTAGATAATGGTGAAATCGTCGAACGTGGCACTCATGAAGAATTAATTGAAAAGGGTGGCTATTATTCAGAAATGTATCATCTACAATCTATGAAAGCAGAATAAATAATAAAAAGCTTTAATTTTCTTTTGAAAAGTTAAGGCTTTTTGTTTAAGAATAATAATAAATATTCATGACAAGACTACTTATTAGTCTCTAATAGTTGTTTTTAGAAATAGTTGTAATATAATAATTGTTGATGAGAATTATTATAAATTAGGTAGGTTGGAAGATTTTATTTCCTCCAAGGTAAAAATTTACTCTAGGGAGAATGAAGAATGAATGGAATTTATCAGCAGATTAGTAAAAATTATGAAATATTATCCAATACTGAACAAGAGGTTGTCGACTATTTAATTCGTTGTGAAGATTTAGAATGCTTAAAGCTAAAGCAAGTCCAAGAAGCTTTGTTCGTTTCCTCATCAACAGTGATGAGGGCCTGCAAGAAGCTCAATTATCAAAGCTTTACAGAGCTTCGCTATGATCTGATTCACCAGCGAAAAGAAGTGAAAAAGAAAGAGAAAAAAGGCAATCTTCAAGAGAAAAAAGAACAATTAGCCAATGATATTTTGCAAACCATTACGCTTCTTACAGAGGATAAGGTCATTAGTTTCGCTCAATCCTTGCTTGAAGCACGTCGTGTTTTTTGTATCGGGCAAGGAACAAGTGCTAATGTCATGATGGAATTTAACCGAAAGTTGAAGCTGATTGATAAATGGACCAATGAATATTACGAAAAATATTCGATTGAACGTGTCGGGGAGCTTGCGACCAAAAAAGATGTTATCTTGATTTTTTCATTGAGTGGCGAATGTTCTGAATACAATGAAATGCTTCTAAGCGTGAAAACTAAGGGCGCTAAGGTGCTTTCTATCACGGGAATTTCAAATAATCCACTTAGTCAGATTAGTGATGAACATTTATTTGTGTATCATTCCAATCAAATGCGGGAACGGCTTCGCTCGCGTTTAATGTTACATGTAGCCGCTGATATTGTTTTTGAAGAAATGATGTCAATGCTTTCTGAGTAAATAGTCAAAAATAACTCAAATAGACAAAATTAACTGAATGAGTCACTATGTTTAGAAATGAGCATAGGGCTCTTTTTTCCTGTTATACTACAAGTGGTTCGAGAACTTATTATAAATTCATTGTAGAGAGGAAAGAAAGTTATGGCTGAGAGAAACAAAATCGTCACTTCTTTTGAAAAGTTTGGACGGTCGTTTTTACTACCTGTTTCAGTTTTACCAGCAGCGGGGATTATCAAGGGAATTGGGTCTGCATTTACCAATTCAAGCACCGTTGAAATGTATCCGTTTTTAGGAAACAAAGGGTTACAATTTTTCATGGGATTATTAAGTATGTTAGGAGATGTGGCATTTAATAATTTACCTATTATATTTGCAGTCGGCGTGGCAGTTGGACTAGCGAAATCAGAAAAGGGTTCAGCGGCATTATCAGGACTTTTAGGATTTTTAGTTTTACATTCAACATTGAACTTTTTATTATCACAATCTGGTCGCTTAGTTGATACTTCAGGAGTGGATAGCACACAAGCAAAATTAATGCTTGCGGACAAAATGCAAACCACTGTCTTAGGGATTCAAACCATGGACTTAAATGTTTTTGGAGGAATTATTACTGGTGTAGTCGTTTATCTAGTTCATAAACGGGCAATTAAAATGCACTTGCCAGCAGTTATCGGGTTCTTCAGTGGGCCACGCTTAGTACCAATTTTAATTATTCCTACAATGGCTGTTGTTGCGACATTATTCTTCTTCATTTGGCCAGTAGTACAAACAGGAATTAACTTGGTTTCAGTGGGTATTTTGAAATCTGGCTATGTTGGTACTTTCTTATATGGTGTTATCGAACGTATTTTATTACCATTTGGATTGCATCATGGATTAAATTGGCCAGTTAGAACCACAGAACTTGGTGGGGTCTTTATGATTGGCGGAGAAAAAGTTTCTGGAACAATTAATGCTTACATGGCTGCACTTCAAAACGGTCATTTTGCGATTAATCCAGATATTACAAGATTTAGTTCTGGTAAATTTGTTTACAATATGTTTGGTTTACCTGGTGCTGCTTATGCCATGTATAAAACTGCCGACCCTAAAAAACGGAAAGTGGTTGCTTCATTATTAATGGCAGCTGCAGGAACTGCTTTCTTAACAGGGATTACAGAACCATTAGAATTTACATTCTTATTTGTTGCTCCAGTATTATATGTTGCTCATGCGTTCCTTTCAGGGCTTACGTTAGTTGCAATGCACATGCTTGGTGCTTCATTCTTAACACCAACAGGACATGGATTAATCAACTTTATCATCTACGGTGTGTTACAAGGAATGCGTACAAAATGGTATCTACTTATTCCAGCAGGTATCGTTTGCTTCTTCGTTTATTACTTTGTATTCAAGACTTTAATTCTAAAATTAGACTTGAAAACTCCTGGGCGTGAAGACGATGGAGAAGAAACTCGTCTTGTCGGAAAAGATGAAGCCCGTAATAAATATGGTATGAAAACATTAAAAGATGAAATGGCAGAAGGCAATGCCTCAGCTGGAATCTCCGTTGGAAACATGACTGATCATGACCAAGCATTACTCTTAATCGATGCACATGGTGGTCCAGAAAACATTGAAGATGTAGATGCTTGTATTACTCGACTTCGTATCAATGTGAAGGATAAATCAAAGGTTGATGGTAACTTCATCAAATCTCAATTAAAAGCACTAGGCTTTGTTGAGTCTGGCATGCAAATGCAATCCATTTATGGTGCTCATGCAAATGAATTGAAAATGGAAATCCGTGATATTCTAGGGATGAGTGATTAAATGAGAAACAAATTACTATTTGTTACAGATTTAGATGGAACATTTATCGAAGATTCGGTAGCACCAACAGTTGAAAATGTACAAACGATTCAACAGATTGCTAAAAAGGGAGCAATTGCTGTTGCAACAGGTCGTTCGATTAAAGAAATTCGTTTTGTGGAAAAGATGAACGGGTTGCGCTTTGACTATCTGATTGGTTTTAATGGAGCAATTGTGGAAGATAGAGAGGGAAATATTCTACATGACCAACCGATTCCCAAGCAACAATTGATAAAACTACTAGATTTTATTGAGAAAAATGAGTTGGTTTTTGATGTATTAGATGGTGTAGAGCGTGTGGGCAATTTCATGCACGAACGCCCAGAAACGCTTTGGAATATGAAACTCATTTGTGTAGAAAATCCATTCAGTTTACTTGAAGGACGGACAATTTATAAAATTAATCTTCGGTGTGAAAAAGAGAAAAAACAAGCGGTATTTGAGAAAATAACGAAAGAATTTCCGAATTTGTCAATTTTTGATGCTGGTGGGACAAGGATTGAGGTGACTGATAAGGGAATTTCTAAGGCAACTGGAATCCACGCTTGTGATACTCAAAAAGAATTTACTATTATTAGTGCAGGAGATTCTGGCAATGATGTTCCGATGTTTGAATTTTCCGAGCAGTCGTACTGCATGAGCGGGGCGAAGCCAGAAGTTGCGGATAAAGCCACATTTGTTAAAAATTGTTTTAGTGAAATCGAGATATAGGAGGAAATTTTATGTTTGGGTTTAAGAAAAAAACAAAACTGATTAGCGTTGGGGCCATTGTTTCTGGAAAAATCATTCCAATGACAGAAGTACGTGATGAAGTATTCTCTCAAAAAATGCTAGGTGACGGTTTTGCGGTACTCCCAGTAAATGGGGAAATTGTTGCCCCAATGGATGGAACAATTGTAAGCATTTTTCCGACAAAACATGCGTTGACAATGAAAACAACAGAGGGTCTTGAATTAATACTTCACCTTGGAATAGATACTGTTTCGTTAAATGGTGAACCTTTTGAAATGCTTATTCACGAAAATGAAGAGGTAAGTAAAGGACAGCCAATTGCTCAAGTTGATTTATCCATTCTTGAAAAGCATGCGTTAAAAAATGAAATGATCGTTGTTTTTACGAATCTTTTGGAAACAGATAAGTTACAAATTATTAAAAATAATGCGTCAAATAAGGGCGAAGAAGTTGTAGATTTACTTCGTTAGTCAAGAAGAATAGAGGAGCCTAGTTTAAGTTAGGTTCTTCTATTTTTTACAAAAATTTCAAATGCTTCCTAAATTTATGTTATACTTATAAATGGCGAAAGCCTTAATCTAGTATAAGGAATAATGATTTTCAAAGAAAAAATGAGGAAAGATTTGATGTTCTTCTTTTTGTTTGTGAATAATTTATTCTATTAATTTGCGGAGAAAGGAAAAAACTAAAATATGAAACGTACGAATAAATTTGCATTAACAGCACTAACGGCATTAACACTTTTTTCTTTAGCAGCTTGTGGGTCAAAGGAGAACGGAAAATCAGAAGGGTCTTCTTCAACAACTACAACCTCTTCAAAGGATAAAGTAGATATTAACAAGCTTGACCTTCCACAACTAAGCACTAAAGTAGCGCAAAATGAGGACTTGGTGGAACTAGAAACGACTGCTGGGAATATTCAAATTAAGCTATTTCCAAAGCAAGCACCCCTAGCAGTAGAAAACTTCATGACACATGCAAAAGAGGGTTATTATAACGGAACAATCTTCCACCGTGTCATTAAAGATTTCATGATTCAAGGGGGCGACCCTAAAGGCAATGGAACGGGCGGAGAATCTATCTGGAATGGAAAAGATAAAAAGATTGATTCTGGAAATGGATTTAAAAATGAAGTTTCTAATCAGCTTTATAATCTAAATGGTGCTCTTTCAATGGCAAATGCCGGTCAAGATACAAATGGAAGCCAGTTCTTCATTAATTCAAATACTGAAGATAAGAGCGATGGTTTATTGATAGATGATGTTCCGAAAAAAATCATTGAAGCCTATAAAAAAGGTGGAAATCCTAACCTTGACGGCAGCTATACAGTTTTCGGTCAAGTGGTCAGCGGAATGGATGTTGTTGAAAAAATCGCTTCTGCACCTGTAAAACCAAGTACAAGTGGTGAAAGCTCAACACCTGAGACACCTGTGAAAATTAACACGATTAAAATTTTACAAGAAGCTAAATAATTTGTTGAGCCTAGGTTAAGCGCCTAGGCTTAATTTCTGGTAAAATGTTATTTATAAATAAAAATTCTAAGGTAACTCCCGTTCATTTATGGTACAATAATGGATAGAACAAGTATGATTAAGTGGAGGAAATAATTTGAGCAAAAGAGATTTAATTCAAAGTGCTGTATTCATCGTAACCGTGGGAATTATTCTCTTTTTGTTACGTCAGTTTGTGTTTACTCCGATGATAGTAAAAGGAAATTCGATGGATCCGACCTTACATAATAAAGAACGCGTGATTGCCTTAAAGCTTGAAAAGGTGAAACGTTATGATATCGTTACCTTTTCAGCACCTGACGCACCAGGTAAAAATTACATTAAGCGTGTGATTGGTCTACCTGGGGATGATGTGAAATATACGGATGACGTGCTTTATATTAATGGAAAAATCTATCAAGAGCCTTATCTTGAATCGGAAAAAGCAAAGACATTAGATGAAGAACCATTGACAGGAGATTTTACTTTAGAAAAATTATTTGGTTCAAGCAAAGTACCTGAAGGAAAAGTTTTTGTCATGGGAGACAATCGTCGAGTATCTAAGGATAGTCGAATCATTGGCTACATTGATGAAAGCAAGATTTTAGGTGTAGTTCGGTTTGCTTTTTGGCCGTTTGAGGATTTTGGACCAATCTCAAACATACAAGAAGATGAGCAAACCAATAATTAATAAAAAATTGTTGAGGTGTAAGGGATGGAAACGATTGTAAATTTTAGAGAATTAGCAAATTTCAAGACAACTGATGGCAGAAAAATAAAACCAGGTGTCTTTTTTAGAAGTGGAGAGCTTGTGAAGATTTCTAAAGATGACAAAGAAGCACTACTTGACACTTATAAGGTGAGACATATTTACGACTTTCGTAATAGTCAAGAAGTGAACGAACGTCCAGATGATAAGTTTTCTGGTGCAGATTATCATCATATTGACTTAATGAAGGATGATAAGGGTGGTTCGGCTTCCTTAGATGATATGGTCAACATGTCAAGCTTCGACCCTAATCAAGCAATGTATAAAATCTACGAAGAAATCATTCTCTCAAACTCTGGGAAAACAGGATATCAAGAATTTTTTGAAGATGTTTTAAGTCATGAAGAAGAAGCCGTTTTATTCCATTGTTTTGCGGGAAAAGATAGAACTGGAATGGCTGCAGGCTTATTATTATCCATATTAAATACTAATCCTCAAGACATTATGGATGATTATTTGAAAACCAATGAGGCAAGAAAATCAGCGAATGATGAAATCTTGGCAACACTGGCAAAACATGGTTTTTCAAAATCTCGTTTAGATTCTATTGAGTTAATGCTTTATGTAAAACCGGAATATTTGAAACATGGTTTCCAAGTAATCAAGAAAAATTTTGATACAGTTGAAAACTACTTTTTGAGCAAAGATGGATTGAATTTACCAAAATCAAGTATTACAGATATGAAAAAACTTTATACAGTTGAATAATGTTATAAACCTAGATAGGCGTTTTCTGCCTGTCTTTTTTATGCTAGTGGAGGTGAAAGGATTGAGCGTACAATTTGTAGTAGGGACAGGGAGAATGGATCACGAAGAAGAACTGGTGAAACAGGCTGAAACATGGCTGAAAAGCTCTCCTACTCATGAAGTTTTTTATTTGGTACCAAACTCGATAAAATTTGAAAAAGAAGTGCAACTTTTAAAACGATTGGGAAAACTAGAGCAGGAGAATGAAAGTAGAGAAATAGCTTCTACTCGTATGCAAGTGTTCAGCTTTTATCGTTTGGCTTGGTATTTTTTACAAAATACTCCTTATTTATCCTCTGAAAATATCAACAAAGCCGGCATGGCAATGATTTTTCGGAAAATTTTGCGTGAAAATAGAAGTTTACTAAGTATTTTTAAGGGAGAGGTGAATAAAACTGGATTTATTGCTCAATTAGTCGATTTATTTAATGAATTTCACGATGGAAATATCTCAAATCAAGATTTAGAAAAAGTCATTGCTAGTTTTGCACCAGAAGATAGAAAAACAAGTGCAAAATTTCAAGATATTTATGTTCTTTTTGAAAAATATCAAGAAGCACTTGCCCATTATCAATGGGATTCTTCAGACTCACTTGATTATTTAATTAGGTTTCTTGAAACGATTGAAATGCAGAATACCATGATTATTATTGATGGGTATTCTCGGTTTAGCGCACGTGAGTATAAGTTACTAGATGTGCTAATGCGAAAATCTGGGGAATTTCGATTGGCGTTAGTGACGGATAAAATTACAAGTAATGAAGCGTTGAACCCAATGGACTTATTTTATGATTCAAAAAAAGTTTATCAAACTGTGCTACAAATGGCGCGGAGAAATGGGTTGCCCCTTTTACTTGATGTACATGTGACAAGAGAAAGAATCTTGCGAGAAGATTTTGTCCATTTAGACGAGTATTGGCGTGAAGAAAAAAGCTCACAAAATAACGGTCAAGATATTCAACTATGGAAAGCGGATAATCCTTTTATCGAGATTCACCGTGTAGCAAAAGAAATTCATCGCCTTGTGGTAGAGGAAGGATATCGTTATAAAGATATTGAAGTATTAACACGAGATTTAGATAGCTATCATCAGCATATTGCACCCATTTTTGCATGGAATGATATTCCTATTTATAGCAACCACGACGAAGAAATGAATCAACATCCATTGATTGAACTATTTCACAGTATTTTTTCTATTCATGATTATTATTTTCGGTATGCGGATGTTTTACGTTTACTGCGTTCGGAATTATTTGTTCCAGATTTCCAAAGCGAAAACGAACAGGTGGCTGTCGGCGAATCATTGGATTTATTTGTTGAACCCGAATCCTTATCACTACACGCTTGGCAACAAAAAATGCGTGAATTTCGTGATTCCGTGGATATTACAGAAAATATTGTGCTGAAATATGGATACGAGCATGGAGATTGGACGAAAGAAAAAGATTGGTCGTTCATCACCTATGATTTTACAGAGTTAAATTCCAATAAAGAAGAAAAGCACATCAAAGAAGAAAAAATATCTAATGAGATTCGCCACTTTGTCGGTCAAACTCTTTCCAATTTTTATAAAGAAATGGACAACAGTCAAACTGGGAAAAACGCCGCAAAAATTTTCTATAAATTTTTAGTCGACCAACGAGTAGAGCAGCAAATGCTTTATTTTCGTGACCAAGCAATTGACCGTGGAGAATTAGATGAAGCTAGGCGCTATGAGCAAACTTGGGAAGAATTTATTGCTTTGTTAGATGAATATGTCTTGATTTTTGGCGAAGAACCCTTAAACTGGGAAGAATTTACCGAAATTTTCTCCTCAGGTTTTGATAATTTAAGTTATGGGAAAGTCCCAGCCATGATTGACCGTGTGCAGATTACATCTTTGGAATTGGCTCGTGCGGGTCAAGCGAAAGTTGTCTTTGTTATTGGCTTAACCAATCAAGTGTTACCAATGACCTATGAAAATAAATCCATTTTATCTGAGGAAGAAAGAACTTATTTAGTCAATTCACTGGATGAAGGACAATTTTTATTAAATGATGCACAAGCTTCTACGGCAAAAGAACCCTTTATGGCTTATTTGCTCTTTCTTTCAGCGACCGATAAATTATATCTTAGTTATCCAGCAACTTCTGAAGAAAGTAAGGACTTGCTTATTTCTCCGTACCTTGAACGATTGTCGAGAGGGCTAAATCTAGCAATCCAAGAAATGCATACCGCACAACTAACGGACAATGGAGAACAAACCTTAGCACAAGTGTCAACTTATCGTATGTTGCTCAGTGATTTAGTGTTGATTAAAGAGCAGCAAAAGGTGCAAGAACTTCCGCTATCTATCGTTTGGGAGTATATGGAAAAGCAACTGAACAAATCAGCACTTAGCAATCTATCAAAGAAAGTGAATCAAAGCTTAACAAAGAAAAATTTACCAACAAATCTTGATAAAGAAGCTGTTGAAAAACTTTATAGCAAAGAATTATACGCCTCCGTGTCACAATTTGAACTTTTTCATAGCTGTGGTTATAAATACTTTGCACAATATGGTTTACGATTGAAAGAGCGCGAAAAATTAGAGTTAGATTCAGCAACGACAGGGAACTTTTTCCATGAAGCGTTAGATACCTTTTTCAAAATGCTTCTTATGGCAGAAAAGGATCTTGCGCAACTGACTCAGACAGAACTTGAAAAATTTGCAGAAAGCGTCCTATATGAAACACTTGGGGAACAAAAATTTGACATTCTCAACCGTAATAATCGAATGCGGTATTTAAAACATCAGCTAGCAGATGTAGTGAAACGCTGTATCTGGGCGCTTAAAAAGCAAGCCGATCGAACGGGCTTGAAAACTTCTCAAACGGAGGTGCTCTTTGGACAGCTTGCCGGTCAGGTTGGAATTAACGGATTAGAATTTGAATTAAGTGACGGGGCAAAGCTTCACATTCGAGGGAAAATTGATCGAGTGGATCAAATGAATGTCGATAACCAGGAATATTTAGCGGTAATTGATTATAAATCGAGTGCCAAAGATTTCGATATTGTTGATAGCTATTATGGGATTGCGATGCAAATGATTACGTATTTAGATGTGGCATTGACAGATGCAAATGAACATTTAGCAACTCAACCAGTTGGTAGCTTTTATTTCCATTTAGAAAATCCAGAGTTGAAATATGATTCAAAATATCTGACCTATAGCCAAGAAGATGATGCACTTTTAGAAGAATTTAAGCTAAAAGGTTTTGTAGTGAATAATCAAGAGATGTTGGAAAAACTTGATTTATCCGAACAACGCTCAAGAAGTGGAAAACAAGTTTTTGAAATCAAAGAGGGGAAGAATGGGATTCAACAAAGTGCCACTTATCCGAATAAATTTTTCAAAGAGGACGAATTACAAACGCTAATAGACTTTAATCAGTATAATTTCAAACAAGCTGGAGAAGAAATTCTTTCAGGAGAAATTCGCCTGAACCCGCTTGCTAAAGGGAAAGATCCAATCGCTTGTAAGTATTGTCCGTTTCGCAGCATTTGCGCTTTTGACCCCATGCTGAAAGAAAATAATTATGAACGGATTCAAACTTTCGGCGAGAGTGGCGGCAAAGGGAAAAAAGAAGCCGTGTTAAGCCAGATGAAAGAAGAATTAGAAGAAATTGGTGGAGAGGAGGAGAACGAATGAGTGTTGAAATTCCATTGCGTCCTGAACAAGCAAAATTTACTGATAGTCAGTGGCAAGCAATCTATGACGGTGGGGATAACTTATTGGTATCCGCTTCGGCAGGTTCAGGGAAAACCACTGTTTTGGTCGAAAGAGTGATACAAAAAATTAAGCAAGGAACGGATGTTGATAGATTATTAATCGTTACCTTTACAGAAGCGGCAGCAAAAGAAATGAAAGAGCGTGTACAGGTTGCGATTGAGCAAATGATTAATGAAACGACAAACGCACAGGAAAAAGCTCGATTTTTGAAGCAATTACAGCTTCTTCCAACCGCAAATATTTCTACTCTCCATGCGTTTTGTATGACCGTGATTCGCCGATTCTACTATTTGATTGATATGGACCCTGTTTTTCGGATGTTAACAGATGAAACGGAGATACGACTTTTAAAGGAAGATGTCTGGGAGGAACTTCGGGAAAGTCATTACGAGCTTGAAGAAGGGCAACCAAACGAGGCGTTTTACCGTTTGACAGAGAATTTCTCTGGAGATAGGAAAGATGACGGACTTCGAGAATTGATTTTTTCTCTTTTTACATTTTCGAAGGCAAATCCTAATCCTGATGAGTGGCTTTCACAGCTTTCTCTTCCCTACAAGGTTGAGGGTGAGTTTGTTGATTCACTCATTTATAAGAAATTTATTCGTCCAGCACTTTTGTTAGAGATACAAAATGCTTTGCCAAATGCTGAACAAATGACACGAGAGGTTCAATCTATCGCTTTTCCAAAAGCACAAGAGCTTTGTCAAACAGAAAAAGGTTACCTCGATGAGCTACTTCAGCTGATAGAAAAAGACGATTTTGATCAAGCTTATGAATCAAGTAAGAATTGGAAATTTGCCACATGGGCTTCACCAAGAGGAAAAAGTGAGGAACAGGTTTTATTGAAAGAAGAGCTCAACCAAGTGAAACCTCTTAGAGATCAAAATAAGCAAACCCTACTGAATATACGTGAGAATTACTTTTCAGTTGAACCAGAGAAAACTGTAGAAAATTTATCAGAAAGTCAAGCAATTGTCGAAGAACTGGCAAAGGTTGGAAAAGAATTTATGCAACAGTTTGAAGCAGCTAAGCTTTCTAAAAACATGATAGATTTCAATGATTTAGAACACTTCACCTTGAATATTTTATCGACTGTTGATATCTCGGGGAAACGTAGTGCTACAGAGGCAAGCGATTATTATCGGGCGAAATTTGATGAGGTGTTAGTAGACGAATATCAAGATACAAACCTTTTGCAAGAGTCAATCATTGACTGGGTGGCAAGAGAAGAGAATCGTTTTATGGTGGGCGATGTTAAGCAATCTATTTATATGTTTCGTCTGGCTGACCCGACCCTTTTCATTCATAAATATAATGCTTATGGAATAAATGACGGCGGGCGAAGAATTGTTCTTGCGGAAAATTTCCGATCACGAGGAGATGTTCTTGATTTTACTAACTTGGTGTTCGATCAATTAATGGATACAGCTGCGGGACAAATTGAATATGATGAGGCGGCTCGATTGGTTGTTGGAAATAGATCTTTCCCTGAAACGCAAGCAATGCAAACAGAAATTTTAATTTATGAAAGTGGTAAAAAAGAGGTTGAAATTCCTCAGCCGAACACCTTGATTCTTGATGTTGAGGATAAGACTGACGGTGAAATTAGCATGGTTGCGTTAAAAATTCGTGAGCTAGTGGATAATGGTTTTGAAATTTTCGATAAAAAGCTAAATACGAATCGCCCGATTAGGTATAGTGATATTGTGTTGCTGACTCCTACAAAGAAAAATAATTTGACGATACAAACGATTTTTAAAAAGTTGCAATTACCAATCTCCATAAATGATGCGGATAATTATTTCAAAACGACCGAGATTCAAACCATGTTGGCGCTTTTGGAAATTATTGACAATCCTTATCAAGATATTGAGCTTGCAGCTGTTTTGCGTTCACCAATTGTTGGATTGACGGAACAAGAATTAGCAGAAGTTCGACTTTCAGACAAGAGTGGTACTTTCTTTTCAGCATTGAAACGAACAAAAAAGAATGAGAAAGTGACCAATTTCTTAAAACAGCTTGATAGTTGGCGAGAAAAAGCACGGAGAATTCCGATTCGTGAGTTACTTTGGCTGATTTATGAGGAAACAGCATATCTTGATTATGTCGGTGGCTTAGCAAATGGGGCACAGCGTCAAGCAAACCTCTATGCGTTAACACAGCGTGCAGAAAATTATGAAAAATCTAGCTTTAAAGGGTTGTTCCAGTTTGTGCGTTTCATTGAAAAAATGCAAGAAAAGGACAATGATTTAGCTGAACCTATCACAATTGGAGAAGAAAATGCTGTGCGTGTCATGACTTTCCATGCTTCCAAAGGGTTAGAGTTTCCAATAGTTTTTCTTATGGATTTGAGTAAGAAATTCAACATGCAAGATTTACGAGCAAAATATATTTTTGATGAAAAATTAGGAATAGGCATTAAATATCTCGATAAAAATTCGAGATTTGTCTATAAAACTAGTCCATTTACTATCATTGAACAAGCAAAGGATGTTAAGGCAAAATCAGAAGAAATGCGAAAGCTCTATGTGGCTTTGACCCGCGCCGAACAAAAACTATTCTTGGTAGGCTCTTATGAGAATGAAGAAGTCATGCTGAAAAAATGGGCAAAAGGGGCAATGGCAGAAAAACGAGTGTTGCCAATTTCCTTACGACTTGGAACGAATAATTTAATGGACTGGATTGGCATGACATTAATTCGTCATCAAGATGCAGAAAAATTCAATCATAGTGAGAAAACACAGACGATTCCTGAAGTGAAATATCATCCTGCACATTTTAAATTGGTGGTTGAAAATGAAGAAAGCCTAATAGAAAAAGAAAAAACTTTGAATCTTTCTACGCCAATAGAAGAACTTCGCTCCAAGGAAAGTCCGCATAATCAACAGGAACAAATTGAGCGTGGAATTGCTCGACTGAATCATGTTTATGCTTACTCTGTAGCCACACAAACAGCGACTTATCAGTCAGTTTCCGAGTTGAAGCGAATTTTTACTGACCCAGATGAAAAGAGCCTGCTCCCAGTGGATATTGTAGATAATACCGCAAAAGCTCGAAAACGTTATACGACAAATAATTTAACGAAACCGAAGTTTTTACAGGACACTAGCCAAGAAATTTTAGCAACAGATATTGGAACGGCAAGTCACTTATTGTTACAGCTAGTGAACCTTGAGGAGAAGCCAACGTTAGAAAGCCTGGAAGCCTTACTTCAAACTCAAGTATCTGCAAAAATTATCAGCGAAGCAGTTGCAAAAAAAGTAAATCTATCACATTTACTAGCTTTCTTTGATACGGAAATTGGTCAGCTAATGTTGGCTCATCCAAAGCAGGTTTACCGTGAAAGGCCTTTTTCAATGCTGATGAAGCCAGATGAATTATTTAAAGATTATCCAAAAAATGAGGAGGATGAAGTGCTCATCCACGGAATTATCGACGGCTTCATTGATAGAGGGGATTCTTTAATTTTATTTGATTATAAAACAGATTATCTGAGCAAAAATGTGACTCAACGGGAAGAGGAAACGGTAATAAAAAGATATCGAGGACAATTAGAGCTTTATAAGAAAGCCTTAGAGCGAGCAGAGGGTAAAACTGTTCAAAAATCTGTATTGATTTTACTTTCCATTAATAAATTGATTTATTTATAAAAAATTATGCAACTCTTTTTGATTTTATTTTAATCAATGCTATAATGATGCTAGCTATTAAAAAGTAAGCGAAAAGGGATGGAGAACATGAACACGCAAACAACAACCGATTTTACTATCTGCCCTAAAATGGAGAATGCTTTTGGTATTTTAGGAAAAAAATGGAACGGTTTAATCATTAGTGTTCTTTTGTCAGAGGGGACACAACGATTTGGTGAACTAGCAACTAAAATTCCAATGGTGAGTGATAGAGTATTGACGGCTCGCCTAAAAGAATTAGAAGAAGAAAATGTTATCGTTCGTGTAGTAAATTGTGCGAGCGGGGGGAATCGAATTGAGTATTCCTTAACTGAAAAAGGACGTGCATTAGAAACAACGTTGGCAGCGGTTCGTTCATGGGGCGAAAGCTTCTGCTAATTATCAGGTAGTGAATGATTTTCGTTCATCACCTTTCATTTTTCAACAAAAGTCAGCGTATCTATTGACTTCACTGTTATTTCACTCTAAAATAGAGAAAGTTAGAATTATAAAAAAACAATGACGGAAAAGAGTAATTAACTGAATGTGTAGTGAGGGAGTACGAGCCATGGACTGAAAGCTCGTTTGCACAAGGTTAATGAAGTTCACCTCCTGATGTTGCAAGGCAGAAAAGCCTTGCCGGTGTGAATCGTTATATCTTTGAGAGCAGACATAATTTGATATGTCTTGAAGTAGGATGGTACCGCGAGTTTTCGTTCCTTTATAGGAGCGTGAGCCCGCGTTTTTTATTGAGTTTTTCAAGAAAAGGAGTCGTAAATATGTCATTAAAAGAGAAATTAGAAGCGTTAAAAGTATCAACTTCTGAAGAAATCGCTTCGGTAAACAATTTAAAAGAATTAAATGAAATTCGTGTCAATACATTAGGAAAAAAAGGACCAATTACCGCGGCACTTCGTGGAATGAAAGACCTGTCTCCTGAAGAACGTCCAGTTGTTGGAGCATTTGCTAATGAAATTCGAGATGAATTAACTGAAAAAATTGAAGCACGTAAAGCTGAATTAGAAATTCAAACAATGAATGAATCTTTAGCAAGTGAAAGCATTGATGTCACTTTACCGGGGAAACAGGTTCGTTCGGGTTCAAGGCATATATTGACACAAACTCGTGAAGAAATTGAAGATATTTTCTTGGGAATGGGTTATCAAGTGGTAGAAGGCTTTGAAGTTGAAAGTGACCACTATAATTTTGAACGCATGAACTTACCTAAAAATCACCCAGCACGTGATATGCAAGATACATTCTACATTTCAGATGAAATTTTACTTCGTACACATACTTCACCCGTTCAAGCTCGGACAATGGAAAAACACGATTTTTCTAAGGGTGGACTCCGCATGATCTCACCAGGAAAAGTTTTCCGTCGTGATACAGATGATGCCACACACTCGCATCAATTTCATCAAATTGAAGGTTTAGTTGTAGATAAAAACATTACTATGGGTGATCTCAAAGGAACTTTAGAAGTTTTAATCAAGAAAATGTTTGGGGAAGAACGTTCGATTCGCTTACGTCCAAGCTATTTCCCATTTACGGAACCATCTGTTGAAGTGGACGTTAGCTGCTTCAAATGTGGAGGAAAAGGCTGTAATGTCTGCAAATATACTGGTTGGATTGAAGTTTTAGGAGCTGGAATGGTTCACCCAGATGTTTTACGTATGAGTGGGATTGACCCAGAAATTTACTCTGGCTTTGCTTTTGGATTAGGTCAAGAACGAATTGCGATGTTGCGTTATGGAATTAACGATATTCGTAATTTCTATCAAAATGATTTACGTTTCTTAAATCAATTCAAAGTAAGTTCAGTGAAAGGGGAATAATTAAACATGTTAGTTTCATATAAATGGTTAAGCGAATATCTTGATTTAACAGCTATCAAACCGAAAGAACTGGCGGACAAAATGTCATTGACAGGGATTGAAGTGGAAGGAACGGAAGTTTTATCAGCAGGTTTGAAAAAAATTGTCGTGGGAGAAGTCAAAGAATGTGTGGACCATCCAGATAGCGACCATTTACACATCTGTCAAGTGGACGTTGGCGAAGAAGAGCTTTATCAAATCGTTTGCGGAGCACCAAATGTTAAAGCAGGGATTAAAGTGATTGTTGCACTACCGGGAGCACGTATCGCCGGAAATTATAAAATAAAAAAGGGAAAAATTCGTGGTCAAGTATCTCTTGGGATGATTTGTTCTTTACAAGAGCTTGGTATCAATGAAAGTGTCGTACCGAAAGAATTTTCAGATGGTATTTACTACATGCCAGAAGAAGCGGTGATTGGTGAGGAAGTATTCAAATATCTAGATATGGATGATACGATTATCGAACTTTCTATTACTCCAAACCGTGCAGATGCGCTATCTATGCGTGGTGTGGCTTATGAAGTTGGGGCTATCTACGACCAAAAGCCTCATTTTAAAAAGGAAGAATTGGTAGAAGATACGTCAGATTCAGTAGAAAATTACGTTTCTGTCAAAGTTGAGGACGAAAACGATACTCCAACTTATAAAATGCGTGTCATTAAAGATGTGAAAATTGCTCCGTCACCTCTATGGTTACAAAACCGTTTGAGAAATGAAGGTATTCGTCCAATAAATAACGTTGTCGATGTGACAAACTACATTCTTTTATACTTTGGACAACCTCTTCATGCGTTTGACCAAAGCAAGCTAACAGATAAGGAAATTTTAGTTCGTCGTGCAAAAGCTGGCGAAACACTTGTCACTTTAGATGAAGAAGAACGTCAATTATCTTCTGACAATATTGTTATCACTAATGGAGGGCAACCTGTTGCACTTGCCGGTGTTATGGGTGGAGCAAGCACTGAAATTGATGACAATACAACTTCAGTTGCTCTTGAAGCAGCCTTATTTGAACCAATCTCTATTCGTCGTACTTCTAAAGAATTTAATCTTCGTTCAGAATCTTCTGCTCGCTTCGAAAAAGGGATCAACAAAGCAACTGTTCAACAAGCACTAGATGTTGCTTCGGCTATGATTGCTAAGTTGGCAGGTGGAATAGTTGTCAGCGGAACGGTTACAGGTTCTGAATTTATTCCAGAAGAAGTCGTTGTTGGAATTACCTTAGAACGTATCAATGGATATTTAGGAACCACTCTTTCAGTTGAAGAGGTCAATCATATTTTTGAAGCGCTTGGTTTTGAATATGAAGTATTGGTACACGATTATAGCGTGAAAATTCCACCTCGTCGTTGGGATATTTCTATTGAAGCAGATATTATTGAAGAAGTCGCTCGTATTTTTGGGTATGACAATTTACCTTCTACTTTACCAACAGGTGCTGCTACTGCAGGTGGGTTAACAACAAAACAAGAGCTTACTCGGGTTGTTCGTACAACGGTTGAAGGCAGCGGCTTACAAGAAATTATTAGCTATGCGTTGACAACCGAAGAAAAATCACGCCAATTTAACTTAGTAGATTCCAATATTACAAAACTTGATTGGCCGATGAGTGAAGAACGTTCTGCTTTACGCTTAAGCTTGATTTCAGGCTTACTGGATAATGTGGCTTACAATATTGCACGTAAAAATACAAATCTTGCTTTCTATGAAGTGGGGCGTGTTTTCTTGAATAACGGGAATCCATTAAAAGAATTACCAACAGAAGAAAATCGTCTTTCAGTTGCTTTGACTGGTTCATGGGTAACAAAAGATTGGCAAACGGCTAAAACTCCAGTTGATTTCTTTACATTAAAAGGAATTTTAGAAAACTTATTTGCGAAGCTTGGAATTTTGGAAACTGTAACTTACGAAGCATTAGGAGATGTGAAAGAGTTACATCCAGGTCGTTCTGCTAAAATTATGCTTGGGGATAAACTGTTTGGTTTCATAGGACAAGTTCACCCACAAACAGCAAAAACTTATGATATTCCAGAAACTTATGTTGCTGAACTTAGTTTGGATGTGATTTCTGAATTTGAACATGCGGCGCTTGTTTTCGGTGCGGTTTCAAAATTCCCAGAAGTAAATCGTGATGTGGCATTACTTGTCAGTGAAGATGTGACCAATCAACAATTATCTCTTGATATTCATGAAGCAGGCGGTAAATTCTTGATTGCTATTGACTTGTTTGACGTTTACCAAGGCTCAACGATTGAAGCAGGGAAGAAATCAATGGGTTACTCATTAACTTTTTCTAATCCAGAAGCAACATTAACGGATGAAGAAATTAATAAGGCAATGGAAAAGATTGAGAAAAAATTAGTAGATGAATATCAAGTAGAAATTCGGTAATGGTTAAAATGCGTCAGATTTATCTGGCGTATTTTTACCGTATCAAATATAACAAGTTTTACTTTAGAAAAAGAAAACGTTATGGTAAAATTAAGTTAGTAATGATGAACTGGAAAAAATAAAATTGTAAAATAAAAGGTGGATGATATTATGAAAAAATCGGATATGATTGCACGCATGAAGCAACTTGCACATAACCAAGATAAAATTGAAGAAGTTTTTCTTCAAAATAATGAAGCAGACCGTGCAGAAGTAGCAAAAATCAAAAAAGTCATGTATGAAAATTTTGCTGAATTGCTTGAAAACTGGTTGGATAACGAAACAGAAGAAGTATAATTCGCTAAAATCTCACTTTTGGGTGGGATTTTTTTATGGAGGAGAAAATGAATCAACCACTATATATACCATTTGACTTATTTGTACCAGAACAGTATATGACGGAGGATTTATCTATTGCGGTTTTGCCCGTACAGACGACAAATGATAATCCTTACTCCAGTCAGGGAGATATTTTAATTGCGGTACAATTTAGCTCTGAAACCAATATCTTGAGCCATTTAACAGACGGTAGTTTTATTTTACTTGTGGATGTTGAAGGCTCTCCCTCAGAGGTGACTTCAATGAAATTATCCGTTCATGAAGATATTTATACTTTTGTACCAACTTCTAAAATTGCGACGAAACCCATTGTTAAATTTCGAGAAAATTTGCAGGAGTTGATAATTCTTGGAAAAGTAATTTTTAGTTTTCACGATTTCGGCGGACTCACAGATATGAATGAAAAATTTCGGGAGATTCTACATTTTCCACAAGAGGGGCTGAATTTATAAGTTTTGACAAATAGAACAGGACTTTTTAAATGCGTAAATTTCCAAAAGTGCTATAATTTACATGTTAAAAATTTTTTGAAAGAAGTCTTTTTTATGGGCAATCACAATCGGAATCAAAATGCAGGGTTTTATTCTACAAATCACGGAGAAAATACACGGCAAGTAGCAACAGGTCATACAAATTATGGGTTTAACCATTTGCCTGCTAGTCACAAGCCACAACATGGTGGTCGTACAAACTACGGCTCAATTGCAAAAGAATAGAGAAAAAGAGGGATTCACACTTTGACGATGGTGACAGGAAATGAAAAGTAATGGCAAGATATTTCTTGTTTTTTGACGAATAAACTCATCGTTATTACTGTGATTTCCAAAATTATAAATAATCAATCAAACAACACTTTTTGTGTTGGTAAGACAAAAGTAGCTAGGTATCAACCAATCCACTCGTTTGGAAAAGTGATACCTAGCTTTTTTTATTTTGCTCTGAGGGAGTTTTGAATCATAGCTGCATAAGTCGTTGTTGTACTAAGCAAAATTTGTTTCTTTAAGCTGATAAAACTAGGGAAACCGGATGTAGTACGTTTGATTTTCTTGAAGTAAGCAAAGGCTATTACAAAGTTTTAATGCAAACCGTCGGCATTTTTGTGTATCAAACGTATCTTTGTCAAAGTTTTTACAATCTACATGTTGATAGCACTTGACAAGTGAACGATAGTTTACTATATTTTATGTAAACTATCGTTCACTAGGAGGATATTAAATGGATACAAAAGAAAAGATACTACAAGTTTCATTGAAACTTTTTGCTCGTAATGGATATGAGGGAGTATCGGTGAGAAATATTGCTGAAGAACTCGGAATGACTAAAGGTGCATT
>JAISJD010000023.1 GCA_031261705.1 Lactobacillales bacterium
TCGACTTCAATACAGAGCTAAGAAGAATCGACCAGAAATCGAGAAAAATAGGGAAATGATTTTAAGGTGCTTTCCGCCTTGGAAGCATTTCATCTTTTTTCTTGTATTTCTATTCCTCATCTCAATCATCACTTTCTAACAATTCGCAATGTCAACTGCTCTAAAACATTTTGATAACTGACATTGCTCGCAAATTTCTGCTGAGCTTGCAAAATTTCTTCGATTGTTTGAACTAAATTCTGCAATTCAAATTCTGACACATGTTGCTCGATTTTTGTTGCCAATAATTGATTATACTCAATCAAGAGTAATTCAAAGCTAAGCTTTTGCTGCTCCTTTTCCTTGAATATCTTGATTAATTTTTTTTGAACATAGACAAATGCCTGCAAATCTTTCTTCACGAGATAGCTAAACCAACGCTTCACGGTATCTCTTGCTCCAGCAAACCACTCATCCTGAGCTAGTTCTTCTGCTTGTGGCAGGCTGTTCGTCAATTCAGGCAAAACCTTGGCAAGACTTGCGGGAACATTTTTTTCTATCAACGTGGCAGTTAAATCTGCCTTGGAAAGTGGTTGAAAGTGCATAATTTGACACCTTGACTGAATCGTTGGTAAAATCCGTGGCAATGCCGAGGTTTCTAAAATTGCTAGGCTCCCTCTTTCAGGTTCTTCCAAAAACTTCAGCAAGCTATTTGCCGCACTAACATTCATTTTCTCCGCTTCTTTGATGAGAAAAACACGTCCGCTTGATTCCATTCCACTTTTCATGAACTCTGCCTTTAACCCACGTATCTGGTCTACCTTGATAGACTGACCGTCTGGTTCAACGATATGCACATCAGGATATCCCCCCTCGAGAATCCGTGTGCAATTCACACATTTTTCGCAAGGAAGTCCGTCCTCTAATGCTAAGCAAAATCTCGACTGGGCTAACCACAAAGCAAATTCATGCTTGCCCACTCCGCTCTCGCCCTCAAATAGATAAGCGTGCGCTAAACGATTCTGTCTTAAACTCTTAGAAAAAATGCGAAACAGGCTCGGTTGCTTTGCCTCCAAATCGTGCGTGTCTATCCTCTCCATCTTAGTAATGGTAGAAGCCTTCAACTGGCAAGACAAAGACTGTTGCACCGCCAACTTCAACTTCTACTGGATAAGGCACTTGACCGTCTAAGGAAATATCTAAAGTAATCGGTGAAGAAACATATTGCTTACGAGATTGACAAGTTTCCTCGATTAATTTTAACGCTTCTTCAATCCGCTTATCTTCTATCCCAATAATAAACGTACTATTTCCAGATTTCAAGAACCCACCTGTGGAAGAGAGCTTCGTTGCACGAATATCCGCATCTATTAATTTATTCGCTAAACGATTGCTATCCTTATCTTGAACAATAGCCATAATCATTTTCATAAAAATTTCCTCCATTAGTTATTAAAATATTCTGGAAAACGTTGAGTAATCACCTCATACGCTTCATCTACTACTTGAAATAATACTTGGTGTGCATCAATCGTGTGGATACGCTCTGGATACATCTCTGCAATTTTCAAATAGCCGTGACGGACACGCTGATGAAATTCCAAAGTCTCCATATCTAAACGATTCATCTCATCCGAGCGGTTGTGGCGAATGCGACTCAATCCCGTGTCTGAATCAATATCTAAATAAAGCGTCAAATCCGGTTGTAACCCTTCCGTTGCAAATTCGTTAATCTCTGCAATTTTTTCCATGCCAATTTTTCTACCCGCTCCTTGATAAGCTAGCGAGCTATCAACAAATCTATCTCCAATGATTAGCTTACCGCTAGCAAGCGCTGGTAAAACCTTTTCGACTAAATGCTGACGACGACTTGCGGCATAAAGTAATGCTTCCGTCCGCTCGTCCATTAGAGTGTTGGTTGGATTTAAAATCACCTCACGAATCTCTTCGGCAATAGGGATTCCCCCCGGTTCACGCGTTGTTATCATCTCTGCCTTTGCGACTTTTTCAAGACGTGGCACTAACTCATTAATTAGCGACGTTTTTCCTGCACCATCTGGACCTTCGATTGTGATAAATAGTCCCTTCAAAATTCTCACTCACCTGTCTTGGCATAAAAATGCCGATACTATACACTCAATTTTACTTTAAAAAAGCGAGAGTGTCTAATCTATCAGAAATTTTTTTATAAAAAAACGACATTATTTCCTATTTTCAAACCTTTCTCTGTTATTTTCAGCCAATTTCTCACCATTCTTCTAAAAAATATTGTAAAATAAAGTGCAGTATATCGAGAAGAAATTAGGTGAAACGCTCATGGAAAAAATCGACCAACAAAAAGCTGATTTATTAATGGAAACCTGTCTCCTTGCAGGAAAAATTTTAATGGAATCCACTGCTGAAATGTACCGAGTGGAAGACACACTTGCCTACATTGCACAAGCTAGCGGGTGTAATATCGTGAGCTACACCACACAAACAGGGATATTTGTTGGCATTGACGGAATGAGCCTTCTAAGAATGGCACAAATCACAAAACGCTCGATTAACTTAGATAAAGTGACAAAAGTGAATCAATTAAGCCGAGAATACGTTCGTGGAGATTTCGACCTCGAAGAGTTAAAATGCCGCTTGGTTTATTTACAAAAGGAACAACTCTTTTTCCCAAAATGGCTGGAAATTCTTTCAGCAGCTCTCATCAGTGCTTCAATGATGATTCTTTTTGGAGGAAAGATGAATGATTTTTTATTAACCTTTCTCATTGGCGGAAGTGCGTATAGCCTTTTTCTTTACTCGGTGAAGCACCTACAAATTCGCTTTCTTTCCGAGTTCATCGCCTCATGGATTATCGGACTTCTGGTTTTTTCCGCCTCAAAACTTGGGCTGGTGCATAATCTCGATTTAATCATGATTGGCTGTGTCATGCCGTTTTTACCGGGTGTTGCGATTACCAACTCGGTGCGTGATTTACTCGCTGGACATCTGCTTTCTGGCATTTCACGTGGAGCAGAGGCCTTGATTACCGCCTGTATGATTGGCTTTGGGATTGCCTTTGTTTTTCAATTATTGTATTAGTTGGAGGAAATCATTATGGAAATAGATTTATTGAAAGCACTACAAGAAGTTTTCTTTAGCTTTTTAGCCACGATGGCATTTGCTGTCGTCTGTAATGTCTCTCGTTATGCTTTGATTTATTGTGGGGCAACAGGAGCAGCTGGGTGGCTCGTTTACTGGATAATTATTCAACTCGGCGGAAATATGCCTATTGCTACCCTAGCTGGCTCATTAGTCGTCGCTTTTTTTAGCAGTTTTTTTGCCAAGAAAGCAAAAATGCCGGTCACTGTTTTTAATATACCGGGAATCGTTCCTCTGGTGCCCGGAGCACTTGCCTATGAAGCCGTTCGAAGCCTCGCTCAAGGAGACTACTATCCTGCAATTCAAATCGGAACGGATGTCGTCATGAGTGCAGGGGCGATTGCTCTAGGCTTAATTCTTGCAGAAGTCTTTAATCACAATATCCGCAACTTCGCAAATGCAAATAAAGCTAAGCGTTTGAATAAATAACGCTCAGCTTTATTTTTTAAACTTCTATACATAAAATGGACGGGTCAATTGGTGGCACGGGCATTCCATTTTTTTCATGTTTAAGGTCGCTTTTTCCCTCTACTTCTCTAGCTTGATACACCTTCCCATTCAATCGAAACTCAATCGGTGCTGTTTGACTGATAAACTCAAAGCTTTCTCCCCTGTGTCTGAAAAAGTCAGTGATTTCTCTAACAATCGTTTCATCGGAGGCATTGTCTGGTAAAACGTCGCTCGCCTCAATATAGAAAGCTTCCTTCAAGAATTTTTCCTCTAAATCCTTTAACGCATTTGTTTTTTGCATAATAACACTCCTTTCATCTCGTTAACTTTATGATAGCACCGATGTAATATGGGCACAAATAAAAACTAAATGTAAAAAGCTTTAAATTTCTGTGCAAAAGATAGGGTGGAAAGTCTAACTTGATAAATCTTTCCTCCTACTTGAATTACAATTGAATTTTTCCATTCCCGCACGATAATACCCTTATTTTATTGTTTCCTTTATGATAGGACTTATAGAAAACGCCTATAACGAAACTAGGGATAATTTCTACCTAAAGAGTGACATTTCCCTTATAATAAAAGTAAATTTCTATACTTTTCATATTATTTTAATATTTTTCGTTTAAAAGTATAGACATTTAGCAATCATTCTGATATTATCTTTTTGTAAGCACTTACATTTCAAAAGTCGGGCACAATATTAAAATCAAAGGAGAAAAAGCAATGAATAAATTTATGGATATTCTTGGTGAGAAAATTATGCCACTTGCCAACAAGATTGGTCAAAATCTTTATTTAACCGTTTTACGTGACGCATTTATGCTATCATTTCCACTGACCATGTTTGGCTCTCTTGTCGTAGTGGTTAACAACTTGCCTTGGTTTCCGGATAATACCAAATCTACCATGAGCACCTTGTTTGGTAACGGACAAAACGCAACGATGAGTATTATGACTGTTTTTGTGACAATCGGTATCGGCTATTATTTTTCTAAAGCAAAAAATGTCGAAGCAATTTTTGGTGGAGTGATTTCCTTATCCTCCTTCCTTATTTTAACCTCTTTCTTTTCTAAAGCCTTTTCCGTTACTAATGTAGTGGAAACCATTACTAAGGATAACAATGGGCACATACAAGTGATTAAAGAAGGAGCGGTGCAACATATTACCACCGTGCAAGAGGGAATGAACTCCGCTATCACTGGAGATATTAGCGGGATTCTTGATTTGAATCGTCTGGGCGCTAAAGGGATGTTTTTAGGCATTATCGTTGCCTTTCTTGCCGCTGAGCTTTACACACGCTTAACTCTTAAAGGCTATGTGATAAAAATGCCGGATGGGGTACCGCCTGCTGTATCTAAATCGTTCTCTGCCTTGGTTCCAGCGATTGGCACTCTCCTTGTTTTCTTGATTATCAACGCTTTAATGGTTGGCGTCTTTAAAGCAAATTTACATGATGTCATCTATGAAGTGATTCAAAAACCATTGACAGGTGCGGGTACTTCACTCATTGGAACAGTTATCGCAGTATTTTTCGTACAATTCCTATGGTTCTTCGGACTTCACGGACAAATCATTGTCAACTCTGTTTTTGAACCACTTTGGCAAACCAATATGTTGGATAATGCGGCCGCTACAAAAGCTGGGAAGTTATTAGCCGGTGCGCCAGATTATCCCACTCATATTGTCACAAAATCATTTATGGATACCTTTACCGTTGGACTAGGCGGCTCAGGCTCCACCTTAGTTGTCGTCATTTTAATGGCATTTGTCATGAAACATAAGCAATATCGTGACGTTGGGCGCTTAGCTTTAGCTCCCGGTATCTTTAACGTGAATGAACCTGTCATCTTCGGGCTACCGATTGTTATGAATGCGGCAATCTTTATTCCATGGCTGTTAGCGCCAATTGTCTCCGTCTTAGTAGCTTACGCTGGCTTTGCTACTGGACTGGTTCCATTAACTACGGGCGCACAGGTGCCGTGGACGGTGCCAATTGGTATCTCTGGCTTCCTAGTGACAAATTCTGTCATGGGTGCCTTACTTCAAATTGTTCAATTCGCTATTATCGGTATCATCTGGCTTCCCTTCTTGAAGCTGATTGACCGAACAGAAGCAGTGGATTAAAATTTTGCGAAAAAGGTGAGCAAATAATCATTTGTTCATCTTTTTTTAGTCCTAAGCATTGTGAAGGCTTACATTTTTAGTTATAATGGATATGTATAGAATTAGAATGTAAATGATTAAAAATACGGGGTGAAAAGCATGGCAAAATACGAAGAAATTGCCAAGGTATTACGTGAACGAATCAAAAGTGAATATTATCCGCCTGATTCCTTGTTGCCAAATCAAGTGGACTTAGTAGAAGAATTTGGGGCAAGCCGTATGACGATCAAAAAAGCCCTCAATATTCTAGCTTTGGATGGGCTGATTTATTCCAGACGAGGTGCTGGCACACGCATTTTAAACCGCTCCTTTTGGGATAAGGACACTTCCCCAGCGGACGAATATCGTGGACTTAGTAAGCAAATGAACGAGCAACATAGAAACTTAACCAGTGAATCCATTGTTTTTGAAATTGAATTTCCTGATGAAAAAATTCAAGATAAACTCTTATTGAACGCCCATCAGCCTGTGTATAAAATTATTCGGTTGAGAAAAATTGATGAGGAGCCTTTTGTGCTAGAGCATACTTATATGCCTGCACACATTGTTCCAAACCTTACAGAAGAACATATCGCCACTTCCATTTATAGCTATCTAAAAGGAGACTTGGGCTTAAAATTTGCCGGAGCTTACCGAAATATTCAAGCGGATAAGTCAGACAAATATGACCAAGATTACTTAGAATGCAAAGTGGATGACCCAATTCTTGAAGTGGAACAAGTTGTCTACTTAAAAGATGGACGTCCAGTAGAATATTCACGTTCGCGAAATCGTTATGATAAACGTGGATATACCGTTCTTGATGTGCAACAAAATTAAGCAGCGCCGAGATTTAGCTTTTTGGGCTATTTCTCGGTTTTTTGTGTAAGAAAAAAAGGCACGAACTATCGTTCAAGCCTAATAATTCCTATATCGCAAATAATTCAGTTGCTACATCTGGTGAGGTATCAAATACCTTAAATTGTTCATTCACACCAAAATCATGCTGCATGAGTGTATTTTCCATCGTCATATGAGCCAACTCTTTGATATTATTTTCTCGACTCAAATGACCTAGATAAATGCGTTTGGTCTTGTCGCCTAAAATATCTGTCATCACAAGTGCCCCATCTTCATTGGATAAATGCCCTTGATCGCCTAAAATGCGTTGCTTCAAGCTCCAAGGATAGGCACCCATGCGTAACATTTCAATGTCATGATTACTTTCCATTAGGTAGCCGTCTGCGTTCCGAATCACGCCACGCATCCTATCGCTCACATATCCTGTATCTGTCAACATAACAAACGATTTATTATCCTTTTGAAAACAGTAAAATTGTGGCGCCGCTGCATCATGACTTACCCCGAAACTTTCAATGTCAATATCTCCGAACGTCAACGTTTTTCCCATTTCAAAAATATGTTTCTGCTCGGTCGGCACCTTCCCAATTATCGAATCCATCGCCTGCCAAGTTTTTTCATTCGCATAGACATCTAAATGATAACGACGTGCTAACACACCCACCCCATGAATGTGATCCTTATGCTCATGTGTCACAAGTAAAGCATCTAAATCCTCTGCTTTGCGGTCGATTTCCGCCAAAAGACTTTCTATTTTCTTCCCACTTAGCCCAGCATCTATTAAAATTTTCTTTTTATCCGTTTCCAAATAAAGAGAATTTCCACTACTACCACTGGCTAAGATACTTATTTTAAATCCATTATTTTCCATTTTTTGAGCCCACCTATTCGTTGCTATTATACTTTCTTTTCAGTGGTTTATCAATAAAGGAACGTTTATTTTTCCACCTTAGTAATTGTACTATTGGTTATCACGGTATTATTTATCGCATTGACCCGCTCTACCTGCTGTGCATTCCCATTAGAAGAAATGCCTACAAACCAGACAGGAACGTATACATTTTTCTCACGAACCTTCAAAATACGTGAATAACCTAGCTGTGTCCAGGCAATTTTCGACTTGCTTGGAATTTTACTGTTGTTATAGAGGGTGACGATTGCCTCCCGCTCCGTGCATAAATCTTGTTTCTCACGCAAGGGTTCAATTTCCTCTAAATGTGTCTGCGTATAGCTAGTCACTTCAAGTAAGCTTTCTGATTTTTTAAGCTGTAAATCAATTTCCGAGGTGTCATCAATAAACGGAATCCCGTCATAGCTCTGACCTAAGCGAATCTCTTGGTATTTTTCTGAAATGGTCGAGAAATTTTTTAGATACTCGTATTCCTTTCCGTACACTACCGCTTCTGGATTGTCCATCATGGACGAAAGACCTGATAAATCTTCTTTATTTTCCAAAAAATATTGTTGCCGTGGATAAACTGTAAGAACACTGTCAGAAATATCCAAGCGATTAAGCATGTAAGGAGCGGACTCATTTCTTAGTTTGTTAATAATATCTAAAAAATTGGTCCCCTCACCACTTAAATAATAACCTTGTAGCTGCTTTTCTGATAGGGTATCAAAGGTAATATCATCTTTTCTTAGGCGCTGTTCAATCGCTTCTTCCGCATTGCCTTCATTCATTTGTAAGCCCTCACGTCCCGAGCGAAAAATATTGAATAAGAAAATATCTAAGCAAAGAAACACAATCAAGAAAATTTGTTCAATCCGTCGAAAATCCATTAGCCTTCGCTCCCTTCCTCAGAAAGACGATTCAAAAGTTCCTCGTAAGGAAGCCACTTCCCGTCATAATGAACGAACCAAGTAGGCATTAAATCGACCACCTGTTTAACATTCAGGCTAGTCCAAGAGTACCCAACAACAATCGAATCGACTTTTTTTAAGTCTGCTCCATAATTAATGAGTGAATCCACTACTTCAGAAGTTGGCGGTAGGGTGACCTCCGCATCTGCTGGGATTGGCACTTGAATGGTGTCAACACTGGTTTCAACTGTGATATTCGTTTCCGTTCCGCTAATATTCGTTGCGGAGACTTCCACTTTCCCCTTACTTAACTCACTAAAAACAGGAAAGCCCTCGATAAAGGTTCGATAAATCACCGTATGTTCCCCAGAAGTATTAAAATAACGAATCCCTGAAAAGACCCCACCCAGCCGACTGACATAAGGAAAGCTTTGATTGTAAATATTTGAACTCTTATCGGAGTCTCTTTCCACCGTTCCACGATAGCGTAAGGAGCCTGAAACTTCTTCTATGGTCATGGTTTCATTGTTGTCTCCTGTATAAATTAAGTCTTTGGTTTCTTCATTTGTCGTGACATCTCCCGGGTGTGTGAAAAACGCATCTCGAAAATTGGTGTAGGGTTGAGAAGCCAGAATATAACTATATTTTTTCATGGTAATAGGTTCATCAATATAATAACGATTTTTCAACACGTCATGATTAATAGAAACCTTTTGAAAATGTACATCTTTTTCTTTTAATTTCTTCAATAGCTCATTGTAATTCATCGAAATCGTCGCTTCGTAAATCTGATTTTTTTGATCGTTCGCAAATAAAATCACACCCCCGTCATAATCGACTAGCACACGCCTGAATGGAAAATGACTCATTTCAGAGCTTCCAGTGTTCAACTCTAAATCAAAGGTTTTGATATACTCACTAAGCAAATAATTTCCTTCATAAAGCAATTCAAACGCATTCTTCCGATTTAATTCTTTGAGATAGTCTTGCTCGTTGCCTTCAACAAGCACTCTTAAATCACCAAATTTTGCATGATTTAATTTCTCTTGAAAAATTGAAACAAGATTTTCCCCACGTACCCAGAACAGCTCTCCATTTTGATGAGAGATTAAATCCATGGGTAAAAAGATGTCTGAGGCGGGTGTCTTATCTGCTACCATGGTGCTTTCGGGTGTTTCAGAAACCTCTTTTCCGCTTGGATCGAGCCAAATATTATAGGAAAAGTACAAGCTTAGTAAAATCAATAGAACTAAAAGTATACGGATAATTTTTTCCTCGATTTTTGTCATTCAACATCCCACCCTTCATCTTCGTAAGGTTCATAAGGAAGCGAGATAATGAACGTAGAGCCTGTCCCTTCTTGGCTTTCCACCCAAATTCTTCCTCCGTGTGCATTGATCACTTCTTTGGTAATTGCAAGCCCCAAGCCAGTTCCACCTTGCGCGCGTGCCCGTGCCTTATCCACACGATAGAAACGTTCAAAGACTTTGAGTAAATCTTTTTTCGGAATTCCTAGTCCTTGGTCTTGAATACTTAGAATCACATGATTATGCGTTTCTACCAAACGAACGGTAATCACACCGCCGTCTGGTGAATATTTGAGCGCATTATTCATGATATTATCAATCACCTGTATCATCTTATCCGTATCAATTTCAATCCATAAAGGACGTTTCGTAAATTCACGACGAATGGTATAGCGTTTGCCCTCTTCTTTGGCATCTGCTGCAATCATATCGAAACGATCTAGGACAAAATTCACCAAATCATTGAAATTCACAAATTCTAATTGAAGCTCGGTTTTTCCTGAATCCATTCGTGAAAGATTCAAGAGGTCGTTAATCATCCGAATCATCCGATTGGTTTCCTCCAAGCTGACATTAATGAAGTTTGGTGCAACTTCAGAATCTTGCCAAGCACCGTCGTTTAACGCTTCAAGGTAGCTACGCATAGAGGTTAAAGGCGTTCTCAATTCATGAGAAACGTTTGAAACGAACTCTTGACGTTCTCGCTCTGTCTTGGCTTGTTCGGTGACATCATGAAGTACAGCGACAATCCCACTGATAAAACCAGATTCCCGGCGAATCATTGAAAAGTCCACACGTAAGGTCGTAATTTCTCGTGGAGTATTTTCCAAATCAATCATGATTTCAGGATTTTCTTCTAAAATCTTCCGCAAAGTATATTCTTCTTGAATGTCTAGTAACTTTAAAATCGAGTAGCCGATTACTTCATCAATCTTGATATTTAGCTGATTTAACGCCATATCATTAATGGTAATGACTTTTCCACGTCTATCCGTTGCGATAACCCCATCTGTCATGTGTGCTAATACAGAGTTTAGACGATTTCGTTCCGCCTCCATTGACTCTTGGGTAATCTCGATTCTATCCGAAAGCTGATTAAAGGTTTCTGCCAGTTGGCTCAACTCATCTCGGCCATGTACCGTCACCTTGCTCGAATAATCACCTCGTGCTATACGTACCGCCTGTTCTCGCATTTCCTCAATAGGTTTTGTTATCGAACGTGCAATTAAAATCGCCACAATCACGGAAATAACCGCCGCAATCATTGAAGCAGTAAAGAAGATAAAGGCAATGTCGCTCACCTCTGTATACTCCCGTTCAATATCACTTTTGACATAAACAGCACCAATAATTGTGTCACCAGTTGAATTTTGAATTGGCTGAACATTAATCCAGACACGTTCTCCATTACTGACGGATGCATAGTGTTTTACTGTAAAGTCATTCAAATCCTTATAATCGTTTTTCTTTCCAACGGAGCCTTGTTGATTTTCTCCATTAGCGGCACGAATAATCCCTCTGTCATCGACCACTCGAATTTCAAGTGTATCAGAGGTAATAAAGCTATTTACTTGTTTTTGAATATATTGATTAACCTCAGTTGCATTTTGATTCGGACTGCTTAGCTCGTCTCCAATTGAAGCAGCTAATTGTTCCACCCGAGGATTTAGTCCTTCTTGGAAACTGGTGATAGAGGAATCTTCTAATTCCTTAATAAAGTAGTTCCCAATAATTTCAATAGAAATTAGCAGTAGCAAAATAAATGCTACTGCTATCTTAAAGTTTACCGATTGCCAAAAATGAATTTTCTTTCTCATACTAATCTACTCTCTATTCGGCTTCTGGATTGCGTAAATAATACCCTACCCCACGGCGTGTCACAAGATAGACAGGACGTGACGGACTATCTTCAATTTTTTCTCTCAAACGACGAACCGTCACATCTACTGTACGGACATCTCCGAAATAATCATAACCCCAGACTGTTTGTAATAAATGCTCACGTGTCATTACTTGTCCTAAATGTTTAGCTAAATAATGAAGTAATTCAAATTCACGATGGGTTAACTCAATTTTTTCCCCACGCTTTGAAACGATATAAGCATCTGGGTGAATGGTCAACTCCCCAATCACTAAATCCGATTGCTGTTGGTCGTCACTATCTGCCTTAACTGCCACACCACGACGAAGATTTGCCTTCACTCGTGCGACAAGCTCCCGATTAGAGAACGGCTTTGTAACGTAATCATCTGCGCCAAGCTCAAGTCCAAGCACCTTATCGATTTCTGAATCCTTAGCGGTTACCATAATGATTGGCATATCATGTGTTTTGCGTACTTCCCGTGCCACTTCTAATCCATCAATCTTTGGTAACATCAAATCTAGTAAAATTAAGTCTGGTTCCTCTTCCTTGACCTTTTCAAGTGCTTCTTCACCGTCATAAGCAGTGACTACTTCATAACCTTCTTTGGTTAAATTAAATTTGACAATATCTGAAATCGGCTTTTCATCATCCACAACTAAAATCTTTTTCAATTCCAGCACCTCACAATTTTATTTTTTCCGTTCATTTTTAAATTACTTTCTACTTATTATAACGTAATTTTAGGCATTCTCCTATAAAAAGAGAAATATACAAGGGATTTTTTGATAAATACTTACGTAATATCATTGATTTCTCCCGATTTTTCTTTAATTTTCTGGTTGTTTAAAAATAAATTATCGAAATATTTTGCCAATTGTCTTGATAACCTATATAATAAAAAATAAGATGTAAGATATTCTAACGTGCTTTACCTGAAATTTTAACTAAATTTTCAACTGATTTTATCTAAATGCTTAGTTTTCGGTGTTTTACTCGCCCTAAACATAAAAGTAATTTAGATTTTTTCTTACATTCAAGTCATTAAGGATAGATACAATACCAAGAAAAAGGAGCGAATAACATGGCAATGATTGAGTTTAAAAACGTGGAGAAGTACTTTGGGGAGTTTCACGCGCTAAAAAATATTAATCTGCAAATTGAGCAGGGACAAGTAGTTGTTTTAATCGGTCCGTCTGGTTCCGGTAAATCAACCTTGATTCGTACCATTAACGGTTTAGAAACCGTAACAAAAGGACAGCTGCTAGTTGACGGATTAGATATTGCGGATAAGAAAACGAAATTGCCCGAAATTCGTAAAGAAGTGGGAATGGTTTTCCAACACTTCAACTTATATCCACATAAAACTGTATTAGAAAATATCACCTTGGCGCCGATTAAAGTTTTAAAGCAAGACCCGAAAGTAGCGAATGCGAATGCCGAAAAATTTTTAAAATATGTCAACATGTGGGATAAAAAAGATGTCTATCCCGGCACCCTTTCAGGCGGACAAAAACAACGGGTGGCAATTGCTCGTGGACTTGCCTTAAATCCTAAGATGCTTTTATTTGATGAACCAACCTCTGCTCTTGACCCTGAAACTATTGGCGATGTATTAGTCGTTATGAAAAATCTCGCACATGAAGGGATGAGCATGGTCGTTGTCACACATGAAATGGGCTTTGCTCGTGAAGTAGCCGACCGTGTGATTTTCTTAGCTGATGGCATGATTTTAGAAGATAGCGACAATCCAAAAGAGTTTTTCGATAATCCAAAAGATGAACGTGCCAAACTTTTCCTAAGTAAAATTATCAACCACACCTCTGAAAAAGTAAAAGAGGAGGCTGAGCTATGAAAAAAATTGCAAAAATAATCCGCGTATTCTTTTTGATTGGACTTCTTCTTTCTCTCACCTCTTGTGGCACAAATAAATTATCCAATGAATCAACGCTCAAACGAGTGGAGGAATCTGACTCTATCGTCTGGGGTGTAAAAAATGATACCCGACTTTTTGGTTTAATGGATATTAAAAGCGGACAAGTTCAAGGCTTCGATATTGATATAGCAAAAGCTTTAACAAAAGAAATCCTTGGAGATGAAGGGAAAGCAACCTTTGTCGAAGTAACCAGTAAAACACGGATTCCACTTCTAAAAAATGGAAATATTGATGCGATTATTGCCACCATGACCATTACACCCGAACGGAAAGAACAGGTAGATTTCTCAGATGTTTACTTTGAGGCAGGTCAGTCCTTACTTGTTAAAAAAGGGAGCGCAATTCATTCCATCAAAGATTTAAAGGAAGGGACAACGGTCTTAGCGGTAAAAGGATCCACCTCTGTGGATAACATCAAAAAAGCCGCCCCTAAAGCAAAAATTCTCGAATTAGAAAATTATGCAGAATGTTTCACTGCTCTAAAATCAAACCAAGGTGACGTAATGACCACGGACAACGCAATCCTTATGGGTATGGCATCAGAATCCACTGATTACACTCTTGTTGGTGGAAACTTCACCAACGAACCTTACGGAATTGCCGTAAATAAAAATCAAGAACCCTTCTTAAATAAAATCAATGCCGCGCTTAAAACCTTACACCAAAATGGAACCTATGACAAAATCTATAATAAGTGGTTTGGCGACGTCGCAAACTAAAGATTGGAGGAAATGCTAGTGATACAATTACTTCAACAATATGGTCCAGATTTTTTATCTGGTTTCAAATACACGATTGCTTCAAGTGTGTTCGCTCTATTTTTTAGCCTTGTCATTGGAACACTCATGGCAATTTTTCAAATTTCAAAAAATAAAATTTTACGTGGAATTTCTCGCATCTATGTAGAAGTTTTCAGAAATATTCCTTTGTTAGTCATTGTCATGTTCTTTTTCATTGTCATTCCAATGCAAGGAATCCCAATTGACGGCTTCACCGCTGGAACGATTGGATTAACCATTTATACCTCTGCTTTTATTGCAGAAACGATTCGCTCAGGTATTCAAGCGGTCCCAGCTGGACAAATGGAGGCAGGGCTTTCTTCTGGCTTCACCCAATCAGAAACCATGCGTTATATTATCTTACCGCAAGCCTTTAAAATAGTCATTCCACCACTTGGCAATCAATTCATTAACTTGGTGAAAAATTCTTCAATTTTAGCTATGGTTGCAGGGTTTGACCTCATGTATCAGGGAGATACCGTAGCTAATACAACCTTTGATACCATTAATAGTTACATTATTGTCGCTCTATTTTATCTGATTATTACTCTGCCACTTAGTTATCTAATGGCTTACCTTGAACGAAAATGGGCTTATAAAGTCTAAGAAAGGACGTGAAATTCAATGAACTTTTTACAAGCATATTCATGGATAAATATTCGATTTTTACTTGAAGGTTTGAAAGTTACCGTTGAGGTTGCCGCTCTTTCAATTTTCTTCAGCTTTATTATTGGCTCACTTATCGGCTGGATACGGTTCAATAATATACGAGTTCTTAGTAATTTAGTAGGTTTGACTGTTGATATTATCCGTAACCTACCACTGCTACTGATTATCTTCTTTACCTACTTTGCGATTCCGCAAATGATTGGGATTCGATTTAATATTTTCTGGGCGGCAGTCACTGCTTTAACTATTTTTGAATCGGCTATGCTTAGCGAAATCATTCGTGCAGGACTTAACGCCGTACCAAGTGGGCAAATTGAAGCTGGTCTTTCTACTGGATTGACACATGGCGAAACCATGCGTATTATCGTCTTTCCACAAGCGTTTAAAATGATGATTCCTGCCATTGTGAGTCAGTTCATCTCACTTATTAAGGATACCTCACTAGCCGTTATCATCTCGCTTCCCGAGCTAACGCACCAAGCACAGATTATTTACGGACAAAATTCAAATTACGTGTTGCCAATGTTTTTAGCCTTAGCGGTTTTATATTTCATTGTTTGCTATATCTTATCACTGGTTGCTCGTTATTTGGAAAAACACACGAAGTATTCTTATTAACCATTCATTTTTCAGAGGAGTTTTCCTCTGATTTTTTTATTAAAAAGTAGGATACCAGTTTCTTCTATTCTTCCTTCAATAATCCTCTCAACACTTCTCCTGATAATTAAGGGGCTTATTTAAGGAGAACCTAAAAAGCACCCTGCAAGAAAATCTCACAGAGTGCTTTGTATATGCTTTTTTTACTGTTGATTAAACATGAATGAATTGTAAACCAGCGGCTGAAATTGTACGAGTATTCACGCCTGAGATACCAGCATAATTCATTTCTTTGATGGTAATGCTTGAACCACTTACAGCTACAACAACTGCAACGTGTCCATAACCACTCGCTCCGGCAACGCCAGGACCAAATACTGCAACAGTACCAGGTGCTGGTGAACTGTCAACACGGTATCCGTCAGCGGCTGCTGATGCACCCCATTGTCCACCGTTCCCCCAGAAATCGCCCACACGTGAACCAAAGTATGATTTCACATACCAAGTACATTGTCCATAAGGGTATGAACCTGGATCAGGTCTGTAATTTCCGCCGCCACCGCCAGTAACTGGAGGTACTGGTGTTGGATCTGGTGTTGAAACATTTCCACCACTACTGCCATCAGGAGCTGGTGTTGGATCAGGAGTTGGTGCTGCTTGACCAACATTATTTAAACTTTCTTGTACTTTCTTCGCTTCATCTGCTTGTTTTGCAGCAGCTTGTGCTTGTTCTTCAGCGACACGTTTTGCGGTTGCTTGTGCGGCTGCTTTTTCGTCTAGCAATTTGCTACGGTCACCTTCAGCAGTAGCACGTTCAGCTGCTAAGCTTAATTGAGCAACTTTTAAATCTGCTTGTTTTTGTTGTAAAACTTGTTCATCTGATTCTAAAGCTTTTTGGTTTTTAGAAACCGTAAGAATTTTTTCTGCATTATCTTTTTGTTTTGCTAAGACATCTTCTTTATCTTTCTTTTGTTGATTAATCATGTCATTGTTTGCTGAAACAATCTTCGTCACAGCTTGCACACGAGTAATCGCATCAGATACAGAGTCTGCATCTAAAACAACATCAATATAATTAGCGCTAGTTCCGTTTGTTTGAACAGAGCGTGCTTGCTTTTTAATGACAACTTCACGTTTAATGATACGGTCGTTTAATGTATCAATTTGTGCTGCTAACTTATCAGAATTGGCAATTAACTTTTCGTTTTCTGCTTTTAATTCGGCAGCCTTTTCTTCGATTTTTGAAACTTCTGATTGAATAGAATCTACTTCTGCTTGCGCTGTAGCCTCTTTTTCTTTCAGACTATTAATTGTTTGATTTTTAGATTCTATCTGACTATCAACGTCATCTGCGGCTGTGGCAAGTGGTGCAACTGCAGTAAGAGCTAACGCACTAAGCATTAAGAAAGACATTACTTGTTTTTTCACTCTTGTTTCCTCCGACTTTTTTGAATTTTCGTTAATTGACAGTAAAGTTAATTACTATTTGACGATACTAAAATCATAACATAGGGATATGACATTCTCATGGTTTAATTGTTACAGTTTTGTTTCATTTTCTAATCGAAACATTTCAAAGACAACTTTTTGCCTTTCTTGCTAATGAAAAAAGAGAAGCTACTTTATAGAAAAGAGCTTCCTCAATGGATAAATGATAAGTAAAAAACATACCATATTGATTAATAATGTTGGTCCCAAAAGTTGTGTGATAAATGTGATGAAATCCACACTAGCTAATTGGAAAATTGCTTGTAGCAAGGTCGTAAACACTTCATAAGCTGTGACAACAATAATCATCGTAAAAAACTGTGTAATGACATTTGTATTAATCAACTCTTTGTAACGAGTCATCCAGTAAACGATAAGCGGCAATACAACAAGATTAATTCCTAAAATTCCAAGATAATAGCTATCAAAGATTAAGCCAATGACAAGCGCACTAATCATTAGATAACGGCGAGAAAGATGGACGGTTGCCACCATAAACGCCATAATCAAAAGATTGACAATTGGATAATAATTATCCTTTGTCCAGATTTCTAAAAGGTTCGTCAAGTGGCTATCTATTAATAGTAGGGCAAAGAACAAAATAGGAGCATAAATTTTCAAACTTTTAGGATTCATAGCTACTTCCCTTCCTCAACCAAGCGCTTCACGATAGTCACAACTGAAATATCGTACATTTGAGCGGAAGGGCGAACATAAACTTCACGGTCTAAGCCAGATTTATCTTGTTTTACTTTCACAACCGTTCCCACGAGGAGGTCACGAGGAGAATTTCCTCCAAGTCCAGAGGTTTGTACAATGTCCCCCTCTTTTAACTCATTGCTACCAGTCAGCTGGTTTACGATAAATGTCTGTGTGGTGTTGTCATAGTCTTTTAATAAGCCAAACGCATCGCCTGCACTAGAAGATACACGTACGGGGAAATGATTTGACGTTTGATTAGAAGATGTTAATAGCTCCACTTTCGACGTATTTTGCGATACTTGAATAACACGACCGACAAGACCACTTTGACTCATCACAGCCATATTAACCTCGATTCCATCATTTGTTCCCTTATCCACCACCAGCATATCCTGCCAAGTATCTGGAGAACGAGTAATGACGTTTGCTGTAATTTTTTCATAACTTGTCAATGTCGCATTTAGATTTAGTTCTTTTTTTAGTTCGTCAATTTCTTTTTGCTGATTTTTGGTTTGAATAATAGCTGTATCATAATTATCAAGCTTACTTTTTAGTCGCTCATTTTCTTGGTAGGTACTCATCAGATTGCTCACTGCCTGTACGCTACTATGCACCGCTTTCCCCGGCACAGATAGACCTTTGTCAATCAGTCCAACGGTATCATTTAGGATCGTTCCACCGAATGTTATCTTTCCGTCCTGCGCTCTACGTTGGGCAGTAATACTCACGATAGCCACCACAATGATTGCTAAAATTAAAGCTATAATTATATTCTTATTTGGATTAAACTTTTTCACGTTGACACCCCGACTATTTTTATCTCTCAAAACTGATAAAATCAATTCTATCATTATTTCTCCTGATTTCATAGAGGTTACTGCGCTACTTTATGGAATTTTTACAAATGTTTTCTAATCATTTTCTTTCAATTCAAACAGATGTGGCTGGTTACTCAAGGTTAAACACAAAAGAGCCGCGACAATCGTTACTGCTGTTGTTGCTGCATAAGTTACTTGTATTCCTTTTAATTGTGCGAGCTGAGCAATAAGGGCGGGTGCATGATGCCCAATTAAAGCTTTCACTTCCTCTTTACTCGCCATACTCATGACGGTAATCATCGCTGCTGTCCCAAAAGAACCAGCAATTTGCCGAACCGTTGTATACATTGCTGAAGCATCAGGAATAAGGGATAATGGAATGGCATTGAGTGCCTCTGTTTGAATCGGCATTAAGATTAAAACTAAGCCGAGTTGTCTGATAAATTGACAGGTCAGAACATACCAAACGGAAGTATCCAGTTTAAAAAATATCATCATTGCTGTTCCTATTGCAAGAACAATCGTTCCAATGAGTGATAAATACTTCGCCCCATACTTATCATATAAACGTCCTGCTGTTGGTGATAAAAATGCCGTAATCAAGGCACCAGGAAGCATGACAAGGCCACTGATGATTGCTGATTTATGTTGAATACTTTGTAAAAACAACGGTAATAGAAGTGCTCCTCCGTACATTGCCATCATCAAAACGACCGTAATAATCGACGTAATATTAAACGTTTTGTACTCAAATACTTTAAAATTAAGTAATGGTTTTTCTTCATGTGTTTGTTGAAAAATGAAAGCTACAAGCACGACTAAACCGATAAGAATAAAGCCCCAAACCTTAAAACTTGCTAAATCACCACCACCAGCGTTACTAAATCCGTAGAGTAGGCTGCCAAGACCGACACTTGAAAGAATGACTCCAAGGACATCTAGTTTTAGTTTTTGCGTTTTTCCAATGTTTTTTAGTATAAAGAAAGCCACGATGAAATCAATGATAATAAACGGAGCAATCAAAAGGAATAAATAGCGCCAACTCATATAGCTCACAATCAGACCAGAAAGTGTTGGCCCAAACGCAGGCGCAAAATTCAGAGCAAGACCGATAATCCCCATCGCACGTCCTCGCTTATCAATATCAAATAAATTCATCACGACCACATTCATCAATGGCATAAGTACCCCAGCACCCATTGCTTGAATCATACGCCCAACGATTAGCATCGAAAATGTTGGGGCAAATCCACAAAAAAGGGTCCCAATCGCAAACATTCCCACACTCCAGAGATAAAGTGTCCGTGTACTAAAACGTTGAATGAGGTAGGCAGTCAATGGCACCATGATTGCATTCATTAACATATAGACATTGGTAATCCATTGCCCATCTGTCGCATCAATTTTAAATTCCTCCATAATTGTTGGCATCGCCGTATTCATCAGTGTTTGATTCAATGTTCCTAAAAATGTTCCGATAACAAGGATAATTAGAATACTCATCGCCTTTTTCTTTAACTCTTCTTTTTGCACAAATTCCATTCCTTTCAACTTCTAAGCGACAATAAGGTTTCTAATTGTTCTACTCGATTTTATTTATAGCTTCTCTAGCTATGTCAAGACTGCATTATTCTACAAAAATTAGTAGTATTTCGATAAAATGCAACTTTACTATTATAGCGTAATTTCTAAAATTTATAGATGTAGACGAATCGAGAGCGAAAATTTCCCTTTATTGCAAAAAAAAACGAGATTTCTCTCGCTTTCTTTGTTTGATTTATTCCATATTTTCAATCACTAAGTCAGCAAATTCAGAACAGCTAACCTCGGTTGCATCGTCCATTAAACGAGCAAAGTCAAAAGTGACCGTCTTATTTTGAATCGTTTTTTCAAGCGAAGTGACAATTTTATCAGCCACTTCTTGCCAGCCTAAAAGCTCAAACATCAACGTTCCAGAAAGAATGATAGATGATGGATTAACCTTATTTAACCCTGCAAATTGTGGTGCTGTTCCATGCGTTGCTTCAAAAATCGCATGACCTGTCACATAGTTAATATTCGCTCCGGGAGCAATCCCAATCCCGCCTACTTGAGCTGCAAGGGCATCTGAAGCGTAATCCCCATTGAGATTTAAGGTTGCGACAACGTCAAATTCATCCGGACAGATTAATATTTGTTGTAAGAAAATATCTGCGATAATATCCTTTACGAGAATTTTCCCTTGAGCAAGTGCTTCTTTTTGAGCGAAGTCTGCTGCCTCTGCTCCTTTTTCTTCCTTAATCTTAGCGTATTGCTGCCAAGTAAAGACCTTATCAGAAAATTCACGCTCCGCAAGGTCATAGCCCCATTGTTTGAAGGCACCCTCAGTAAATTTCATAATATTTCCCTTATGCACAAGGGTCACTGTTGGCAACTCATGGTCTATCGCATATTGCACTGCCGCACGAACCAAACGCTCCGTTCCTTCCTTAGAAACTGGCTTAATGCCGATACCGCTCGTTTCTGGAAAACGAATTTTATTCACCCCAAACTCAGTTCCCAAGAAATCAATCAGCGTTTTGACCTCGACACTCCCCTCTTTAAACTCAATTCCCGCATAAATATCCTCTGTATTTTCACGGAAAATCGTAATATCCACTAACTCAGGGTGCTTTACAGGAGATGGAACCCCCGAAAAATGGCGGACTGGGCGTAAACATACATATAAGTCTAATTCTTGGCGCAATGCCACATTTAACGAACGAATCCCGCCACCAATCGGCGTTGTTAACGGCCCTTTAATCGCAATCAAATATTTGTCAATCGTATCCAATGTTTCTTGAGGTAACCACTCCCCAGTAGCATTGAATGCTTTTTCGCCTGCTAATACTTCCTTCCAGACAATTTTTTTCTCACCATTATAAGCTTTCTCAACCGCCTTATCAAAAACTCGAACCGCTGCTTGCCAAATATCTGGACCAATTCCGTCCCCTTCGATAAATGGAATAATTGGATAATTGGGTGTTTGAAGCTCCCCGTCTACTACCTGAACCTTTTCGCCTTTTGTCATGTTGTATGCCCTCCACTTCACACTTCCTGCTGAATTTTTTTTCGGATAACCATTGGTAAAATTCCTTGGTGCTCATAGTAACGAATATCTGCCTGTGCATCAAAGCGGATAATCGCTGAAAATTCTTTCCTTGTTCCCTCTTCATCTACTGCGGTCACTTTCACCTTTTCATGAAGTCCGACTTCATCTGGAATTTCAATGGAGTAGCTTTCTTTTCCAGTTAAAAGAAGGGTCTCACTATCTTCCCCCTCAACAAATTGTAGAGGTAAAATCCCCATCATCACGAGGTTTGAGCGATGAATCCGTTCAAAGCTCTTAGCGAGAACTGCTTTTACACCGAGTAAGTTGGGTCCTTTTGCCGCCCAGTCACGACTTGAACCCATTCCATAATCAGATCCAGCAATCACTAGCAAAGGTTGGCTTTCTTCCTTGTATTTCATCGCCGCATCATAAATATCCATTACTTCCCCAGTTGGTAAGTATGTGGTGTAGCCACCCTCTGTTCCGGGAGCTAATTGATTTTTTATCCGAATGTTGCCAAAGGTTCCTCTCATCATGATTTCATGATTTCCACGTCTTGAACCAAAGGAGTTGAAATCTTTTGGTGCCACTCCCTTACTTTCCAGATATTTTCCAGCCGCACTACGCATGCCAATTGCCCCTGCTGGTGAAATATGGTCGGTGGTCACGGAATCCCCGAGCTTAGCTAAAACGGATAAATCATAAAGGGAAGTCATCTTGATAGGTTCCGGACTCATCTCATCAAAATACGGTGGGTTCGCAATGTAGGTGGAATTTTCATCCCAATCGTATACCACATCTTCACCCGTTTCTATCGCATTCCATTCCTCATTGGCATCAAAAACTGAAGCATAATATTCATTAAAGACTTCTGGTGTCACATATTTTTCGATATACGTCCGAACTTCCTTAGCTTCTGGCCAGATGTCTTTGAGATATACAGGCTCGCCATCTTTAGAAAGTCCAATCGCTTCTGTCGATAAATCCTTAGTAATCGTTCCAGCTAACGCATAGGCAACCACGATAGGTGGAGAAGCAAGGTAATTTCCTTTAACAAGTGGGTGAATCCGTCCTTCAAAGTTTCGATTTCCACTTAAAACAGAAGTGACTAACAAATCTTCTTGACTAATCGCCTCGGTAATTTCAGGTTTCAACGGGCCTGAATTTCCGATACAGGTCGTACAACCGTAACCGACTAAATCAAAGCCTAACTCGTTTAAATAAGGCATTAATCCAGAGTTTTCTAAATAGCCAGTCACAACTTTTGAGCCGGGAGCCAAAGACGTCTTGACAGTAGGGGGTACACTTAACCCTTTTTCTACGGCATTTCGTGCAAGTAAGCCCGCCGCTAACATAACGTATGGATTCGACGTATTGGTACAACTTGTAATCGCCGCAATCGCAATTGCCCCAGTTTTCATGGAAACTTCTTCTCCATCTAGTGAAAAATCGACTTGCTTTTCAAGCTCTGTTTCACTCATACCAAAACCTTGATTTCCAGCAGGTGTAATTAGTTGTGTTTCAAAAGTTTGTTTCATTTCAGAAAGTGGAATTAAGTCTTGCGGGCGTTTTGGACCTGAAAGATTCGTCTCAATGTCCGCCAAGTTAATTTCAATCACTTGCGTATACTTAGGCTGTGTTTCTTTATCATAGAATAAATGATTTTTCTTCGCATATTCTTCAGTCAAAGCAATCGTTTCTTCGCTTCTTCCTGTCAGGCGCATATAGTTCAATGTTTCCTTATCAATTGGGAAAAAACCACATGTTGCCCCATATTCCGGCGCCATATTGGCAATTGTCGCACGGTCAGCTAAAGTTAAATATTTCAACCCTTCACCAAAATATTCCACAAATTTTCCAACAACATTCTTCGCACGCAACACTTGTGTTACCTTCAAAGCTAAATCAGTAGCGGTTGCTCCAGCAGCAAGCTCACCTACAAAACACACACCAATTACTTCAGGCGTTGGAAAATAAGACGGTTCGCCAAGCATGCCCGCTTCTGCCTCAATGCCCCCAACTCCCCAGCCGAGAACGCCCAGTCCATTAATCATCGTGGTGTGTGAATCCGTTCCCACAAGTGTGTCTGGAAAAGCCACAAATTCTCCATTTTCCTCAGCGGTGTTAATTACTTGCGACAAAAACTCAATATTGACTTGGTGAATAATTCCTGTCGCTGGTGGTACTACGCGGTAATTATCAAATGACTTTTGTGCCCATTTCAAAAACTCGTACCGTTCTTTGTTTCGTTCAAATTCTAATTCTGCATTAAATTTTAAGGCTTCAGGACTTCCATAAGCGTCTACCTGAACAGAATGGTCTACTACCAAATCCACTGGAATTTCTGGATTAATCTGTTTAGCATCCCCTCCCAGTCGTATCATGGCATCACGCATGGAGGCAAGGTCAACAATGGCTGGAACCCCTGTGAAATCCTGCAACACGACACGTGATGGCTTGAATGGAACCTCTCCAACTGGGCCGTTTACTCCCCAACTGGCTAACTCTCGAACCGTTTCCTCAGTGATGTCCTCTCCGTCCTCATGACGAAGTAATGACTCAATAAGAATCCGAATAGCATAAGGTACCTCTGAAATATTGCCACTAGCCGACTCAACCGCTGTTGCAATATCATAATAGGTATACTCTTTTTCTCCTAGGCGAAATGCCTTTTTTGAAGCTTCGTGAAAAGTTGTCATTTGCTGCCCTCCCATTTACAAAGTTAATTGAAAAAACAATTTCTTATTTTTTACTATTCTATCAGAAAATTCTGCAAGTTACGATAGTATTAGAGAATAAAAAGAGAAAAATTAAAGAATCACTTTCTTTTTTATCACAGAATATTTCAAATAAGGCTTGAATCTGATATAATTTTATCAGGAGTTACAAAGTGAAAAATAACATTTTAAAATGGAGGTGTAATTATGAGAGAGCAGCATAAATTCGCAAAATTAAATAAATTTTTCTATATTATCGGCATTTCTCTTTTGCTCATCATTCCGAGTGTAGTCCTCTTTTTAACAAGAAAACCAGCAACAAGCCAAAGCAATCATAATCTCGCTATTGCCCTAACCACTGAACTTTCAGATTCCAAAAAACAAGCCACTTCTGGAACTGGTTACTTACTTAAAAGTACGGAAAAAATTTCTAATTACATACAACTAGAAAATATAAAAAAACAATTAGAAACCCAAATTGAAAAGGCAACGGCATTGATCAAAGAGCCACTTTTGCTAAAAGAAACCAAAGAAAAATTGGAAAAGCTATTATTAGAAATTGATAACAAAAAACAGTTGGTTTCTCTAAATGAACTCAAAAACTATTTATCTGACCTTGAAAATTTAACCGCTACGGGTGAAAAACAGGTAACTGAAACGAAAAATAAAGAGGAGGAGCGCTCAAAATTAAAAGACTTACTCGCTCAAGCGGAAGCACTTCAAAAGAAAGAGTCCCTTTCCGCTGAAACCAAAGCCGAAATCACCGTTTACATTACTAAAGCAAACAAGCTCATTAGTGAAAATAAGGCGAACGTGGCAGAATTAAAGGCATTTAACGAGGAATTTAAAGATGGATTAACAAAACTTGAAGCAGAGGTCAAGGTAGCGGAATCTGCAAATGCGGAGAAAGAAAAAACGGCGGAAAAAGAGAAAAAAATAACAGAAGATACCACTTGGTTTAAGTCCTTAACAACGGCGGAAAGACGAGAAATGTATTCAAAGCATACCGCCGTGAAACTAAATAATACAGGAGATGTTCGTTCGGTCTACGGTACACATGGAATTATCTTTGCGACGACAGATGGCTATTATATCTGCCCATCCAACCCAGAAAATACCAATTTATTTTATCCCTTTGTTATGCTGAACACGATTAAAGCTGTTTATGAATCGACTGCGGACGCAAGAGAGGCGGGGTATAAGGACATTCAGACTTTACCTGCTGCTGATTATGAGAAAATCATTAAAGAAACAAAACAAGCCTTCACGGAATATGTGGCGAGCACTTCCACTACAACCAATGAATAATTTAAAGGTGACTAAGACTTTTCCTAGTCACCTAATTTTGGTCTTATTTTCTATAATTCTTCCACAAAATAGCGGAATAGGTCTAACTCCGTAGCGATACGTTCAAATAACATTTCTGGGTGCCACTGCACTCCTAAAACACGTTGTCCTGCATTCTCACTTTCAACCGCTTCAATTAACCCATCTGGACTTTCAGCAATCGGACGCAACCCACTACCAAGAACCTTAATTGCTTGATGATGGTAAGAATTGACTTGATAAATCTCTGGTAAAAAATTGCCAAGAGTCGATTCTTTCTCAATACGTACCGTATGTGTGGTGAAAATTTCCTTAGTAGGTGCTTGCAAATGCTTTACCTTATAATTTTCATATAAAGATAAATCTTGGTAAAGCGTCCCACCATATGCAACATTTAAAATTTGCATTCCCCGACAAATACCAAAAATTGGTTTCTTCTGCTTTACTGCCTCCGCCACTAGCGCTAGCTCAAAGGCATCTCTATCTGGGTTTGTCTCCTGCAATAAATAATGCGGCTCCTCCCCAAAGTTTAAAGGCGACACGTCATGACCGCCAGCTAATAACAATTTATCAATCTTGTTGACATAGCCCGCTGCAAAACTCGGGTCACTGATTGGTAAAATCATCGGTAATGCCCCAAGCTCGTGCATAGCTGTCGCAAAATTTTTCTGAGTATAACTAACAAAGTTCCCGTGGAAATGTTCCAAACCCTCAATCACTTCATTTCCTGCAATTCCAATCACTGTTTGCATAACTTCTTCTCTCCCATTACAGAGCTAAGAGAAATTGGGCAAGAATCGAGAAAAATTGAGAAATGATTTTAAGACACTTTCTGCCTTAGAAACATTTTTCTCCATTACGTTTCGCATACAGTTCCTGCTAACATCTTGATGCAAGCAGAACTAACCTCTTTTTTCTTGTATTCTTATTCCTCGTGCTCGACTTCAATACAAAGCAAAAATTTAAAATTCCGACAATTACGTAAGACTGAGTCACCCATTCTCAGTCTAGACATTTAGCGAATTACTTCGATTTTATAACCGTCTGGGTCAATGATAAAATAATATTCTGGTGCGAAGCCGGGCAATGCCTTCAAATCTGTCACGTCATATCCACCTGCTACATGTTTTGCGTGTGCCGCTTCTAAGTCCTCTACCTGAATCGCAATGTGTCCGTATCCGTCACCTAGCATATAGCCGTCTGAATCATAATTATAGGTTAATTCCAACTCGTAATCGTCTCCTGGTAAACTTAAATAGACCAAAGTGAACTTGAACTCTGGAAAATCTCTACGACGTGTTTCTGAAAAACCAAATGCTTCAGAATAAAATTTCAATGAAGCATCCAAATCCTTTACACGAACCATTGTGTGTGCCATTTTCATCTGTAATAACCCTCTTTCTTGTCTAAATGAAGAGAAACTTTTTCGTCTCCCTACCTAATACTTGTCCTATCGTAAATCTATCATAGCAAAATCGAATAAATAAATCTGTTATAAAACCTTGTGACAAGTCATTTATTAGTTTAGACTAATAGAAAGAAATAAAACAAAAATAAGAGCACGAAAGAAAAGGGGAAAATGGATGAGTATTCCAAGTTTTGGAACAAAGGTTGAAAAGGTTGAATACAAGGAACGAGATGGCGTACATATTGTTATTAGTCGAAACAACGAATCAGAAATCGTCTTAATTCAAGCGCCTAATGGTTCTTATTTTTTACCGGGTGGAGAAATCGAGGCGGGTGAAACTCACGAGGACTGTATCAAGCGGGAATTGATTGAGGAACTTGGTTTTTCAGCGGTTATTGGAGACTACTACGGGCAAGCAGATGAATATTATTATTCTAGCCACCGAAAGACTTATTTTTACAATCCCGCCTTTATCTATGGAGCGAAAAGCTGGCAAAAAATCGGGGAACCGACCGAGAAAACCAATGGCATTGAATGGTTTCCAGTGGATACTGCAATTAAAAAACTAAAACGCGGCTCTCATAAGTGGGGCGTGGAACAATGGAAAAAGGCTCAAGCATAATTGCTCAGCCTTTTTTTAAACTCTCAATTTCTTCTTCCGTCACCATGCGATAGCTTCCAAGTGGTAAATTTTTATCTAGCTTCAACGTCCCCATCCGTATACGCTTCAAGAATGTCACCTTTTTATCCACTGCTTCAAACATACGCTTCACCTGATGAAATTTTCCTTCATGAATCACAAGCGAAATCTCTGAAGTTTCATCTTCTGCATTGGTCGAAAGAATGGTTAATTCTCCCGGACGAACCAGCTCTCCACTCCTTAGTGCAAAACCTTGAGCAAATTTTTCTATATCGTCAGTCGTTACTATCCCAGCAATTTTCGCGTAATATTCCTTTTCTACATGCTTTTTGGGACTTAGTAGCTCATGCGCTAACTCTCCGTCATTGGTTAGTAAAAGTAACCCTTCCGTATCTTTATCCAAACGCCCCACTGGAAATAAATCTTGACGATAATCTTCCTCAGAAAGTAGGTCAATCACTGTCCTGTCCCACTTATCCTCTGTAGCTGAAATCACATTTTGTGGTTTATTCAATAGATAATAATAAAACTTCTGATAGTGTAAAAGTTCCTCAAAGTAAGTGACCGTGGCTTGTAATTCATTAATCTGCTGTTTTCCGTCTTTGATAGGGATTCCGTCCACCGCAATTTGTCCTTTTTTCAGCAGCGCCTTAACTTCCTTTCGGCTGCCAAGTCCGACCTCAGCTAAATATTTATCCAAACGCATTTTGTCCTTCCTTTCTTGCTTTAAAAAAGGCGAGCACATCGCTCACCTCGTTATTTTATATGAAATTTTGAGCGCAAGCCCGCTACTCTTGAACCAAGCAATCGATCGGCAATTCTTGTTTTCAAACCAAGGAAGCCGTAAATAGCGCCCCCAACTGCCGCCACAAACAAGATGATAATAAAGGCGGTTACTTTGCGTTCTGGACTTAAGACCAAATATAAAAGAGAACGTGTGATGATTGCACCAATTGTCATGATTACAGACATAAGGAAAAGCAACAATGCCCGTTTTCCAACTTTTTTCTTACTAAAATGGGTTACCTGATGGACACGTCGAATCATTAAGAAACAGGATACGCCTAAGCCAAGATAGGTCGATAGAATCGGTCCATAGACTTCAAATAAACGAACTACTGGGTACTGGAAGAGAAGCTTGACAAGAATCCCAATTCCTAGATATTTTAGCGCAATGCGATTTTGATACATTCCTTGAAGCATGTTCGCAGCCACCATGTAAAAGCCGAGAAGTAAGGCTTGGACTGCAGACCAAGCGAGAATCGAAGTTCCTAGCTTATCTGGCGCATAAAACAGACTGTAAAGTGGTTTTGCTAAAACCATCATCCCCATGACTGACGGTAACATGATAAAAAGAAAAAGTTGAAGATTATTACTAATAATTTTAGCCAGTTCACGTTTATCTCTTAAGGTATAGCTTGCAGTAATTAACGGCAAGCCCGCTCCAATAACAGATGTCCCAAGTGCAATAATAATCATAGTCAATTTATCAGGGTTGGCACTAAACAAACTGAATAATTCTACTAATTGTTTTTGAGAATAATTGGTCGTGGTGCTCATGATTTTTGAAAAGGTTCCTTGGTCAATTAGCTTGAAAATTTGTATGCCTGAAGTAATGATGATAAAAGGCACGGCTTGTCTAACAGTTTCAAGTAATAAATCCTTGGAATGAATCTTAATTTTTTCGGTTCCTTGGGTTCTTTCCAAGTTTTGAAACGCAGGACGCTCCTTGACCAAGTACCAAATCAGCACGGCACAGCTAGCAAGTAGTCCGATAAATGCAGCAAAGGTGCCTTGAACCACTGCATCTACATAGTTTCCTGATTGAACTTTCATAATAATAAAGGCAGTTAAAAGCATGTAAAAAACACGTGCCACTTGCTCAAAAATTTGTGAAATAGCAAAAGGTGCCATTTGGTTATTTCCTTGGAAAAAGCCTCGTACCACACTCATACATGGAAAAACTAATAGAGCGATACTCAAAGAGCGCATGACTGGAATTAAATCCGTCCCCCCTCCTGAGAGCCGAGCTAGAAGAGGTGCTGCAAGATACATCAATCCTGCACAAATGACACCCAAGACTGCCATCGCCTGCAATGCTTTGACAAATAATTGACGACTGACCTTGTATTCATTTAAAGAATTATAATGTGCGGTTTGTTTTGCCACTGCCCCTGGAATCCCCGCTGTTGAAATTAATAAAAAGAGTGCATAAATGTTATATCCCATAGCAAATAAGCCGTTCGCCGCGTTACTGTTTTCCCCCATCCACGCATACCACGGAATAATATAAACTGCTCCTAAGAGCCGTGAAATCAGGTTTCCAGCCGATAGCCAAATTGATCCTTCCACCATTTTATCTTGTTGTTTGTTTTCTTGCCCCGTTACTTGTGATTTTCCCATATCCATAAGTGTGTAACTTCTCCTTCAAAAAAAACGTTTATAATCTATTTTAATCTGTTCCGAGCAACTATGCAATCGAAATAAGAAACATAAATAAAACTTTCCTCTTTTTTAACTTCGAGTAGAGTGTGGTATAATTACCTCGACTAAAATGTGCAAAAAACGCATGAATGCTTAATTTGTAGAATAGGAGTGTTTCACCATGCAATTGACGCTTTCAACCATTCAAGATTTATTAATCAAAGAAAATTTGTGGCATGAAATTATTATAAATAACGATTGGCACTATACGGTTCCTAGTGCTTATTTAGACAAATCATTTTCAAGTGTTTCTTATGACTCAAGAAAGGTCGATAAAGACACTTTATTTTTTGTAAAAGGCTTAAACTTTAAGGCAGAATATCTTACTCAAGCGATTAAAGCTGGCTTAGAGGTTTATATCGCAGAACAACCCTTAGAAGTAGAGGAAAAGGCAATCGGTATTATCGTATCTGACATCAAAAAAGCAATGGCAACTCTAAGCATGGCGTTTTACGATTATCCACAAAATGACCTGAAAATTATCGCTTTTACAGGCACGAAAGGAAAAACCACCGCTGCCTACTTTGCCAAAGGAATACTAGATGTAGCGACAAACAAAAAAACTGCTATGCTTTCAACCATGAATACGACATTAGACGGTGTGACTTATTTCAAATCAAAGCTGACAACCCCAGAGTCGCTTGATTTATTCCAAATGCTACGCACTGCAGTTGACAATCACATGACTCATTTAATCATGGAAGTTTCCTCGCAAGCATATAAAACCAGTCGTGTTTACGGACTCACCTTTGATGTGGGAATTTTCCTCAACATCTCCCCTGACCATATTGGACCGATTGAACACCCTACTTTTGAAGATTATTTCTACTGTAAGAGACAGCTCTTATTAAACTCAAGACAAATTGTGTTGAATCATGATGCCGATTATTTTAATGTTTTATTAGAAGAAGCCAAAGCAACGGGCAAACCTGTTTATATCTATGGAGAAGAAAAACACGACACCAACGCGTTCTTTAAGACTGTAGCAAACAATCATTTTTCTTTCCAAGTCGCTAAAGGAGAAATGCCGAGTGAGTTAAAGATTGACGGAGAATATTCCTTACGACTAGCAGGCGATTTCAATAAAGGCAATGCCTTAAGTGCAATTATTGCGGCAAGTTTAACTGGAGCAACCAAAGCGGATGCGGTACAAGGAATTGCGAACACAACGATTCCCGGACGTATGGAGTTACTCAAGCAAGCAAACGGAGCAACGGTCTACATCGACTATGCGCACAACCTTATCAGCCTGCAAACACTTCTTGCGTTCGTCAAAGACTATCACAAAGGAAAAATCATTGTGGTTCTTGGTAGTCCCGGTAGTAAAGGCCTCTCTCGCCGAAAAGATTTTGGTGGTGTCTTGTCTAAACTTGCTGACGTGGCAGTCCTAACCACAGATGACCCAGATTTTGAAAATCCGGCAGATATTGCCGCAGAAATTCAAAAATACATCACTTCTGACGTAGAGGTGCATACAATTCTTGCACGTGAAGAAGCGATTCTTTACGCACTTTCGTTAAGTCACTCTTCAGAGGATGCGGTGGTTCTTGCCGGAAAGGGTGCCGATTTATTCCAAAAAGTAAACGGACAAAACATGCCTTATCTTGGCGATTATGAAATTGCTCGAACAATCATTCAAGAGTAATACAAAAGGAAGTTACCTCCATTTAAGAAGTAACTTCCTTTTTCTAATTTTTTAAATCAATAGGTTTATTATCAATCACAATCAAGGCAATAAAAACAAATAAAATGGAATTATTCCGCGGATATAAGGTGTAGCGTGGAATCCACGAGTTCGCATATTTATCTTTGTAGCTACGTAAGCCTTGGAAAGAATAAATTTTTGAGCCAAATTGATAAACCATGTTCGCTAAACGTTCTTGGATAAAGCTCTGACGGTGCATACCGACATTGGAAAGAGGTGCCATCCCAAGATCAAAGCTCTTCACCCCTTGTGCTTGCCAATATTCAAACAATGAAATAAAGAGAAAATCCATCACGCCGCTTGGTGCCTTACTTGAGTAACGCATCAAATCGACCGTCACCACTTCATCAGAATAAGACGGCATAATTGTCGCAAAGGCTACAATCTCGCCCTCTGTATTTTTCACAATGCCGATAGGCGCACGACTGATATATTCTTCATCAAAATAGCCTAGGGAGAACCCCTTTTCTCTACGACCACCAAGCCACTCATCTGAAATCTCACGTAAAACCACCAGTTGTTCCTTTGCAAAAGGTGGTTCAATCATTTCCATGACATAGCCTTCACGTTGAAATTTATTCACGATTGCCCGATTGCCACGGTGTTTTTTCCCACTTAAAGAGAAGTTGACTAAATCAACATGCCCCTCTTCACCCATTTTGATAAAGCTGTATCCATATTCATGCAGGTAAAGAGTTTCTCTTTCCTTCACTTCATAAAATACAGGAGAATAGCCCCATAAATCGCATTCTTCAATAAATTGATGAATGGCGTCCGAAAAATCCTCTTCTTTACCAGCAGGAGAACCCATGACGATAACCTTATCATGATAGGTTTTAAATTGGAAAAAGACAGTATCTTCCCCTGCTTTATTTTGATACATATACATATCCTTATCTTTTAAGAAAATCAGCTGACTTTCGGTATTTCCGCCATAAGTTTCTAACACATGATAGACACGTTTGTCATCGACAGGTTCCCCTACTTGATGACGACTCCCCTCAAGATAACGAATGAATAAATAATCGACCGCTAACACGACAATAATAGCAATTAATCCAGTAAACCAAATTCTATCTGATGGGAAGAACAAGAACGAATAGAGCCTTCTATGCGGATGATGTGCCATCATGTACGGACTATTGTAAATACCGATACCAACATAGAGGAACACGAGTGCAAAATACATAAACCCATCTCGAACTAATGCTTCCAGTGAAAAGACGAGCTGTTCCCGATAAAGCTCCTCTTTGGTAAAGATAGTGAGGATAATTAACAATGCTAAAAATAACGCACCATACCAAGAAAAACCTTGCGTAAGGCGATAAATCAAGGTCACGACAAGTAAAATCAACGCTGGATAATACGCTCGTTTTACCTGATTTGCCATTGCCCGCCCGACAGCTATCAAAAGAAAGCCTAAAATAACCTTAGGAAATTCCGCCGCAATATGCTCCGACCAAGGACTAATCTTTCGTAGCCACTTGAGCTCATCAAACGCCTCTGGAATCGTTGCCGATAAGACCAATAAAATTCCCGATAAAAAGAGCAAAAGAGACGATAATTTGTGGGCAATTTCTGACGCTAAGGCTCGTGGAACCCCATGATAGCGCTCGTTAAAAGCTCCACCGAGATTTTTCACCGCAAGGATAGCACCAAGAATGAACGGTACAAAGTAATAAGCCACACGAAACAGCAAGAGCCACGCCCCGACTAATTCAGCGTTCACTCCGAGACGAGCTAAGCCAAGGAACATCATGACATCGAAACTCCCCAATGCTCCGGGAATCATGGAAGCAATCCCGATAATCATCGCTGCAATGAATAAAGCACCGATTTCTAAAGGAGGTAATTTCACTCCGAGTAACAGACCGATAATGATAAAAGTCAGTAACACGCCAAACCACTCTAGGAAAGAATATAAAAGTAGCTCTCCCTTTTCCTTTAACGTTAACCCACCGAGTAAGCCCTCCTTACGTACGGTAGTAACGATTAACACAATTGGAAAATAAAGTGCTCCACCGACAAGCCACATCCAATATTGCGAAACAAAGCTATTCACCTGCCCTGTTAGCACTAAAATTAATGAAATTAAGCTAAAAACTGACAAGCCAGACATCGAAAATAGAAAAATTTTGGAAATGGCATTGATTACCTTTTTAGGCTCTCTATCTTTCCCATAAATCTGAGATCGTAGACCAATCGTAAAGAATCCACCGAAACCAATCATGTTATTCATTGTATTAATCAGCCAGCTAGTTTCAAATAAAAACATCTTTTTAGGCTTTTTATCAAGTAGACGATTCACCACCACATCATACCCAATCATTGGCAAAATCGCAATTAAGCCTACAAGTATCATGACAATTGGTTTCCACAACGGAAGAGAGGCAAGAATGTCTTGTAGCTCCTCTCCAGAAAGCCGCTTACTGATGCCAAACAACTCTGTTATGACAAGAAGTACCACTGCCATAAGAAAAATATATTTAAAATACTTAAAATGCGCCTTAATCCACTGAATCATAAAACTCCCTCCATACAACAAATTTTTCATTTATCTTCTTAAAAATTCTAAAACAATCGCATTGTACTGTTTCGGGCGTACCCTTAAAAACAAATGTCCGACCCATGCCACTTCCTTAAACTCCGCCTTTGGAATCAGCTCGGCAATCGTCAACGAGTGACTTCGCTTAATCACATCAAACTGACCGACAAGCACCAAAGTAGGACTGGTAATCTTCCGTAAATCTTCCTTCGCCAGACCAATATCTCGTACCAATAAATTTTTAATATGCGTATTTTTCTTAAAAAATTTCGCTAAACAAAAATCAAAATAACTCGCAATACGGGCAACAAAAGACAAGCCATTAACTGTTAAATTTCCCGCATTTAAAATCAACTTCTTCACTCGCTTAGGATACCTTGTTGCAAGAAACATCGCCACATTTGCCCCATCACTAAAGCCCAATACATTTGCTGAATAAATCTTCTCCTTGTTCATCACTTCAATCACATCACGAGCCATTTGCGGAAACGCTAACTCATTTTTCTTATTGCCACTACGCCCATGCGCCCGACTATCTATGACAATACAAGTATAATATTTTTTAAATTCTTTCACCTGTGGGTCAAACACACGCCCAGATTGTCCATTGCCATGCAGCAAAATCAAAGGGTCTCCTGTCCCGCTCACTTCATAATAAATGATTGTTCCATCTTCGGTTTCAATAAATTTTTTTGATACCATGATGTGTCACCTTCTTGAAATAAGTATAACATTTTCTTGTTTTTTGAGGAAAAAATAGCTTAATCTATCTTCCTATTGGAAAGAAAAATTTTTAAAACAAAAAAAAGTGGTTAAATCGACGAACGTATTCGCCACTTAACCACTAATTTTATTATTAGGCAATCACAGTTCCTAATTCAACTGGTTTGTCATATTCTCCTGGTGAATTTTGGTATAAATCCCCTTGAATAATGACCGCCATGCCGGGATAGGTGTTATCCCAAACCTGAGGCATAATTGCTTCTGGCGTATTAATACAACCGTTTGAACCTTGTGGTGTTTGCCAAGCAGTCAAATCACCAAATAAGGTTTTAGGAGAATCATGTAAGCCGATTCCTGTATAAATACCGCCCTTACTGATAATTGGTTCAAAATATTTCACTGGAACGGCATATTTTTCGCCGTCCATCATGGTTCCCTTCAAAGTGGTATCCGTCACCTTATACCCAATCGAGTGGAAGCCTGGAACGGTCGCTGTTCCTTTATTATTTTGTCCTGTAATGACAAATGTATCAACTATTTTTTGATTGTTTATATAGACATACATTTTTTGCTCTAATAAATTAATATAGACGTAATCCTTGATGTCACGAGGGTTTGCCTTGGCATCTCCGTCAATATTTAACGTTAAGTTTGCCGTTGGTGCAGAGTCATTTAACGCTTTGACAATCATATCTTTTGCTGTTGGGAAGTTAATATCCCAACCATACGATCCATTATTGGTATATTCATAAGTTTTCCCATCCTCTGGGTTTTTCCATTGAACCGTTTGAAGTAAAGTGCTGAATTGATTATTCAAGTCGCCAGATACCCACGCATAGACCTTATCCTCATTCACATTTCCTTGTTCATCCATAAACGAAGCAAGAACTTCACGAGGAATGTCATAATTATTGCCATTGATATTCAACTGAATTTTCTTATCAATTTTTTCATTTGATTTCTTCAATTTTTCCTTTAATTCGGTAGAATCCGCCGTCACCTTGACAGGAAGATAGAACGCACTCGCTTCAAAGCTGGTCGTACCTTTTTCATTGCTCACGCCTTCTTTAATCGCTTTGATAAGCTTAGCTTTATCAATTTGTGTACCTTTTTCTTCAGGAACGATTTCATAGCCGCTCGTGCCAAACTTCAAATAAGCATCTTTCCCAGCAGTTTCTTTAAAATCTAGCGAATTAACGGCTGCTTCTAATTCCTTATCAAAATTAGGATTTTCAGCCAGTTTTCCATTTGCTACACTCAATTGTTTTTCAACGTCGGTCTTCTTTAGTTGATACTTTGCGGGAACATCAATTTTCAACGTTTCCCCTTGCGAAGTAATCGTTACTGGCGTTTTTTGATTGAGCTTTGCCATCTTTTCATAAGCATCATCCACGCTCATTAAGCTAACCTTTTGTCCTGAAATGGTCGCACCATAAGCAAAATGTGATTTTCTATATTGTGAATAGCCAATTCCCAGTGCGCCTGCTATCAAGACAACTGAGGAAGCGATAATAATTGCAACTTTCTTTTTTACAGAATGATTTTTCCTAAATTCTTTTCTATTCGCCACGAAAGCACCTCCATTTTTATAACAAAACCCATTACTATAAAAAATTCCTACGAAAATCGTACCATATTTCAAAGGAAAAACATAGTCCACCGTCTCATTTTCTATGTATTATTATTAATTTGTTAATAAAAAATCAAGCGCCGTCTGATTGAATTTTTTCGGGTTTGTTTTCGCAAAAAAATGTGTCATCCAACGAACTTCCTCAAGTCTACCATTTGGCAACAATTCAGCAAGTTTATCCGATTCCGTTTTCTTAATAAAATCAAGCGAGCCTACCAAAATCTGTGCAGGTGTGAGAACCTTAGAAAACTCCTCCTCCGTAAGCGGAATAGGTTTTAACATCAAGCGAACGACCTCAAAAGACGCCATGTTTCGCCAGAATTTCCCCCACAACCAAGTACCAAGCTCTTCAAAATAAATGCCCGTCCGAGGAATCAAGCGAACCCCACTCGCTGTTAAATTTCCAGAGTTCATCACAATTTTCCCCACATTATCAGGAAACATGCTGGCAAAAACTACCGCTAAATTTGCCCCGTCACTATACCCCAATAAATGCGTTTGCTCAATCTGTTCATTTTTCATCAACGCAAAAATATCCCGTGCCATATCCTCATAAGTCAAGCTGTCCTGATTATTTTTCGATTTTCCTTGTCCCCGACTATCCATTAATATCACTTGAAAATGCTGCATAAAGTCCGCCAGCTGTCCCTTAAAATAATGCCCATTCATGTGATTCCCATGCAACATGATAATCGGAAAGCCCGTTCCATACACTTCATAATAGATTTCCGTTTCATCAAAGCTCTTAAATCTCTTTGGTTGTCCTTTTATCTTCATCGTCTTTCCCTCGTTTTTCTTTCTTACTATTAGCATATCAAAAAAAGCGGAAAAACTGCAATAGTTTTTCTGGTTATTGGATAAGTTTATAAAAAGATAGTGAAACGTTAAAAACTTATATTCACTCAACAACAACTGGGTAAGATGATTGATTCCCCCATTGATTCCCCCATTGATTCCCCCAAACGTCTTTCATGAAAAAAGGCTCTATAATTTTTGATGGTGGTGAGAAATTCACTACTATTTTTTGTGCATTCAAAAAACACCTTGCATTCTGATAAAATTAAAGCAACCAACCGATGACAATCAAAAAAGCTTTATTTATCAGATTTAGGTGTCCCACCGTCATTTGACAAAGAGCCAATTAAACGTCACCTGACTGTTCTCAATACGTTAAAAGAAACAGATGTTGCAGGAGAACGTAGCTTTAACTATTTCATACAACTTCAATCAAAATTAACGCAACTTAATAGCTTCCAATATACAAGTAGCCCAATCGTTAACCTATTACTAGACAATAAAAAACGAGTTTCTAAAGAAGCCAAAATACGATATGACATAGTTTGTGAACCTATTTCTTTTTCCTTTATGGAAGAGATGAATCAAACAACCTTATTTTCTAATCTGATTGATAATGCCTTTGAAGAGCGCTTAAACTCAAACTCCAATGAGAATGAACAATTTGTTACAGTTACTATTTGTTCCATCAATGATTTTAAAATTATCAATATCTGTAACTCCTATGACCCAACAAATGTAAAAGATACTAAAACTCATTTTGGTTTAGGATTAATAAATGTAAAAGATGTCATTGACAAATATCATGCGGAATTATCTATCACTAAAAACGAAGAAGACGGTATTTTTGAGGTGCAAATTCTCTTTTTCCAATAATAAATTTCACTAGATGTATGAGGATTTGATCTGAAAAGTTCACAAAACCAGTCTGAATCGTTTACAAACTTGAATGTGCATCTAAGCCTTGTGTATCAAGGGATTACATCGTTTATTTATACTCAATTTATCTTCGCCCAGTCACAGGCAGGATACCTACCTGTGACTTTTTGCATGACCGCTTGGATGCATGGCACCAAGCTCTCACAAGGAAACCTTGTTCACCCTGCAAAGCGAAATACTCTAATTCACCTTACTTTAAAAATTTGAATAAAAACAACTAAAAAAATTTAACATAACCTAAACACAAAACCAATATCAAAATTAAAACCAACCAAACTAAATATATCTTTTTATCTATTTTAGTTGAAAAATACAAAAACAAAAGGTAAAACTAACTGTATTACTATACTAACTATATTTATTTCAGAAAACATATTATTGTATCCCAATAAATATAATCCGTTAACTACACCTATTAGACTTAATAAGAAATTATATTCATTAATAAATTTTTCCTTTTTCATACATTCCCTCAACTCAATCATTTTGATAAGATTTATTCAACGTTAAAGACGTAATATAAGAAGTTCTACTTGCATTTCTATAAAACTTAAACGTACCTCTTACTTTAAAAACACCACCTTCATGCCAAGAAGTCTGAGTATAACTATAATATATAGTATCCGTTCCAGACTCAGAAGCAAGAATACCTGCAATCTTTTGATTACTTTAAGTTACACGCAAAAAGAGGAAAATAATAATGAATATCTCTAAGATAAATAGCCCAAGTAGAGATAAATAATATATATTTTTATTTTGCACGGTAATTTTTCCCCGTTTTCTAGCTTGTACCATCAACATAACAAAAGTAAAAATAGCTACGAACCAAAGAATAAAATCCATATAGACCACCTATTCATCATTTTTTATAATTTATTTTGAATAAGTAACATGATCAAGATACATATAAATTTTACCTGAATTTGGATGTTTTTTTATCTCATCAGCACCTTCTGAAAAACGGCTATGGAACGCCGCTCCTCCAGCAACAACAAGTGCAGCAAGAACGGCATCCAAAGGCCCAGTAGCAAAGCCGGCTGCAGCAACAGTAGCTGTCAGAGCAGCAAGACCTTCAACAGTAGCGGCCTTTCTAAACATATCTCTTAATTTTGTTCCATCTGCTTTATTTGAATAAGTCCATAATATGCCCACACTAATAAGCTGTGCCCCTGGCGCTCTAGATTGAATACGAGGATCTCTATTTCCTGTCTGTACGATAATTTCATCATTTGTAAATATATTACCTTGGTCATCTTTATAAATTGTCTGAGGTGTTGCCAACTGTGATACTTGCTCAGTGCTAGGAGTATACTCAATATCATCTTTTTCACTAGCGTAAACATTTGTACCAGCAGTAACAAACGGAATTATTCCCATAAACAGCGTAGCTACTAAACAAAATAATTTACTTTTCTTAAACATTTTCTCATCTCCAATTCATATATTTTAATTCACAATCACTTTACTATGTAAACCCTTACTAATAAATTATTGTCCTAAAACTAAATTATAAATAAAAAAAAATCAAAGCCGTTTGCAAAACTTCTACTTTGTTAATACTCCCATAACTACAGCCACTGCATCAATTGCTACGTCAAACGCTATTCCTTTTGCATAGCTATATTGACGTTGATACTTTGTAGCTGTTTTTACCTCTACGACTTTTGAATTTTGGCTTACCAAAGCCTGATGTTTTACGCATCTTTTGAGCTTTCTCAAACGCCATACGTGTTTGTTGTAGTGCATTAGCATCCACGTCTTTCAACCAAGTATGGTAGGATTTCAATTCCTTTTCAGTGTCTTGCTCCCAAGCGTGGTTTGGAAATACTTGACGCATTTCTATGTTGTAGTTCCAGTTATCTAGCAGCCAATTCCAATACCAACGTGAACAACCAAAAGATTGTTCTAAATATTGTTTTTGTTGAGCTGTTGGGTAAATCCTCATTTTGTGGGCTTTCAACATATCGCTTAATTGTTTCGCTAGAAACATTGCCTGCCGTTGAAACAAAAAATGAACGAGTCCATACACTAGGCATACGGCTTAAAACAGTAAATTCATCACGTAAGATACGAGAACTCTTACCTTTTATCGTTTTCATTATGCTTGACGGCGAGTCGGTAGGAAGTGCATTGACGAACAGGTGGCAATGGTCTTTATCAGTTTCTAGTGCAATCACTTGCCAGTCATTTTCTTGGCAGATTTCTCGAACTAACTCTTGGAACCGATTGTCGGTTGTCGTATCTACAAAGATTTTCCTACGATAGCGAGGACAAAAAACAAAATGGTAATTGATTAACGATACAGTTGTGTGTGTATGTCTGTATTCGTTTTTCATACTTTTAGTATGCACCTAGATGAGTATCAAAACAATAGAAACGTACACGAAAATTCAAAAAAAGGAGAGCGAGAGATAGTTGTCGGACATATACGTGGCAGAAGCCTCGCCTCAGTCCGAAGTCGCTATCATCCCACCATTAAAATAGTGGGTTTTCTTGCTCCTAAAATCTATAAATTGATAATTGCTCTTTACTTAAAAAAGCTTTCAATTTCGGTTCATATATAATACAATCTGGACAATTCTCTCTACCTATATAGATAACCGCATTCTTTTTATCATTTTCAAATTCTTTAATTTGGCTAATGATTGTATTTACTAATGGTATCGGCTTTGGTAGTAACAGTCTAAAACCAACTATTTGAAATACAGTTACACCCAAACATAAAAAAATATAGTTATATTTTTTTAGCTCTTGAATTTATACTTCAAGTGCAACAGTAAGAAAAAGACTCATAACAGTTATCCAAGTAAGATAGTAATTGCGAAAGAACTATTTGAGAGGATGACAGTTATGAGCCACTATAATCACCTTAGCATAAGTGAAAGAGAATTCATATTGAAATGGGAATCCAATGGGATTCGTTGGATAAGTAGACAATTGGCACGTTCTCCTTCGACAATATCACGAGAATTAAAACAAAATAAAATTGATGGAGAAAAAGGGAGTTGTTAGCAAGAAGGATTTAGAGAGTTTATTGTTTTGAGGAGACGAAAATGAGGAAAAACAAAATTTAGCTATCAAGAAATACGAGATGATTTACAGCGACATCAATTTAATGAGCTGACAAAAATGGAAAAAAATGGTGATACACAAAGGAATAATGCAGTAAACACAGTTATTGATTATTAGACAGATTTTTACGCACGGAGTATAAATCTGTTCAGGAAATTTTTAGATTTAGATGATTGTTGAAGTTGTCAATATTACACTTTATAATGAAGGGAGAAAAAGAAAATGAGAGAGAGGGTGTCTCGTATGATTTACACTATTGAAGAAATTAAAAATCTTATACGTCCAATCGCAATTAAATATAATTTTCCCGTCATTTATGTTTTTGGAAGCTATGCTCGTGGTGAAGCGACTGAAAAGAGTGATATTGACTTTTTAATTGAGTTTAGAGGGTCAATTTTTGATGGTGATTTGAGTTTTGAGCCATTGGTAGAAGTAATGGAAGTTTTGAATCAAGCCTTTGGTATGGAGGTAGATATGGTTGAATTATCTGCTTTAGAACAAGAGAGCACTCGTAAAAGAAACCCTTATTTTTTAGAAGAAGTATATAAGGATAGGGTGAAGGTTTATGAACAAACAGACTGAGGTAACTCAAGAAGAAAAGAAATATCATAGTGATTTAAGTAATATAGAGACTTTAAATACAACCTCTTTCATGAGCTATGATCCAGAAGTTCCTTGACGGTAGCGACCGACCGATAGAAACAGGAGGAGCTGCACCGAATCGAAATTACTATTATTCTATTTTACGATTAAACCAAGACAAAGGTTTTGATCGTCTTGAACATCCAGAAGCCGAAGCTCAATTAGACTTCGGAACTATGGAAGTTGTGAATGATGGTGAATATATGGATGCACACGTTCTTGTTCGGAAGTTATCCACACCCTATTTCTTCTTTAGAAGCTAATTTTGTCCCAGCCTCCTAATCTTTATTTATCAGATTTAGGTGTCATCACCATCATTTGACAAAGAGCCATGATTTCTCATGTGAAGCAGCATAAGCTTTAATTATTAGAATCAGGTGTCACCACCATCATTTGACAAAGAGCCCATTATTTATATACAAGTAAATATCTATCGGATACAATCCACCACCTGAAGAATAATGTCTAGTTGTAGCTATTAAATCATCATACACGAGTCGCCGACTTCCTAAACCAAAAGAAAATTTGATAATGGTAGAAAAAGTTGCAAAATCCATTAGTTCATATACAAACTCTCTTGTACTATGTCTTTTTTCAAGAACTTTAGAAAATTGAGTTTTAATTTTTTTTGATGTTTTAGACAAATAAATAGTATTTTTATCCAACAACTCCTCGGCTTCCTTAGCTTCGTTAATTAATGAAGCTAAATTTGATTCATTATAAAACATAATACTTTTAAAATCATTTAATTTTTGCTTATTCAAGTTTAACAAATAGCTCAGCATAGGAGAAGTTGTACTTCCAAACATCATCTGAGAATATATATGTTTATTATCTTATTTGATAGGTTTACGTCATCTTTTGTTAACAGTGTATGGATATTGAAAAAACCTTTTTTATCAAAGTCAATCATTTATCATCCTCCTTGCTTTTTCTATTTTTTAAAGCTATAACAACTTCGGTTACAATGGCTAACACCATTGAAAAGATAATCCCGATAAACATCATATTACTATTATTTGGTGTTCCTTTAAATTCGTTCCCCACTTTTTGAATATCAAAAATAGTAAAACCAAAAATATTTACACTATACTCAGTTAAGGAAGAACTTTCAACATAACTATAGCCAGAGCGAATTGCCATAAAGCAAACGAAAACTCCTAAAATAATTCCTAAAATAATAGATACGATAACACGAGTCGTTGGATTGTTAAACTTCTTTTTCATTAATCTATCTCGTCCCTTCCCAAATTAATTTTTCTTCTTTTGTGTTACAACAAGAATAGCTATTAGGATACATGTTAAGCCTATTCCTAAAATAGTATTCAACACTAAAAAATCTTGAATAAACACTCTTTTTTCAGCCCAAACATCAAAAAAGTCATTCATAACATATTTCATAGGTATAAATTTCCCAATTGACTGAAATGACGTTGGAAGCTCTGAAAACGAAGAAAATGTACCTGTGAAAATATAAGAACTAAATAACAAAACCATCCCTATTGGCATCAATATCCTCGTATTTTTTACTAGCAATGCAATGATTGCCCCAAAAATAAGTAAAACAAAGTTACAGTATAAACATTGTACGATATATGACAAGAAATAACCGATGCTTGGAATATGCAATCCATACATAAAAAAACCAAATAAAATATTGACGACAACACTCAATAAGGTTAATAATGCGTAGGAGAAAACATCTGAAACAATCATATTATGTGCGCTTAATCCAAAATACTCCAGACGTTTATAACTTTGATTTTGAATACTCTCACCTAACCATATAGGAAAACTAATCAAGGAAATCGGCATCATTCCCATACCTGTACTGATTAAAAAATATTTGTCTACAAAATGAAAACCATTTCCTATATCAAAATTTCCATAGGATGTAACCATCGCAAACATCATAATTAACGGAAACAATAATGAAAAAAAGATAGATACTGGAATACGAAATTGTAATTTAATACTCGTCCCTAAATACCTCATTATTTTCTCACCTCCGTAACTAATTTGCCTGTAGTTTCAGTCATTGAATAGGCGACTAAATAGGTTGTGTATATACTTTGTTTAATGACAGTGTAATTGATGCTGTTCTCTTCAAAAATTTTTTCTATGTTTATTTGAAGTTCAGGACTTGAACAAATAAATGCTTCACCATCTCCAGTATCAACGTGATCTACATTCTTAATAGTAGTTTCTTTCAATTTTGAAAATTCATTATAATCAATTTTCACGATAGAATGATGTGCGAATGTTGAGAAAAAATCTACAACTGACCCAAAAAAAACTAACTGTCCTTGTTTTAGCATAAGAATTTTTGTCGCCCAATTTTCAATTTCGTCAAAATAATGTGTTACATTTATAACTGTTTGATTAATTACTTTTCTCTTCATCATAGCCAATAATGAAAGCCTTTTTTTATAATCTAAACCTGATGTAAGCTCATCAAAAAAATAGATTGATTTGTTGCTTTCCAACACGAGACTTAGTGTCAGTCGTTGTCTTTCTCCACCAGAAAGATCTTTAATATACTTCTTCTTCAAGTCCACCAACTCATAATTTTCTAAAAAATGAGATAATTCCTCTTTTTTCAAAGGTAGAACAAGCTTTATTAGTTCACTAACTTTTAGTAAATCATTATAAGAATTTTCTTGAAACACAATCCCACAACTTAGTTTGTCAAAGTTCTTTACTATCTTTCCCTCAAATTTAATTTCTCCTAAAATAGCATTGATTAGCGTTGTTTTTCCAGCACCGTTTTCCCCTAAAACTGCTACTTTATCTTTAGGTAGAATTGCTATTTCTTGATTTATATCTAATATTACTTTGTTGCTCTTTTCTATTTTCAATTTGTTTATCGTTAAAATAGAATCCATTTATATATACCTCCTATTAAAAAAAGGGGAATAAATCCCCTTTCATTTCTAATCCTACTCTTTTGTTTCAGTAACAGTTGAAGCAGCACACGTACATGTACATGTTGAACATGAACATGAACAACATCCAGCAGCATAGTTCATGGCTTCAGCACCAACACCTGTATTACTATAACCATTCATGGATTGAGACTTGATATTCATATAAACACCTCCTCGTAAAATTGATAAAAAAATTAAAAAAACATTATGTTAAAATGTTTATATAATTACAGTAATATAATTATATAATGAAATCAATAGAAAAAATTAATTTTTGAAAGATATTAATATTTTTATTCACCACATTAAGCATTTTATTTTGGATAATATCTTTTGCGTATTGTCAAATACTTTTATCTTTAGAGAAAGAAGTGAAAATAGCTCTGAACTTGTAGTTTCTATTTAATTTGATTCTTCTTCCTTTAGTAAAGAAAATAATAACAACAATGAAAAAGACATAAAGAACCCTCCTCGTAAAATATATTCCGAAGAGGTTTGTTCCCCTTCGTTTACTCTGTCGGACATTGTCCTGATTAGTAATATTAAATAACTTGACTCAAAATATTTGAAAGTTGGCATTTGTTCCTGAATAATAGAGATATGGAAATGGTCGATTGGAACACTGCTTATATTTTGTTTCCTAGGAACAACTTCATAGTACAATTTTTTTATAAATTTGTGTTTGTCATGTCATAAACGGTCGATTTTTTGTCATGAATGGTTAGGCGAGGTCATTCATGACAAAAAAACGACCGTTTATGATATTTCGTGCTATTTGTTCTCAATTTTCACTAGAATTAGAATGATAAAGTCATATAAGATGATAAATAATATTAGACATCTTTTTTTGATGGAATGGTTTATCCTATTAGTCTTTGCTTACAAGTTATTTTTCAAACCAATCATAATATCGTCTTAATCTAATTTTTGATACAATTCAATTAATGGGGAGCGCACAGACTGAAAAATAGTGATTAACTCATTATTGGATTCACAACCCAAAAATCTAGAAGTTGGATTTCCCATCAATTCTTCACTAAGAAAATCAAGTACCTTCAAACTTTTATCGTATGAACTTAATACATTGATTAATTTTCCAACAATATATTGGTCATCAAACTTAATGTTCTCCTTTCCTTTTTTAGAAGTGTGCTTCCGTAAAGTCTTCCCTATTTCCTTCTCTATTCAAAAAAAAGAGACACCAATTTCTTGGTACCTCTTGAAACGTTGATATAACAATCTTTTAACGTTTTGAGAATTGTGAAGCTTTACGGGCTTTCTTAAGACCTGGTTTTTTACGTTCAACCATACGGGCATCACGAGTTAATAGACCAGCGCGTTTAAGAACAGCACGGAAATCTGGATCAACTTCTAATAATGCACGAGCAATACCGTGACGGATAGCTCCTGATTGACCAGCATAGCCACCACCAACAACGTTTACGAAAACATCGTAAGCGCCAGTTGTTTCAGTTACACCAAAAGGTTGGTTGATAACTAAACGTAGGTCAGCATGTGGAATATATTCTTCAACAGATTTGTTGTTTACAGTAATTTTACCAGTACCTGGTACTAAACGTACGCGAGCTACTGCATTTTTACGACGGCCTGTGCCTGTGTATTGTACTTGAGCCAATGAATTTCTCCTCCTTAGATTAAGTTAGTGATATCTAAAACTTCTGGTTTTTGTGCTTCATGTTTGTGCTCTGAACCAACGAAAACATTTAATTTAGTTAATTGTTTGCGACCTAAAGTTGTCTTTGGAAGCATACCTTTAACTGATGTTTCAATTAAACGTACAGCGTTTTTGTCACGTAATTCACCGGCAGAGATTGATTTCAAACCACCTGGGTAGTTTGAGTGACGGTAATAAATCTTGTCACTTGCTTTGTTTCCTGTTAATTTCACTTTGTCCGCATTGATAACGATAACGAAATCGCCTGTATCAACGTGAGGAGTGAATGTTGGTTTATTTTTACCACGTAGAATAGAAGCAACGACTGCTGATAAGCGTCCTAAAGGAATATCAGTTGCGTCTACTACGTACCATTTACGTTCTACTTCGCCAGCTTTGGCCATATATGTTGTACGCATGTTTTTAAAATCTCCTTTAACTGTGTTTTCAAGTGTTTACAATTCATTTTCGGTTCCGGGGCCTAAAATGGGGTAAACAATACCGCTATCTATAATACTTGCTCTGGGGGAATAAGTCAATTAAATTCTATCGAAATTCATTGATTTTCCGCAAATTCTTTTGCAAACGCCTCGGAGCGTGTCTTTACTTGGGTGTGTCCTAATATCATTTCTCCCCTTTTTTTGATATAATTTTTTCATTCTGTGGAAAGAAATTCTGATACAAGGAGATAGATTCAATTGGAAACACAAAGAAAAAAATGGTCGTTAAAACGCAAAATTTTAACGTGGTTCATTAGTATTATTGGGGTAATTCTCGTGGTCTTTATCGCTGCTGGCTTCTACTTTTTCCGTATAGCTGAGATACGTGCGGATAAGGATTTCATCAACGACACCCCCATGACCGCCAAAAGTCCGGTTTATCCAGAGCAACAATTTTTCTTAAAGGCAAAGAAACAAAGCTGGTCACAAACTACAAAAGATGGTTTAAAACTTGATGCTTGGTATTTGCCTAACGAAAAGAAATCAAATAAAACGGCAGTCATCGCCCATGGTTTTGCCGGTTCAAAGGAAAAAATGGCAGAATACGGAACCTTATTCTACAATCTTGGTTACAATGTCTTAATTCCTGACGACCGCGCGCATGGTGAAAGTGAAGGAAAATTCATTGGCTACGGCTGGCTTGACCGTAAAGATTATATTGGTTGGATTCAACAAGTCATTGATAAAAACGGCAAAGACGAAAAAATCGTGATGTTTGGGCTTTCTATGGGGGCAGCAACCACGATGATGACCTCTGGCGAAAAACTTCCAGAAAACGTGAAAGCTTTCGTGGAGGATTGTGGGTATGATTCTGTATGGAATGAAATCAAGTATCAAGCAAAAGCATTGTATAATCTGCCAGCATTCCCACTCATTTATGAGGTGTCCGCTATCTCGAAACTTCGTGCGGGATATGATTATAAGGAAGCATCAAGTGTGGCACAGTTGAAGAAAAACAAACGTCCAATGCTCTTTATCCATGGAGGTGACGATGATTTCGTGCCGACTGAAATGGTTTATAAGAACTGGGAGGCAACGCAAGGTCAAAAAGAATTACTTATCGTGCCCAAAGCTAAACATGCTGAAAGTTATGCAACAGACAAAGCACTCTATACAAAAACAGTCGGCGACTTTGTCAATAAATGGATTAATTAATGAACACACCAGAAAGAGGAACGTTGTTGAACGCTCCTCTTTTTCATCTCTAAAGTTTCTTTTCTAGCACCACGCAAGACACCCCCTCCTCATAGAATGCCTCGAAAGCAATCTTATAGCCTATTTTTCATAGAAAAGGACGAAGAATTTCCCTTCGTCTATCTGTAACCTCCCCGTAGAAACAGACTCTTTCCCGTCATCAATCACAACATAAATCATTTCTTCATCGTCAGAAGCATCAAACTCTTCCTCCATCGTAATCGTGCGCTCCACAACAAAAACTTGCATTCGTACATAAAATACTTTCACTCCCTTAAGTAGAACCGTGCTTCTTTTAAATCTAAAAAACACAGAAGTATTTTAATGTCACTGATATTTTAGCTTTTCATGCGCTTCACTTCTTGGTGGCAACTGAATAGGTAAAATAAAATTTTTCCAATTAAAAAAGCCCCACTCCAAAGAGCAAGGACTTCACTATCTAAATTTTCTTAAAATGTTTCTGGATCAATTTCTGGTGCTTTGCCAAGTTCCGCTTGAAGCATCCAAATAGTCTTTTCAAAATCACCTTTAGAATCTATGAAAATACCATTCGTTACCAAATCGCCTTCTTTTTCAGAAACTTCAATTCCTTGTTCATATAAATCTGTCATGTAACGGAAAGCTGTCACTAATTCTTCAAAACGTTTTTCAGTTGGCACACCCCAAATCCCTGGTTCAGCAGAAAGTTTTGAGTTGTCTGCCCATTCACGTAGAGTAGAATAAGGAGAACCATCTAATGTGATTAAGCGTTCAGAAATTTCGTCTAATTGAGCATTTACATCTTCCATATATTTATCCATTTTAGGATGTAATTTAAGGAATTGCGGACCACGCATATACCAGTGTGTTTGATGAATCATTGCAGACAATTGACTTAAATCTGCTACCGCTTGGTTCAATACTTTTTTAGTTTCTACATATTTCATTGTGAAATCTCCTCCTAATCCATTAAACAAAACAAAATTAAACAATAACAACTTGTAGTTATTTTCTCTTATTGTTTACACTATCTGTCTTGTTTAATCTCCTAAATAGTTTTTGTATACTCTCTTAGTGTAGAACTATTCAAACATTTTTGCCAATAAAAACGACTAAATTTTCATAAAATCGAAAACTTATTTTTTGGTTGTTTTATTTAACTCTTCTTGGGCTTGTTCTCCTGCTTTTTCGGCAATATTTTTCATGACTTTATTCAAGGTCGCTTGATCTTTTTGTCCTGTCATAAACGAAAGATAGAGATTGCGAATCTTTTCTTCCTGCCCCTCTGCCACAAGCCACTGCCCTTTTTGTTCAGAAAATTCGAGAGTGGTTTCAAGCGGTTGCGCCGTACGCAAGGTCGTTTTGATATTTTCTCTAATGCGTTCTTCGATGAGAGCAACGACCTTTTCCCGACTGGTCGCCAGCTTTTCATCCTTGACCACTGCTGTCATGACTTCCTTTGTCGTTTTTTCCATGAGACTTTGATAATCCAATCCGTACACTTGATAGGTGATTTTTTTCGCTTTCGCCCGAGACCCATCACTCACCAAGGTAACATATTTCGTTTGGTTTTCGCATTGTGTCGTCAATTCTTTTGTCAGATTTTGAATTGTTTCTTCATCAATCACAACACCCGTCACTGAAAAATCCTTATAAAAATTCTTAGAAATAGCTGTTGTTGCAGTTTTCATCGCCTTGGATAAATTTTTTCCGTCCACAAATTCTTCATCAAATTGTTTCGTTTTTGTGTGATACACCAGTTCATTCACAAATAGGGAGCCTGCCTCTTTTGCCTCTATGGGAGAACTTTCTCCACAACCAGCCAAGCTCAAGCATAGGAAAGCCACCATTCCTAGAAATATTTTTTTCATTTTCATCATTCTCCATTAGTTTTCACTTTGTTTCCTCATAATTTTATTATATAGGATTCATTTCTTTCCTACAAAAATTTTTTCGATTGTTTGATGAAAAAGGCGATATTTTGCGTAATTTATATATAAGGAGGGAATTTCTATGAATTTTATACAACTAATATTTCTTATTGCTTCGTCACTTCTTTTAAGCTTTTGCGATGTAAAAAGTTTGTCTTACCCTAATTGGCTTTTATTCATTTTTATTGGTCTTTCACTATTATTACATCCGATTCATTTTTGGGGGTTCGTTGTTTTTGGACTATTGGGGGTGTGTTGCCTGATTTTTGACATCGGTTTTGGGGAGGGGGATTGTTTCTTGCTTGGTATTTGGTGTTTTTGGTTGAGCATTCACGAGCTTGCTTTAGTCCTTTTTATCGCTTCGGGAACCGCTTTACTTTTTCAAGTGGGAATTTTTTTATTCTATCGGCAAATAAAACAACCCCTTCCTTTCATCCCTTTTCTAACAATCGGCTTGATAACAACTATCTGCTGTCAAGCGGATTTACTTGATAAAATATTCTAAGCATGGTATGATAATCAAGAATTTTAACGCATTTTTATCGGAAAGAAGGGAATTATTCATGGCAGTACCAGCTCGTAAAACTTCAAAAGCTAAGAAAAACAAACGTCGTACTCATTATAAATTAACTGCACCTACGATTTCTTTTGACGAATCACTAGGAGATTACCGTCGTAGTCACCGTGTTTCATTAAAAGGTTATTACAAAGGTCGTAAAGTTGTCGACACTAAAGACTAATTATTAGGAGGAATTATCCATGCGTGTGAATATCACATTAGAACACAAAGAATCTGGCGAACGTTTATACTTAACTCAAAAAAACAAACGCAACAACCCAGAACGTTTAGAATTACGTAAATATTCTCCAAAACTTCGTAAACACGTTATTTTTAAGGAAGTTAAATAATAAATAAAAGCCCGAGAAATCTATTCCTAGAATACATTCTCGAGCTTTTTTTGTAGCTCGTCAAAAAAAAGATAAGGATTGCTCCCTATCTTTCTTTTCATTATTTCACCGCAATAGTTGTATTGCCTGTAACGGTTTGAGTAGTCACAACTTTTCCTGTGTCTGCTTCTTTTACGGTAACAGTTCCGCTTGTTCCACTTTGAACTGTCACTTTCAGTTTTTCGGTTCTGCCCGCACTTCCCACGCTATATGTGCTATCCACGCTTCCATTTGCATCACCCACAGTGACGATATAATTTTTATCAGGAGTGACTCCTGCAAAATTCAAGGTTACATAGTAATTGACGGTCGCTGGTTCAGAAGCTGGATCCTTCCCTTTAGAGAACGTCACAGTGACTGTTGAACCTTTTGGTACTTCGGTTCCTGCAGAAGGACTAAAGCTAATCACATGTCCCGCTTCGACAGAATCAGAGAAGTTTTCTTTTGATTCAAGTTTTAAGCCGTTAGCATCAAGATAATCTTGTGTTTCTTTTTTAGAATAGCCCATCATGTCACGTAAAGTAATCTTATCAGACGCTTTACTGACATATAAAATAATCGTTCCGTCAGATAGATTCACCTTTGAACCTCCAGTTGGAGATTGGCGAATCACGGTATCTGGGTCTACTGTATCATTTACTTCATAGTTTACCTTGATTTGTGACTCTTTGAAGCCTAAACCAACCAGTGCTCGTTGTGCATAACTAAGTGACATGCCAGTATAATCACCAATTTCTTCTCCATTTGCGCCAGAGCTTACGGTCAATGTAATCTTATCAGACTTTGGATTGACCTCCGCCCCTACTCTTGGTGACTGACTGATTATTTGCCCTTTTGGCACCTCGTCACTCGTTTCTTCCTTTTTTACGATACGTTTTTTAGTGAAGCCTTTGGAAATTAAATCTTCACTTACCTCCGTATAGGTCTGCCCCACGTAATCAGAGAGCTTTAGCTTGGCTGTTCCTTTGCTGATGTAAAGAGTGACTTCTCGATTTTCCTTAACGGTGGTGCCGATTTCAGGATTTGTCCGCACGACACTTCCCTCTTTCACTTTCGAGTCTTCGACCTCTACCACTTCGCCGACCTTTAATTTTTTACTTTCTAGTTTTTCCGTTGCTTGCGCCTCGGTCATATTTGCCACATTAGGAACTTTGACATCTGACGGACTTGTTGCGACAAGATAAGCGAAAAAGCCACCCAATAGAGCGAGTAAAACTAATGGAATAATCCATCGTTTGCGTTTTTTCTTTTTCATATTCTTCACTAAGCCAAGCTTCGTTGCTTCCTTTAGTGCTTTTTTGACGTAGGAAGTTGGAAAACCTAATTCCCGAGCAATTTCTTCCACACTAAAACCCTTATCATATAAATCTGCAATCAAACATTGTTTAACATAGGCAACGGATACGCTCAAATCACGCGCAATTTTGTCTGGATTCAAACCGGCTTTGTATAAATCGACAATTTTTTCTTCTCGACTTTTTTCTTCCTTGTCCACCTCGTCAGCCGCAGCCGGTGTGATGGTTGCTTGACGTGGTGGTTGAATTGGAGTAATTGCTTGAGTTTCTTGGTCGTTAATATCGCTAAAGGAGACTCTCGGCTCATTCGCACGTTCTGGAGATAGCGCAGTTGCTAAATCATCACTCATCGCATCTGAGGACGGATAACGATTCATCGGATCTTTAGCTGTCGCAATCAATGCCACGTTTTCCAAAGCTTGTGGGACTGCTGGATTTCTTTCCCGAATTGACGGAATTTCTTCTTGGAAATGTTTCAAGGCAATCGTTACCGCAGATTCACCGTCAAACGGCACTTTCCCAGTCAGTAGCTCATAAAGAATAATCCCCATAGAATAAATATCCGAACGGTTGGTAGCGATACTCCCACGAGCTTGTTCAGGTGATAAATAATGCACCGAGCCAAGCATCGAGTTTGTTTGTGTAATAGATGTTTCTGTAAAGGCAATCGCAATCCCGAAATCTGTAATTTTCACATTGCCGTCTTCATCCACCAAAATATTTTGCGGCTTTAAGTCACGGTGAATAATTCTATGCTCATGAGCAAGTTCCGTAGCAGCTAAAATTTGTCGCATAATTTCTACAACACGTTCATTTGAAATCGGGGAATTTTGTTGAATGTACTTCTTCAAATCCATTCCTTTTACATATTCCATGACTAAGTACTGCATGCCGTTTTCTTCACCGACATCATAGACTGCCACTACATTTGGATGAACAAGTTCAGACGCTGCAAGAGCTTCTCGTTGAAAACGACGAATCGCAATTGGGTCATTTTGGAAGTTAAACCGCAACACCTTAATCGCAACATCACGGTCTAAAATAAGGTCATGCGCTAGAAAAACATTTGCCATGCCGCCACTCCCAAGAGTGCTGAGGATTTTATAGCGACGATTAAAAATCATCCCAATTTCAATCATTGTTCATCCTCCTCGCCAAAATGTATCAAGAGCACGGTAATATTATCTCGACCACCATTATTATTTGCCTCATCGACTAATTTTTTTACTTTTTCTTCAAGAGAAATATCTAGTTCTAAAATTTCTAAAATTTTCTCATCGGACACCATATTGGTTAGCCCGTCCGAGTTAATCAATAGATAATCGCCCGCCAACCAATGCTGATTGGTCACGTCAACCTCTACCAAGCCGGGCATACCGACTGTTCTAGTCAAAACGTTCTTCCGAGGGTGATTAATCGCTTCTTCTGCAGACAATTCGCCCGCCTTCACCAAATCATTCACTAAAGAGTGATCCTCTGTCAGCTGTAACATACGGTTGCCACGGACAACATAGGCTCTACTATCGCCAACATGCGCCAAAGTAAAACTATCATCAAAAATTGCCACAGCAACAATTGTTGTCCCCATGCCAAGATAATTTTCATCCTGTTGACCCTTTTCGTAAACCTCTTCGTTGATTTCTTGAATTTCCTGAATAAACCATTGCGCCACCTTTTCGGGAATATCAAATTCTGTTTCTTCCCAAGTTGCACCAATCGTTTCAACAGTCATCTTGCTGGCAACATCGCCCGCCTTATGTCCGCCCATTCCATCAGCGAGAACCGCCAATGTGCGTCCTGCCTTATTCTTAAAAATTCTTGCGTAATCTTGATTGGAATTTCGCTTCAAGCCTACGTCTGATAAATAATTGATTTTCATCGCTTCACCTTTTTTCTCCATTCTACCTTCAAAATTTACTTTTTACGTAAGGAACAGATAAAGAATCCATCTGTCATGAATGTATTGGGCATAATTTGTAGCATACCGTCTTTCACAGCAGCCTGCACGTACGAATTCACCGGAATATTTATTTTCTCAAACTCTGGGTGAGCATTTAAAAACGCATCCACCACTTGACTATTTTCTTCTTCTACAATCGTACATGTACTGTAAGTCATTATACCTGATTTTTTGAGCGTTGGCGCCACACTTTCAAGAATTTCTAATTGAATTTTTTGCAATTGAAGAAAATCTTTAGAATTTTTATGATATTTGATATCTGGCTTTCTACGCATTAACCCTAGACCAGAGCAAGGCGCATCAACTAAAATACGGTCAAATTGTTCTTTTTCAAAAACGTCCTGTACCTTTCGTGCATCTAAAAGCTCAGTTTCTACGACATCCGCCACATGCAATCGCTCCGCATTTTGTTCAACTAAATGAAGTTTATGCTCATGAATGTCTAAAGCAATCACCTTGCCCCCTTGCTCCTTATCTAAAAAGGTCGCAATATGTGTCGTTTTGCCACCGGGAGCGGCGCAAGCATCTAGTACAAGGTTACTCGGCTCAATCTGCAAGCTTGGAGCCACCAACATCGAGCTTTCATCTTGAATCGTCATCATTCCATAAGCAAACGACATACTTCCCGCAAGAAAACCCTTTTCTGCTACTACCCCATATGGAGAAACCTTGCTAGGACGTGCCTCAATATCTTCTTCAGCTAGAGCGTCGACTACTTCTTCTATGGATAATTTACGAGTATCCACACGTGCACTTACACGACTCGGTTCAAAAAGTGACAAGCCTAGCTCACGTGCTTCCTCAAAACCTAATTGAGTAACCAATTTTTCACAAAGCCACTGTGGCATGGAAAGCTCAACAGAGAGACGTTTCATCTTGTCCTTGATGGCTTCAATTTCTGGTAAGCCTTGTCGTTGCACATTTCTCAAGACGCCGTTCACGAATTTTCCAGCGCCAGGGTTTCCGTATTGTTTAGCAATTTCTACCGCATCGTTAATAATCGCATGGTCGGGAATTTTATCCAAAAATTTCATTTGGTAGACCGATAGTGCAAGTAAGGTTTTCACCCACGCATCCACTTTTTTAGCTTTGGCTAGAAAGGGCGTGAGATAATATTCTAAGGTCAGCTTGCGAGCAATTGTTCCATAAACTAGCTCTGTAAACAGGCGACGATCTAAATCGCTTAATTTGCTGTCGTTAATCATGTCGTTTAACAGTAAGTTAGAATACGCATTTCCTTTATTTACCCGTTCCACTGTCAGCATTGCTAAAAATCGGGGATTTCTTTGAATTTTATTTGATATTTTCTTTCCCATGCTATTCTCCTAGCTCTAATTTATCGCCAACCTTGACCGATTGACCCACACCGTTTAAAAATTCAACAGTCGTTAATTTTCCCTTACCAGCGGGCTGTAATTCATCAATTTGTAGCACAGTCCCGTTACCAGCCGCAACCCATAGTTGTTTCTTCGTGCGTTCAATAATCGTGCCAGCAGGTTCTGTTGTTGTTTCTTCTGAAAGAGGAGTTGTGTGGAACAGTTTCCAGCGTTGCCCACCATACACAGTAAAGGCAATCGGCCATGGGTGCATGCCACGCACTTGATTATCTACCTCAATTGCGGTTTTATTCCATGAAATTTGTTCTTGTTCCCTCGTGATATTTGGTGAAAAAGTCGCCTTTGACTCATCCTGTGGAACTGGCGTAATTTCCCCCGCTAGGTAATGTGGTAGCATATCTAGCAATAGTTCTTTCCCTAATGCTGACAATTTATCAAACATGGTACCCACATTATCCTGCTTAGTAATAGGTAAGGCTTTTTGCGCCAGCATATCTCCTGCATCCATTTTCTTCACCATTTCCATAATTGTGACCCCAGTTTCTGCTTCTCCGTTAATAATAGAATAGTGAACAGGTGCGCCCCCACGATATTTTGGTAATAGTGACGCATGAACATTAATCGCTCCATGTTTTGGTGCTTGAAGTAATTTTTCTGGAAGAAATTGCCCGAACGCCGCCGTGACAATTAAATCCATATCCATTGCTAAAAGTTCTTCCATTTCAGGTGAATTAGAAATTTTTTCCGGTTGTAAAACCTTTAAACCATGTTGAAGTGCCGCTGCTTTGACCGGAGGAGGAGTAATCACTTTTTTACGCCCCACTGGACGGTCTGGCTGAGTCACTACCGCTAAAATTTCATAGCCTTTTTCTAATAATCCCTCTAAAATAGGAACGGAAAAATCAGGCGTTCCCATAAAAACAATTTTAGTCATGCTCGCTTTCCTCCACTTCTCCATGCTCAAGCTCATATTGTTCATAATAGCTTTCTAAATCTTCTTCTTTAATCTCATCAATCATCTTATCAATGAATAAAATGCCGTCTAAATGGTCGACCTCATGCTGAATCGCACGTGCGAAATAACCATACGCCTCCATCGCCAAGTGTGTTCCCTCACGGTCATAAAACTCCACCACGATTTTATCTGCTCGTTCCACTGTGCCAAAAACATGCGGAATGCTCAAGCACCCTTCAACAAAAATATCCGAGCCTTCTTTTTTCGTAATCACGGGATTAATCAGATAAAATGCCTCATCCTCGGGGACAACCTGCACCACTGCCAGACGTAGTGAACTCCCTACTTGAGGTGCGGCAATGCCAACACCATCTTGTGCGCTCATAGTTTCTTGCATATTGTCTAATAAATCTAAAATCTCTTGATTAATTTCTGTGACGAATTCTGTTTTTGCCCTCAATAAATCATTGGGATGTATCACTACTGGTAATTCCATACTTTTCTCCTATTCCTTAGGCAAAGTTCATCGGGTCTGCATCAATGGAAATATTCAGACCACGAAAGGCTTCACTCTGGTTTTCTACTAAAATATTTTCTAATGTTTCTTGTAATTTTTCTTCAAATTTATATTTAATAATGATTTGGTAATAATATTGATTATTCACCCGTGCAATAGACTTCGGCGTTGGTCCCAAGAGGATTGTTTTCGGACTTAACGCTCGCTTTAGCTGTTGATGAAGCTGATAAATCTTCTTGGCAGCTACATTCTCCTCCTTATGACTGACGACAATCTGTGCCGTAAAATAATAAGGTGGATAGCCTGCAAGGTGACGAATCCCCATTTCACGTTGATAAAAGGCTTCATAATCTTGTGCTTGAGCTAGACGAATCGCATAATGCTCGGGGTTATACGTTTGGATGATGACTTCCCCAGCCTTATCCCCACGCCCCGCTCGTCCACTGACCTGTGTCAATAACTGAAACGTCCGCTCGCTTGAACGAAAATCAGGTAGATTCAGCGCTGTATCGGCATTTAACACCCCGACGAGCGTAACATCTGGAAAGTCTAGCCCCTTGGCAATCATCTGTGTACCCAATAAAATATCAGCTTCGTGATTGCCAAATGCTTGTAGAATTTTCTCATGAGCGCCTTTTTTTCGTGTCGTATCCACGTCCATACGCAAAATGCGTGCATGTGGCATGAGCTTCATTAATTCCTGCTCGACTTTTTGTGTTCCTGTTCCATAATATCTGATTTTTTTACTTTGACAATTGGCACAGGTCGTTGGAATAGCCTCCTCATGACCGCAATAATGACACCGCATCGAATGGGTATCCATATGAAGTGTCAGTGAAATATCACAATTGGGACACTGCAAAACATAGCCACATTCCCGACACATCATAAATGACGAGTACCCTCTACGATTTAGCATTAAAACAGACTGTTCCTGCTTTTCGATACGGTCGGCTAATTTATCAAGGAGTATTTTGGTAAATTCCTGTGTACCGCCTTTCCCATACTCTGCTCGAAAATCAATCACTTCAACAGTTGGAAGAACGGCATTTTCACTTGCACGTTCAGGCAAAAGCACCAATTGATAAACGTTTTTCTGCGCTCGAGCTCGAGATTCTAACGAAGGCGTGGCACTCCCTAGCACTACTGGACAATGCGCATAATTGCCCCGCCAAATCGCTAAATCACGTGCATGATAACGAGGAGTTTTATCCTGCTTGTAGCTTGCCTCGTGTTCCTCATCAATAATGATAACCCCGAGATTTTCCAATGGAGCAAAAATTGCAGAACGAGCCCCGACCACAACCCGTGCCTCTTTTCGCTCAATTTTCCGCCACTCGTCATACTTTTCCCCTTGACCTAGACCACTGTGTAAAACTGCCACCTCTGTCCCAAACCGCCCGATAAATCGTTCGACCATTTGTGGCGTAAGAGAAATTTCTGGAACAAGCATAATCGCCGTTTTCCCTTGTTCAAGTGCTTCGGCAATCGTTTGAAGATAGACTTCTGTCTTGCCACTTCCTGTAATTCCTTCTAATAAAAATGTCCGATTTTGCTCCGCTTTCATCGCCTCTACAAATTCATTTTTAGCCAGTTGCTGTGCAGGATTCAACTTCAAAGGCTCCGTTTTCGGATAATTGGCAAAATCGTAAGGGTTGCGGTAAACCTCTCGTTCAAAAATGGTAAGCCAGTTACTTTTTTCAGCAGCATTAATGGTCGCTGTCGTAATTTCACACATTTCTTTTAATTCTTTTATTTTGAGCTCTTCTTGCGCATGCGCTCCTAACACCTCTAAAATTTTTTGCTTTTGAACAGCATTTTTCTTTTGGTTTGCAAGTTCTTCTTGAGCCTCTTCCATGCTCAATAAGCCTCGAACCCAGCGTTCTTTTTTCGCCCGATTCCGCTTTTTGACCTCATAACGCACTTCCACCTTGCTAGCCGTACGCAATTTCATGAGCTTAGGTAACAGACCTGCCGCTTCCGCTTCGTTCCACTCTAACTCTTTCTTCTCCCCGAAAATTTGTTGCTCTTCCGAGGTTAAGCTATCCGTTGGAAAAATATATTTAAAATAATCTGAGCGCAACACACTGGGTAACATCGTTTGTAAGCAATTTATTTTAAACGAAAAAGTCTTTTCCTTCATATAATCAGCAAGCGCAAGTAACTCCGTGTTCAGCACGGGCACTAAATCCATGACTGACACGATTTCCTTTAACTCTTGCGTTTCATTTTTTACTGCTTGATTCATCCCAACGACAAATCCTTGCACCAACCTATTTCCCTTACCAAAAGGAACAATCACTCGCATTCCCACTTGCAAACTCTCACTAAGTGCAAAGGGTACAATATAAGAATAAGGTTGATCGGTCTGCATCGCTGGAACATCTACAATCACTTCACAGGTTATATTCATCTCATTCACCACCAATTTACAAAGCTAAGAGAAGCGGATAAAAATCGAGAAAAATAGAAAAATCACGGGATGATGCTCTTTATCATTGTGGGATTTTATCTTTTTTCTTGTATTTTTGCTTCTCGTGCTCGACTTCATTAAAGAGCGAAAATCTTTAAGTATCTTAAGATAAATGACTAAAAGGACCAGAACACACCCGTTCCAGCCCTTCCAGTTCTTTTAATTACATACTTTGTTCTGCTTCGATTTGTTGTTTTAATTTTTCTTGTTCTTGTTCAGCTGCAATTCTAGCCGCTTCTTTTTCACGACGAATGCGTTCACGTTTAGCTTCTGGGTTTGGGTGGTTGACGACATGTCCCCCTTCAATTTCTTCTAACGCATGTTGTACAGCCTTTACGCTCTTGAAATCGTCCATGGTTGGTTCAGCACCTTCTTCTAACTCATGTGCGCGTTTACTAGCTAAAATCACTAGAGAATATTTTGAATTTACTTGGTCTAATAATTTGTCAATTGACGGTTTTAACATCATTTGCCTTACATCTCCTTTTGGTTCAATTAGATTTTTTCTTGGTTATTAAAATCAGTCAGCATTTTTCGGTACTTTCCAATCACTCGTTCGACACGAAAATGTTCACTTGCGATAATGTCCTTCACGCGTTTTACAGCTAGTGGCACTTCATCATTCACCACCGCATAATCATAGAGCGCCATCATCTCGATTTCATCTTGAGCGACACGCATGCGTTCATCAATCACTTCTGGTGAATCAGTTCCACGCCCAACAATACGCTCACGGAGTTCATTTAAGTCTGGAGGGGTTAAGAAAATAAATACACCATCTGGCGCTTTTTCTTTTACTTGCCCCGCACCTTGAACTTCAATTTCAAGGAAAACATCTTTCCCACTGTCTAATGTCTTATTCACATAGTTTAAGGGAGTTCCATAGTAATTTCCCACATACTCTGCATATTCTAACATTTCTCCAGCTTCAATCATTGCTTCAAATTCTTCACGTGTGCGGAAGTAATAATCTACGCCATCTACTTCGCCCGGACGTTTTTGTCTCGTCGTCATTGAAACGGAATACTCAAAATCGTGTCCCTTGCTTTCAAAGATAGCCTTTCTCACCGTACCCTTGCCCACACCTGAAGGGCCAGAAAATACGATTAATAATCCGCGTTCGCTCATGGTTGCTCTCCTTTTTATAGAGCTAAAAGGAATCATCCATCTCTCTTCCTTATGCTCGGCTTTTTTACTAGCAGAAGCAATTTCAACAGGTCAACCGAAAAATAAAACTCTTAGAAAAGTACCTTTACTTTTGCAAGAATTTTCGCTTTCTGTATTCCCCTTTGCCATGCTCAACCTCTAGTGTCCTACTCCAATGCTTCTATCTTTCATAGTATACATAGATATCCTCTCAATTTTAGCATTAATAGAGGCAACTTCGCAAGTCTCATGAAACAAAAGTACTGTTTTTATTGCAAAAAACTTCGACAAGTGGCTCAACAGAACCCTTTATCGAAGTTTTAAAAATTAGGCTCTGTTAGCTGTAAGTGTTGATTTTGATAAAAAACCAAAATATTGATTTCAATGAGTCAATATTAGTTTTTTCAGAATACTTATTTCCATCTCCCTCAGAAAGCAGCAATCTGTTCCTCATCCATCGTTAATTCTCGTAATTTCGCCATCTGATTTACCACCTCTTCACAATCATTTATTATCAACTAGCGCTAAAAAAGAAACAAGTTAGAAGAAAAAGACCGAGCAGAAGCGCAGTCTAATTGATTGAATTTAACTAAACAAGTTCTATCGTTGAATCAAAAAATTGCTCCATAAAATTGATTTTCTCGCGGATTACTTCAGTGGTATAGCGCTGACCTGCAGGAGCTACAACCCACTTTGTTTCTACGTCATCATGTCTTGTGACGATAGCCCCGTGAAACTTTCTAGCGGCTCAGCCGAGTCGTTTAATATATACGCATCTTGTTCTTCACTATCGCCACCCATAACGCCATTGACGTAGCCGTAATTGATTGGATAGGTTGTTCCGTGATGAACATAGCCAATTGGTCTGTCGACTGTAACTGTGATTACTTTCTTCATAACGCACACCTCACATTTTCTCTATTTTAACATGAAAAAAGACAATAAATTTCTCAATGCTAGCGTTTTTTGTTTGAAAAATAATCTCAACGTTTTTTATTTGGGGTAACTAGGGAGCAACGAAACGGTGATATTACGAAAATCAACACTTACGGCTAACAGAGCCAAAAATTAAAAGCCCATGTCGCTTAACTTGTTGACAACTGCTTGCACATTTTCACGGCGTTTAAAATCTTTTTCCACTGGACCTGTCACTTCACGTGCGTCCACACGTACAATGTAACGGCGGTCTAGGGTAATTGATTGCTCATTCACAAAAATTTGAACGTGCTTGTCCGTAATTTTCACACAAGCATCTTCCCAAGCATCAAATGCGTCTTTTTCAGAATAAACTTCTTTTTTCACTAATACACGATCGTTAAATACATGAAAAGCAATATCGTAAAATTTGCCTTTGCTCATAGAACTCACCTTCATTTCTTTATTTAGGGTTTTCAATTGGTCGGCAACCCTAAAACCGTCTTGACTACTTTTATTATAACTCTATTTATTCAATTTATGCTGAATTGTTATCCTTCAATTATTTCTTTTCCAAAGATAGCTCGATAATTTTTTCGCATAAAGCCACATATCCTATGCCAGCAGCACTTGCTTCTTGCGGCAGCAAGCTTGTTGGTGTCATACCGGGTAGAGTGTTTGCCTCGATACAATAGGCATTTTGTTCATCATCTACTATAAAGTCTGTCCTTGAATAGACGGAAAGATTGAGAATTTTATGCACTTCTAGTGCAAGCTTTTGTAATTTCATCGTTAACTCGGCGGGGACTGCTCGGTGCTAAAGCATCAGAGCTTCTGGGAACAGAGCTGACTTGCTGTTTAGATGTTTCTAACCAGTAGAGGTTACTCCTATGTCTCCTTACAGAGCCAAAGCGTGTCCCACGCTTATGCCCTTTAACGTTAGGCGAACGCTTTATTCAAAATGTTAACAGCCGCATTGATGTCTCTATCATGGTGAGTCCCACAATATGGACAAGTGAATTCACGAACACTAAGTGGTTTTTTACCTGTATTTTCACCGCAGGCTGAACAGTTTTGTGAAGTGTATTGTGGTGCAACTAAAATAAGCTGTTTACCGTACCATTCACATTTATATTCGAGCATGGACTTGATTTTCGCCCATGCGGAATCAGCGATTGAACGTGATAACTTATGGTTTTGCATCATATTTTTGGTTTGAAGTTCTTCCATTGCAATAACATCGAACTCTTTAACGAGTGATGTCGTGTATTTTTGCAGGTAGTCTTCTCGTTGATTAGCAATCTTGCGATTGATTTTAGCTACCATTTGACGTGCTTTTTCAACATTTTTGAAGTCGGACATATCAAGCTCAACACCATTTTTCTTAGCGTCATCAATCTTCTTATTGGTTTGAATTCTACGTCTAGCAAGCTTACGTTCCCAAAGACGACGCTTTTTAGCCATAGTACGTTCGAACTTTTTGTTTTTGAGTTTAAACCCATTGGATTGAATAACTAAGTCAGCAAGTCCTAAGTCAAGACCAACCGCGTTGCCTGTTTTATCTAACGTTACTGGTTCGTACTCAACTTGAATAGTCGCTGAATACTTACCCGTTGGGTTTTTATGAATAACAGCACTCTTAATCTTGCCTTGAATACGTTCTAATCCATAGGCTTTTACAAGACCTAATTTTGGTAGCTTGATGTAGTGATTGTCAACAACTGTAATGTTTTTGTTAATACATTTTGATTTGTAGCTATTGTGCGGTTGTTTACGACGTTCAAATTTTGGACGGTCATTTTGCCCTTTGAAAAAGCGTTGATATGCTTGGTCTAAGTCGGCAATTCCGTATTCAAGGCATGTACTTTCGGCGTTTTTCAAAAATGGAAATTCAGCCTTTAAGGCTTTCAAGCAGTAAATCATAGCAAACTTGCTTTGATATTTACCACCGTTTTCGTACCGTGCTATTTGCATACCCAACATTTTGTTTTTGACGAAACGACGATGTTTGATATTGGTATCAATTTGTTCTTTTTGCTTGTCATTTGGAATGAGCTTAATTTTTACACCTTTAAGTTTCATCGTGTTTCATCTCCTTTCTACGTTGGTCATCAATGTATTTGGCAATAGCGTCTTCGTTGGTTGTATCTATACTTTCAACGAAATAGCTAGGTGCCCATAAGTGTCTGTCACCCTCAGCGAGCCAATAAGCGTTTTTTAGCTCAGGGTGTAATTGAAAAAGTTTTCTAGCACTGACACCTTTTAACCAACGAACGATATTCGTTACAGATAACTTAGGCGGTGCAGATACTAACAAGTGGATATGGTCATCAAGACCGACTTCCATATGTGCGATTGTAAAACCGTATTCTTCGGCTACTTCGTACAATATCTTTTTAAGGTCGGTATCAATTTGACCTTTGAGAACTTTATTACGATATTTGGTTCTCCAAATTAAATGGTAGTTTTAATTATAGACGGAAGTACGACCATATATAAATCAACCAAAAGTACTCGATGATTCTGACTTTTTAGCGCATTGGCAATCTGACTTCCAGACGAAAGTGAGACATCTCTTTCATTACTTAATCCACCCGCTAACACTACAATATCCATTTCAATCCTCCCTCAGTTTCATAAGAAAATATCACTTGTATTTTACTACAAAACGGGGAGATAACCTACATGAACTCGCAATTATTTTCTATTCATTTAACAATGCCTTTCGAAGTGTTAGAAATTCTTCATCAGTCAGTGTAATACCCTTCCCCATTTTTTCATGATTTGGTGCCCAAGCACGGATGTCATACTTTGGTTCGCCCCCGTTCCAACTTACACGGTTAAGCTCTTTCGTCCATCCACGTGCATTTTCCGATAAGACCACTAATTCTTCTGTAATTTCATATTTGAATGACTCTGCCATTTTTCTTCCCCTTTTCCCTATTTCTTATTATTTTTTTCTATAAATTCAAAGAATAAGACCAATAGTATGACGACTGGAAACTTATCCCATAAAAAGCTCACTCGGCGTTTTTTCTCTTCGTCACTTACTTGAAGTAGCGAGCGAAAGCGTTGAAATTGTTGCACCTCACTTAATACGAAAAACTGATTATAGTACAATTGGAACCACTCGGAAATAGAAATGAGTTCATCTCCTATTTCAATCGTTGCCTTTTGCATGTCCCGTACCATTTCCTTTGCGAACACAAACAACGTGTATTCCTCGGTAGGCTTCACATCTGCATAGCGCCCTAGCGTTTCTAGCAATGCTAAAAGTAAACTTTCTCGGAATACCTGCGTTTTATAGATTTTCCGCATTTTTTGTAGGAGATTTGCTTCAAACTTCGACCCTTTTTCTATAGTTATACCATAATGTTGAACTAAATATTTTTCAAAACCTTTTCCAAGACGCGTTCGTTCCTCTTCATAACTTTCCTCTTTAAAGGTATACCAATACCCTTCCGCATTGCAAAAATAGCGTTTCGTTTCAAGATACCCTAGATGAATATTTTGTGTGGAACGGTTCCCGTCAAAAATTAAGACGGTTCCTAAATTCCATGGGGACTGAATTTCCCATAAAGCCACGTCCTTTGGGAAATCAAATTTCTTCGTTATCCCTGGACCTTTGACATCGACCGACACGACCGCATTTGCCCCATTTAATACTACTTGATCCACAGGGATATTGTTGCGATACCCCCCGTCAATGTAATATACGCCGTTCATTGGTGTCGCTGCCATTGCCGGAAAAAACGAACCAGAGGCAATCAACCAATCGCTCCACTCTGCTCTTGGTTTTGACTTCACTTCCACGTCATGTTCGGTCATGCTTGGGATTTCTGTCACAACCACGATAAATTTCTTATCCGTTGTCGCAAATTTATCGAAATCATAATATTTTTCAATCAGTCCTCGAATCGGTGCGGAGGAAATGCCGACATTTTGAATACTTGCCACCGCCATTGCTCCAATTTGCGTAATCATATCCAACATGGACTGTTCCGAAGTGTTGTCTGCTTGCTGAAAATCTAAAATCTGTGAAGTTTCGATTTCCTCCCACATGGCAGTCGCTTGCTTTACATCGCTAGCAATCATTAGCCCGCCTGTTGCTGCACCAATAGAGGTTCCTGCAATTACAGGGAAATCCCAGCCTGCCTCCTCAAACGCTTGCCAAACACCAATCTCATATGCCCCACGAGCGCCACCGCCCCCAAAGGCAATCCCAAACTGATAATCGACTTTCTTTTCATAGTTCACTCCATTGAGTTTCCACCCAGCTTCTTTAAAACGTACTTGATAATCTGGGGAGACCTCATAAAGTAGCTCTAGGCGAATTTTCCCCAATCTTTTTGTCCGTACAATATTCTCAAGCACAGCTAAAAAGTCGTTCCATGTATAATCAGAAGCTTTGGCAAGTGCGGCTAAAGAAACAACCAAAACATCCTCTTGCGCTTCCACCAAAAGAAGGAGCTGCACATGACCGTTTTCAATGACCCCAATCACTCGCTTTTCTTGCCTTGGCTTTGCAATGGATGGATTGCCAAACTCACTCTGGCTCATAGCCTGCAAAACAAGCTCTAATCCGACAGAGTTTTCCTTTACAAAAGGTAAAAATACCCACGTATCTTGCCAAAAATTTTGAACCCTTAATCTTTCAGAAGCGAGTAAATATCTAATCTTCATAAAATTCTCCCTTCATATTATCCAACTCATTTAATAGTAGACGATTCTCTTTAAAAATTCATTTAGAACAGCTTCAAATATTGCTTATCCTTCACACTAATTGTATAATGTAACAAAATAGTTGTGCATTCAACAAACATCTGCGAAAGGACGGGTACAAAAATGGAAGAAAAAAAAGCAACTTTTAAAAAAATCACACGACATTTTTTCCTAACTTTCTTGGAAGATTTTGACCCGAAACTTCAAAAAAAGCAGAAACATCTCGACTATTTAATCAAACAAGCGATTGTAAATAAAAGCTATGTAGTCTTTCAAATAGAAAGCGAAGAGGGGCTTACGGAAACGGTCAGTGGCTGGATTGTCACCAAAGACCCGAAAGCTGATACACTCATGATTCGCTTACGCAAAGAAGGACAATTTCACATGATTAAACGTACCGATATTCTAAAAATCAGCGCACAAAAACGTATTAGCTAATCTAAACTTTCAAGCGACAAGAAATTCTTGTGGCTTTTTTCTTCTCATTTACTTATCGTAACGAACCCTATGAGAAGTCGCAAGAAAACACACGTTGAAAAAATCACGCAAAGAAAATCCTCCACGTGACCGCAATTTTTCATCCAACTTTTAAGCTTACCAATCCCCTTGATTTAGCTTCAACTTAAAGGATTCTAACACTTTCTTTGGTGCCTCATTCACTTCGTATTCATCTTCTAATACGCCACGCACCACTACCCGCTTAATCGCTCCGGGGTCGTTACAAGTGACTAAGGAAATCATCTTTTTCCCAGGGACATCATCAATTAGTTCAACATGGTCTGGGGTCACCCGTTCTACCTCAGTCGCCTTATAGACGTATACTTTTTTAAGGTCTGTAATGTTTATCTGCATACCGACTTCCGCACGCTGTAAGGGAGAAAATAACAGACGAGGATCGTTCACACGGTGACTGGCAAGAGCATAATTCCCCTCACCCATTTTTTGCTCTTCTTTCATCGTTCCCGCACCGTATAACAGCACAATGTTCGATAATCCCTTAAAAATCGGCAAATTCACTTCAAGTTCTGGTATAGCTACCGCACCAATGACCGGCAATACTTGATTTTTCAGTTGATTTCGCAAAACTTCCTCCGTACTTACTGCCTCCACTCCGCCAAAATCAAAGGTCGTTTTCAATTGATTATTTGCCGCAAGGTCGTCAGGAGAATACTTACTAATTGAATATTTATCGGTATTCCAACCCATGAGAAAATATTTAATTTGGTTATTAAAAATTAAAGCTACCCCCACCAGTAATAATAACAAAAGCATTAGATTTATTAGCCAATTAAACTTGTTCTTTTTTTTCTTCTTATTTTTAGGTTTCATTACGTTGCCTCCTAGTACATGTTATTTTTACCCCATACTTTCTTTTTAATTATACTATATTCTCAAAACTTTTCTATCAAACATTACAAAACATTAACAATTGCGCACGGTTTCACGGAATTTGTTACCTAATCTTAAACTCTAAACAGGAGTATTTTCTTGATAACTATTGTAAAATCAGAGTAGTATATTTTTGAAAGATAACTTAACTTATTGGAGGTGTGCAAAAATGTTAGACTATATCTATACTCACTTGGATACGATGAGTAATGCGGTGATTGCTCGTGGTCTACATAGTGTTGATTTTAGTCATGCGATTGCACATTATCCACAAAACATTCTCTTACTCGACCCGTCACAAGAGGGTGGAGAATATGATATGCACACGGGTTTACGCTACTATCACGGTCGAGAAAGCGTGGCGACCTATTTTCAGCAAGTGCGCCGCAGACGTCCCGAAGATGAGCTGAAATGGATTGATTTTAATGACGTGGGCATGTTAAAAGAGCTTTCCGCATTAGAAATCTCCGAGCTCCTTTATCTCGGGCATATGAAAACTCACTTGCATTCACCTTTTTTCTATAAGTTGCAAAATAATTTTGTATTCTTTGAATATCAGGAAGATGTGACAAAAATCTATTATCGTTATTTAGATGAATTTTACCGAATGTTTGGCAACAAGATTACTCGCACGGTCTTAGAAAAATTAAATGACCGAAAAACTTTTTTCAAACGTAGCACGCCGGTAGAAAAAATTGATATAAATTTATTGCAGGAGCTTCGTCCAATTTTACAAAATGGTGTGGTCTTTTGCTTTGCACAACAAGAGGTTGTTAACCGAGAGTACACGATTCCCATTTATATCGTAGAAGATTCACTTTGGAAAATTAAAGATAGTCACTATCAAAATGAAGATGTGATTGGTCGGCTTATTTATAATACCTTAACACGCCAATGGAGATTGGAAAAAGATGATTTTTTGTATTAATTCATTGACGGAAAAGATGGGAACTGTTATTGTTAACACATATTCAATAATCACAAGGGGAGCCACTGGCTGAGATTAAGCGAAAGCTTTAAACCCTCATCACCTGATGTCACTTGTATGGCCGTAGGGATGTGTTCGTACGCTTATTTGCGTCCCTTGTAGATTACTTACGAAGGGACGTTTTTTTATGAACAAATTTAGTCGCAACACCTTAATTGAAATTCCTGTTTTTGCAGCTATTGCCTTTTTGCTTTCCTTTATTCCACTGCAAACAGGAAACGCCGCCATTGACATTTCGCTTGGGATGATTCCTTTAACCGTTATTGCGTTGCGTCGTGGAGTCAAAGCAGGCGTATTACTTGGTCTTATCTGGTCTTTATTAAGTATTATTACTGGGAAAGCCTATGTTTTAAATGTTGTTCAAGGAATATTAGAATACCCTATCGCTTTTAGTGCTGCGGGGTTAGGCGGACTTTTTTCTATCAAGCTGAAAACTGCATTGAAAGCCAAAAATAAACAAAAAATCGGGCAAACAGTTGTTCTAGCCTCCTTTACTGCAGCGTTCTCTCGTTGGTTCTTCCACTTTATTGCTGGAGCAACTTTCTGGGGCTCTTATGCACCAAAGGGAGTGAACGTCTGGATTTATTCCGCTATTCCAAATGGGACAAGTGCTATCGCAAATACAGTAGTCCTCATCCTTGTTTTAGGTATTTTAGTTTCTGCCGCACCTGCTTTATTTTTACCAAAACAAGAAGAATTTTCTAAATAGCAAAGAACAGCAGGCTCTCCTACCATCTCAGCTAGGAAAGCTTGCTGTTTATTCGTTGATTAATTTTTCTAGCCATTTCTCCGTCCCCTCATCTACTAAGCGGTAAGTTTGCTCAAAATCTCCTGTATAGTAAGGGTCTGGCACTGCTTCGTTTTCTCGATTAGGAACCACCGAAAGAAAAGAAGTAATCGTGGCATGAGTTTCCTCTGGGGCAAAGTCTTCTAAATCCGCGACATTTTGAAAATCCATCCCAATCAGATAATCAAACCTTTGATAATCTGCAGCGGTGACTTTTCTCGACGTTAGCCCTTTACTACTCATGCCGTGTTCTTTTAACACTTTACGTGTTCCACGGTGAACGGGATTCCCTTGTTCCCAGCCACTTGTTGCTGCACTATCGACGATAAATTCTTTTTCAAGACCACGCCTCTTAACTTTTTCTCGAAAGACTACCTCTGCCATCGGAGAACGACAGATATTGCCTAAGCAGACAAATAATATTTTTTTCATATCCTTACTCCCAAGCTCTTAATGTAAATCCTCAAAGTCGCCATACTCCATATCATTTTTTAATAATCTATAAGAATACCATTCCGTATCCTTAGCCAAACGATACAAACGCATAGCAATTTCAAGTGGTGTATCTTCAAACCTTGAGTGAATCCAATGAATCAACAGACCATAACAGCCGTAAGAAAAGAACTGTGCATAAAACTCTTTATCTTGGTGAGTTAATATCTCATCGGTATCCATTGATGTAAATAATTGATAAAACTGACCTTGCGCGGCTGGAAGAAAATTATTCTTCAATAAATCGGGTGAATCATTCACACTTTCATAGTAAAAGCCCTCGCAAGACTTCACTCCTTGTAAGAATTTCAACACCTGTTCTTCCCAATTTTCTAAAGTAATATCTTGTTTCCTTAAAAAATGTATTGACGTTTCTTCATAAATCCAGCTGGCAAGCTCCTGCTTATCTTTAAAATGATAGTAATAGTTTTGTCGATTCATGCCAGCTTTTTCTGCAATTTTTTGAACAGTGATTTTCATATAAGGAAGTTCGCTCGTTAATTCAATAAAGGCTTGAGCCAGCTTTTCTTTTGTATCCACCATTAGTTTGTCACTGGTCCTTTCCAATCATTCATCCCTTTATCCGTGTTAATAGCGGTATAGCCCGCTTCTGTTAACAAGGCGCTTGCCTTTTGAGATTTCACCCCAGAACGACAAATAATATGATAGGAAATAGTTTTATCTAAATCACTTGGAATCCCTGACACGACTAACTGTTCTAGTGGCAAACTACGAGCGCTAGGAATATGTTCCTCTTTAAATTGCTCACTTGGTCGAACATCTAAAATCGCTGGTGAACTCTTTGTTACAAGTTTTTCTAATTCTTCAATTGAAATCGTTGAATACATCTTTTCACCCCTTAAACATTCTCAATCGGATAAGCATACCCAAAATGCTCATAGGTTTTCTCCGTTGCCATGCGTCCACGCTGCGTGCGCTTAATAAAACCTTTTTGGATAAGATACGGCTCATACATGTCCTCTACGGTTTCCGTTTCCTCTGCAATATTGACTGCAAGTGTGCTCAACCCGACTGGACCTCCATTATACATTTCAATCAATGTTTTTAGTAATTTTTGGTCTACATAGTCTAAGCCCTCGTTATCCACCTGTAATAGAGAAAGCGCCCTATCCGCAATTTCTCGATTCACCACGCCGTCAGCCTCCACCTGTGCAAAATCACGCACCCGTTTTAACAAGCGGTTCGCAATACGTGGCGTTCCCCGACTTCTTCTCGCCAGCTCATAAGCACCCTCACTGACAATTTCCACTTGAAAAATATCCGCTGAACGCTCAACAATCTCCTGTAAATCCTCATCTGTATAATATTCCATATGGCTAATGATACCGAATCTATCTCTCAATGGCGCTGAAAGCATGCCTGCTCGTGTGGTAGCACCCACCAAGGTGAATGGTGGAAGTGGAAAATGAACAGGGTGAGAGGTAGGTCCTTGTCCAACCATGATGTCCACGTAAAAATCTTCCATCGCCGAATACAAAAGCTCCTCTGCGGCTCGGGGCAACCGGTGAATTTCATCAATAAATAAAACATCGCCAGGATTCAGCTCATTTAGAACTGCGATTAAATCCCCTGGTTTTTCAATCGCTGGGCCACTCGTTTGTCGAAGATTGACCTCCATCTCATTGGCAATCACAAATGCCATCGTCGTTTTCCCAAGTCCGGGAGGGCCATAAAGCAACACATGGTCGAGAGCTTCTTCCCGAGCTTTTGCCGCTTGGATATAAATAGACAATTCCGCTTTTACTTTGGGTTGTCCGATATATTGGGCTAAAAATTGTGGACGAAGAGATTTTTCTAAAACTTCTTCCGTTTCCTTCAACTCTGGATTGACGATTCGTTCTTCTTCCTCTTCAAACATGCGTTTAACTCCCTTCATATTTTATTATTTTTTCATCATTAACTTCAACCCAAGACGCAAGTATTCATCTGTTTGATGTCCTAAGTCTTTGGCAAGTCCTTTTCCAACACGTTTGATTTCTCTATCGCTATACCCTAGCGCTGCCAAGGCTTCCAACGCTTCATCTAAGGCGTTATTGCCACTAGAAGCATCACGCACTTCTTTTTCGTGCATTGCTTGCGCCACTTCTGGCAGTGTTTCGAGTTCTCCAAGCTTTCCTTGAAGGTCTAAAATCATTTGTTGCGCAGTTTTCTTCCCAACTCCCGGGAATTTTGTCAAATAAGTGACGTCCTCCGTCGCAATCGCTTGTATCAAACCAGCATGATCTTCCCCCGCCATAATCGCAAGAGCTGATTTGGGACCAATTCCTGACACACTAATTAATTTTAAAAATAAATTTTTCTCGTCTAGCGAATGGAACCCGTAAAGTGTCTGAGCATCTTCTCTAACCGCTTGATAAACAAAAATTTTCACCTCTTGCTCTAGCTTACCTGAGTAGCTATAAGGATTTCCTACCAAAATTTGATAGCCCACTCCTGCAACTTCTACCACCACATAATAGGGGTTGATAAAAGTCATTTTTCCTATAAAATATTCATACATTTTTCTATCTCCCTCGAAAATTCGTTCGCCTTTTATTTTAACACAGAATGCGAAGATTTTTAAGAGAACAATCCAAGCTCTTCACAGGCATAGAAAATTCCACCCTCACCGACAGACTTCGTAATAAAATCTGCCTGCTCTTTAAGGACGGGATTTCCTTGACCCATAGCGACTGAATACCCCACCACTTGAAACATGCCTTGGTCGTTTTCCTCATCTCCAAAGGCAATCGCTTCCTCTGCCGAAATACCGAGAAGTTCCAGCATATGCTTGATACCTGTTGCCTTATTGAAGCCTTTTTCATGAATATTCACGATTTGAGGGGCAACCTTTTCCGACATGATTTCTTCTATTCCTAAATCTAATTTTTCTCTATCATCTAGCTTACAGATAAATTGAAGAACATTTTCAGGTAGTTCGTTCTTTGATAAATAGGTAATTTCTGTTGCCTTATCTCCCTCATAGCCAGCCCCGTCTTTCGCATAAACATGCATCGGCGTTTCAATCAAATAATCTAAGTTTCGTTCCTCTAACCCCTCGACAATCTGTTCCACCATGGACGAACTTAGCACTTTTTTGTAAATATCTTCTCCCTTATGTGTCACAAGCTGACCGTTTGAAGTTATAACGCTTTCAATTTTTAGCTTTTGAGCAAGATCCTCGACAATCATCTTATTTCTACCTGTCGCAATCACAGTTTCAATGCCCTTTTCTCGCAAATTTAACAGTGCTTGTTTGGTCGAATCGGGAACACGCGCAAACATTTCTAATTCTTGGTCAAGGTCGTTATCCACCAAGGTTCCGTCAATATCAAAAAACGCAATTTTTATCTTTTTCATCATTTCTCCTACTTTCTGATTCATTCATAGAGATTATAACATCTCAAGAAACGAAAGATAAGCCCTCTAAACGTTTAGAGAGCTTGCTTTTTATCTGAATAACTTCAAATATTCTCCGTAACCTTGCGCTTCAAGCTCCGATACTGGAATAAAGCGTAGTGCCGCTGCATTGATACAATAACGCAAGCCGCCCTTGTCTTGTGGCCCATCTGGAAAAACATGCCCAAGATGTGAGTTTGCTTGTGTACTTCTGACCTCCGTGCGCAACATGCCTAGCGAAGAATCAAGATTTTCCTTCACCTTAGAAATTGGTCGCGTAAATGCTGGCCAACCACACCCCGCATCATATTTATCTAACGAGCTAAAAAGCGGTTCCCCGCTGACAATATCCACATAGATTCCCTGTTCATAAAAATCATCATACACACCAGTAAACGCCCGCTCTGTTCCATTTTCTTGGGTAACTTGATACTGAATCGGAGAAAGTGTCGCTTTCAACCGAGCTTTTTTTGCCTCCTGCCACGTATTGTTTGCCTCTAAAAACTTGGGTAGCTCATGGTAAACTGCTGCTACTGGAAACCCAACAATCGTAGGATAATCGCCAGAAATTTGCTTCACAAAAATTGCCGCACTTCCTTGAATGCCGTACGCTCCCGCCTTATCATCAGCTTCGCCTGTTGCCACATACTCCTCAATTTCCTTTGCCGTCAATTCGTAAAATTCAACCGTTGTCACGGAAACAAATTCCTCCACTAACTCTTGAAAACAAATCGTTACCGCGGTCATCACTTCATGTATCCGTCCACTCATTGCTTGCAACATCCGCTTGGCATCCTCACGATCTGTAGGCTTTCCAAGAATCGTTCCATCTAAAACGACAATCGTATCACTACTAATAATCACTTCATTTGGACGAATCTTTTGCACCTTTTTCGCTTTTCGGTGGGACATTGCACCGACATATTCTCTCGGAGTCGCAAAACCGTCTGTCCTTTCATCTATATCTGCGGGAAGAACTTCAAAGTCTTTGACAATTTTCTTTAATAATTGCTTTCTTCTTGGTGAGCGTGACGCTAAAACAATACCCATAATTTTACCTCTCTTTATCTTTTAAACTCATAGTAGCACAGAGCGAACGAAAGAGAAAAGATACGAACTAAAATACTGAGTTTATTAAGAAAATCGCTCAAATAGAAGAATGAAATAAAAAACACGAGAACCTCATGAATGATAAGCTCCCATCATAGTAGACAATAGAAAAAACAAAAATTTCTATTCTACGAATGATGGGAGTTTTTTGGTATGTCAAAAAGAAATATTAATTTATCGGTTTCTACAAAGCTAG
>JAISJD010000045.1 GCA_031261705.1 Lactobacillales bacterium
TTTAGCACCAAACGAATTTAGAAAATTAGCAGCATAAAAAGATACCGCAAGAATTTCTCGCGGTACTCAAATCGATATTTTGTTTTTTTGACTGTCTACTTGACAGGTGGCGCTTCAAATTCTCAGCACTAAAGCTTATTTCTTATTAAAATTCTTTTGTGAGCTTTCCATAATAACTGGTAAAATCACTGGACGACGTTTCGTTTGTTCAAACAGATAGCGTGAAAGCTGGTCACGAATATCCTGTTTTAGCTTACTCCATTCAAAATCATCCGATTGAAGATGAGCGGAAACGACTTCCTCCACAATATTGCCACTTTCCTTCAAAATGTCTCGACTTGTTTTCACATAGACGAACCCTCGAGAAGTAACTTGTGGACTAGAAACAATTTTCTTTTCACGACGGCTAATCGTGACAACTGCAACCAAAATCCCATCCTCAGACAAAATTTTACGATCACGTAAAACGATATTGCCAATGTCTCCCACACCGATTCCATCAATCATGATGTTATCAGCTGGAACACTTCCACTCGGAGAAAAAGTCCCGTCCTTAAATTCTAAAACATCGCCTTTTTTAGAAATATACATGTCTGAATATTCCATGCCAATTTCATGCGCCAAATCGCAATGAGCAGCTAATTGACGATATTCCCCTTGAATCGGTATCAAGAATTTTGGTTTCAAGAGATTTAACATTAATTTCAAATCGTTAGAATTAGCATGTCCTGATACACGTAGGTTTGTATTGATAAGTTTTACCACACCACCCGCACGGTAGACAATATCTTCCGTTTTCGCCACGGCAGTTTCCATAGCAATAGACGGTGTCGTCACGATGTAAACTAAATCGCCTTCTCGAATGCTAATATTCCGGTGCTTACCTGTTGCCATCCGTTGTAATGACTTAATTGGTTCGCCCATACGACCGGTTTCTAGCACTAAAATTTGTTCATCGGAATAATTTTTCATTTCTTTCATCGTAATGAAAATATTCTCATCAGGTAAGGTAATTTTTCCTAAACGCATTGCCGTACGCACGATACGTTCTAAATCTTGACCTGTCATCACGATTTTACGTTCACTTGCATGAGCCGCATCAATAACTTGTTGAATACGTGCTAAGTTAGACGCCACGCTTGCCACGATAATGCGCCCTTCCCAATAGCGAATCGTTTCATAAACTTCTTCGCCGATTTCACGTTCACTTGCGACCTGTATCGGATTTTCCGCATTGGAAGAGTCGGATAATAAAGCCACGACCCCTTGTGCGCCAATCTCAGCTAAACGAGCAAAATCTGTCGCATACATTGGAATAGCCCCTTGGTCAAACTTAAAATCACCAGTATAAACGACACTACCATCCTCAGTTTTCACTTGAATCCCAAGAGATTCAGGAATCGTATGTGTTGTTCTAAAGAAATTAATTGTTGTTTTACCAAAATCAATCTCTGTATCTTCATTTACCACATGAAAATCATCAAATTTTGCTGTTTCAGTGTAGTTGCTGACGTTCAGCTTCGCAAGCTCAATGGTTAACTCACTACCAAACACGGGGACTTCTACCTGCGCCAATAGGTAAGGTAACGCCCCGATAGCATCCGCATGTCCATGAGTCAAAAAGACACCTGCTACGCGGTCTGCATTTTCTTCTAAATACGTAAAATCTGGAATGACCACGTCAATTCCTAGTAACTCATTTTCTGGATATTTCAATCCAGCATCAAGCACAAAAATATCTTCATCCACTTCAACGACGTACATGTTTTTCCCATTTTCTCGTACTCCGCCAAGTGGTATGATTTTAATTTCGCTCATTTTTCACTCCCGCCTTCTAATCTTTATCTTTATTCTATGACCTCCCCTCAACAATTGAGAGAATGGTTTTTGCTTCTTCAGGAGTACACGCCACTAATGGTAACCGTAAGTTCCCCACTGAAATTCCACGATGATTTAAAATTGCCTTCACTGGTGCAGGAGATGGTACAGAGAAAAGTGCATTCATCTTCGGCAATAATTTCCGTTGAATCGCTGCTGCATGTTTCAAATTCCCATTTTCTAGCGCCTGATACATCTCATAAATTTCAGTTCCAAGTACATGACTAGCGACTGAGATAACTCCTTGTCCGCCCACAGCCTTCGTTGCAAAAGCTAAGCTGTCTTCTCCAGTATACACTAGAAAGTCTTTTGGCGCTCGTTCGACCAACTCTGTTACCGCATCTAGCCCCGCACATTCTTTAATAGCAACAATATTAGGAAGCTCCGCTAAACGTAAAGTGGTTTCCACATTAATGCTTGCAACCGTCCGCCCCGGTACATTATAAACGATAATGGGTAAATCACTGGCTTTGGCAATTGCTTTAAAATGCTGATAAAGCCCTTCTTGATTTGGTTTATTGTAATAAGGAACCACCGCAAGACCTGCACTAATCCCTTTCATTTGCGCGACTTCCTTCACAAACTCGACAGAATCACGTGTATCATTTGTCCCCACACCACAGATAAGTGGCACACGTCCGTCGACAATTTCAATCACTTTTTTGAAAAGCTCGATTTCTTCATCATGCGTTAACGTTGGAGATTCTCCAGTTGTTCCTGCTAAAATCAAGCCCTCTGTATGGTTAGCTAATAAATACTCGATAAGTTTTGGCAAACGGTCAAAATCAATTGCCCCCTGTTCGTCAAATGGTGTAACCAGTGCCGTAATGATTGTTGAATTTTCTAAAACCATTCGTAATCCCTCCATTTGCTACAATTCCTAGACTAAGTTTACGCCTAGATTTTTCATCTATTTATTTACTTGGATGTACTAAGTCCAATTTATGCAAGCTTTCTGCAATTTGTACAGAGTTCCATGCCGCCCCTTTTAAAAGATTATCTGAAACAACCCACAAGTGGAAACCATTTTCCACATCTAAATCACGACGAATCCGTCCAACAAATGTTTCCTTGCGACCAATACTATTGACCGCTTGCGGATAGGTTTGCGTAGCTGGATCGTCCTCTAACACGGCACCCGGTGCATTAGTAATTAATTCTTTAATCGCTTCAGGTGTAGCCCCCGATTTTTGTGTTTCAATATAAATAGATTCTGAATGACCGGTTAAAACAGGAACACGTACACAAGTAGCAGCCACTTTTATCGTATCGTCCTCCATAATTTTCTTCGTTTCATTCACCATTTTCCATTCTTCATACGTATAATCATCTTCGGCAAACACATCAATTTGCGCCAAAGCATTCATTGCAATCGGAAAATGACGTTTATCTCCCCCGGCAGGTAAAATATCTGCTTGTAATTCTTGAAGTGGCACATCCTCATTTAAAAATTCACGTAACTCACGTTTTAGCTCTTCCATAGCTCGCGCACCCGCACCACTCACTGCTTGATAAGTGGAAACAATCACTCGATCTAATCCGTATTCTTTGCGAATGGGCTCTAGTGCCACCATCATCTGAATCGTTGAACAATTTGGACAAGCAATAATTCCTTTATGCTCTTTTAAGGCATGCTCATTCACCTCTGGCACAACTAATGGTACATTAGGATCCATGCGGAAATGACTGGTATTATCTACAACAACAGCGCCACGTTTTACCGCTTCTGGTGCAAAAACTTTAGAAATTCCACCACCTGCTGAGAACAAGGCAATATCTACCCCAACAAACGACTCTGGTGTCAACTCTTCGACAACCACCGTTTCATTTTTAAATTTCAATTCTTTTCCTGCTGAGCGAGCAGACGCTAAAAATTTCACCGATTGGATAGGTAAAGTTGTTTCCTCCAACATCTCAATCATTCGCGTACCAACCGCACCTGTCGCGCCAACCACCGCAATATTATATTTTCTCATTGAAAAGCACCCCTTTTATTTTGTTAACCTAACGAAATTTGGTTACAACCATTTTACTTTAAAGTGAGGGTGAAGAAAAGAGCAATTTGCACAATATTGACACTTTAAAAATTGTATATTTAAGTTAGCCACTCTCGCACAATAAAAAGTGCAACAAAAAACATTCTCTTGTACACTTATAATAACGACAAAATAAGGAGTGCAAGAGAATGCAAAAC
>JAISJD010000012.1 GCA_031261705.1 Lactobacillales bacterium
ACTACTCGGATAGAAATTGGCATTCATTATTCAAAAGACATTTGACTGAAACTGATATTATTGATGAACTTTTAACATATGATGCTGACTTGGAAATGCACTACAATGTCTATCAGGATCTACTTTACGCCTTTCACCACAACGATTATGACGAGTTTATGAAACTAATTGACGAGAACTACCCAAAGGTCAATTATAAATTCAAAACTTCTTTTAACACGTTTAAAAAGCACAGAAGCTTTATTAAGAGTGCACTAATGCATAAATACTCTAACGGACCAATGGAATGCTTCAACAATCATATCAAGGTTCTAAAAAGGATTGCGTACGGATATAGAAACTATATGAATTTCAAAAAACGAATCATGATTGTCTTTGGCGACCAGCCAATGGTTACAAAAAAAGCAGCTCCACACGATTTCTCATGTGAAGCAGCCTAAGCTTTATTTATCAGATTTAGGTGTCACCACCATCATTTGACAAAGAGCCTTATTAATCTTTAAGCAACGCTTTACGAGAAAGATTGACACGACCTTGTTTGTCGATTTCTGTAACCTTGACAAGAATTTCATCGCCGAGTTTCACGACATCTTCTACATTATTCACACGTTCATTCGCAAGTTGTGAAATGTGAACAAGGCCATCTTTTCCAGGGATTAAGTTGACAAAGGCACCGAATTTTTCGATACGAACAACTTTTCCTAGATAAGTTTCGCCGACTTCTATTTCTTTAACAATGCCCTCAATAATCTTGATTGCTTTCTTAATCATATCTGCATCTGCTGAGGCAATTGCCACCACACCATCTTGATCAATATCAATTTTAACGCCAGTCTCTTCAATGATACCGTTAATCGTGTCGCCACCCTTACCGATAACATCCTTGATTTTTTCTGGCTTAATTTGAATTGTTTCAATTTTAGGCGCATATTTTGATAATTCCTTGCGAGGTTCAGCAATTGTTGAAGTCAATACCTCTAAGATTTCAAAACGAGCTTTTTTCGCTTGCGCTAAGGCTTCTGTCAAGATTTGTTCGGTAATTCCTTCAATCTTAATATCCATTTGTAAAGCGGTAATCCCTTCTTTGGTCCCGGCAACCTTAAAGTCCATATCGCCAAAGTGGTCTTCTAATCCTTGAATATCGGTCAAGATGGTGTAATTTTCACCGTCTGAAACAAGACCCATAGCAATCCCTGCAACTGGTGCTTTGATTGGCACCCCACCAGCCATTAAGGCTAAGGTTCCTGCACAGATGGACGCTTGAGAAGAAGATCCATTTGATTCCAAAACTTCTGCTACCAGACGAATTGCGTATGGAAATTCTTCAACGGACGGAATCACTTGTGCTAAAGCACGTTCACCAAGCGCTCCATGTCCGATTTCACGACGACCAGGAGAACCCGCACGACCTGTTGAACCAACAGAAAATTGAGGGAAATTATAATGATGAATAAAGCGTTTCTTATAGCTTTCATCTAGTCCGTCAATCGTTTGTGCTTCTGAAAGAGGCGCTAAAGTTAGAGCAGACAAGGCTTGCGTTTGCCCACGAGTAAATAATCCAGAACCATGCACACGAGGTAAAAGGTCGATTTCTGCCGCTAATGGACGGATTTCATCAATCTTACGGCCGTCTGGACGAATCTTATCTTCTGTGATTAAGCGACGAACTTCGGCATGTTCCATATTTTCCAAAATTTCGTTGACTTCACGCATTTTTTGTTCTTTATCTTCGTCATTTGCAAATTTTTCTTCATAAGCGGCAACTGCACGCTCTTTGACTGCTTCTGTTGCAGCTTCACGAGCTAATTTTTCTTCTGTTTGAATCGCTGCAGCAAGGTCTGTATAGTATTCATCATGAAGTTCTTGCGCTAAATCATCAGAAACTTGTAATAAGTTCACTTCAGATTTTTCTTTTCCGACAGCCGCAACAATTTCTTCTTGGAAAGCAACTAATTCTTGCACATTGCGATGACCGAACATCAAACCTTCAAGCATCACTTCTTCAGATAATTCCTTAGCGCCTGATTCCACCATGTTAATCGCATCTGTTGTTCCCGCTACAGATAAATCTAATAATGATTTTTCAGCTTGTTCTACCGTTGGGTTAATCACGTATTCTCCGTCAACATAGCCAACTTCAACCCCAGCGATTGGTCCATTAAATGGAATATCTGAGATAGAAAGAGCAAGCGAAGAACCAAACATTGCTGCCATTGCAGGTGTCGCATCTTCATCATAACTCATCACTGTATTTGTGATTTGTACTTCATTACGGAAACCTTCCGCAAACATTGGACGGATAGGACGATCAATCAAACGAGCCACTAATGTCGCATCTGTTGAAGGACGACCTTCACGTTTTAAGAAACCACCCGGCATTTTCCCAGCAGCATACATTTTTTCTTCATAGTTCACGGTTAACGGGAAGAAATCTCCGTCACGTGCGCTTTTACTCATAACTGCCGCAGATAATACCACTGTATCTCCGTAGCGTACCAATACGGCACCGTTAGCTTGCTTTGCTAATTGCCCAATTTCAACTTGTAACGGACGTCCGCCCCAAGTTGTTTTGAAAACTTGTTTTTCACTCATTTCCTAGTAATCTCCTTTGTGGTTAGTGTACGTCCAACTACTAGACAAAGAAAAACGTAGAATTTTTTTCCTCGCTTTTATTTGCATAGTAGTCACTTGAACGCACTAGGTTTAGTTTACACCACTTTCACTCAAAAATCGAGAATTACTGCGAGTTTGTCAAAAAATTTTCTATTTTAAAAAGCCCACCACAAACTTTGTTTTCAAAGTCGTGATGAGCGTAATAATTTTTGAATTAGACCATCCCAAATACTACGGCTGCCAAAATTCCTCCAACAATTGGGCCACATACTGGAATCCAGCTATAGCCCCAATCAGAGTGACCTTTATTCGCAATTGGAAGAATCGCATGCGCAATCCGAGGACCCAAATCTCTGGCTGGGTTAATCGCATACCCTGTCGTTCCTCCAAGTGAAAGACCAATACTGATAATAAGCGCCGCAACAACAAGTGGATTTAAACCGTCTGCAAATTTCCAATCTCCAAAGGCTAAAAGTCCATAAACTAAGACGAATGTTCCGATTAATTCACTGATAAAGTTTGCTGCATACGAACGAATTGCTGGACCAGTAGAGAATACGCCTAAAATCGTCGCTTCATCCTTGGTTTCTTTCCAATGTGGATAATATTGAATCCAAACGAGTACGGCACCAACAAGTGCACCAAATAATTGGGCAACAATAAACGGTAAAACTTTCGCCCAAGCAAATTTCCCAGCAACTGCCATTCCGATAGTTACCGCAGGATTCAAGTGAGCGGGTGAATACGTACCAACCGCAAAGACTGCGATTCCAACGGCAAGTCCCCAACCAAGTGTCACTGCCACCCAGCCAGCATCCTTTGCTTTTGATTTATTCAAGCTAACCCCTGCGACAATCCCGTCACCAAGCAATACAAGTAATACTGTTCCGAAAAACTCACCAAAAACATCCATGATATTTCCTCCATTCACATCAAAGGGGGCGAAGAAGCAGAAGTCCTCCATTTCTCCGCATGAGACAACATCTACTTATACGTGTATTTTTTTCAATTCTTCTAAGCCTGTTTCAGCAATCACTGTATCAAGCTGAGCTTCTTGGACTAATTTTTCGCCTTCCGTCCAATCGAAATAGCGAGCCATTTCATCTACTACCGCTTCTTTGATAGTCATTAATTCTTCACGAATAAATAACATGTAATTGGTACGACGTAATAGATAATCGACTGGAGTAAGCACCATTTCTTCTTCAAGCGCATAACGAAGGCTAAGTGATTGAGCGAAGGTTAAGCCGGGAATTGCTTCCATGGTATTCCCGAGTTCAAAAACAGCAGGTGTGTTAGAACCATAAAGATTTGCTAAGTCATTTGCTTCATTTGCTTCAAGTCCAATACGGAAACCGTCTGCCGCATATTGATTAATCGCATCTTCCACATTTTGCGGATCGAAGTGACCACCTGACACTTGATAAGTTTTTGAGTCAATCAACGTAAATTGACGATTGAAATTCTTATTCAAGAGTTCCAAAATCAACTTCATTGCTCCTTCAGCCATTTTACGATAATCGGTGATTTTTCCACCTGCAAGCGTGATTAACCCACTATCATCAAGTTCAAGAGAGCTTCCACGTGAGATAGCTGATGGACTGTTTTCACTTTCAGAAAGACTACTTTCCATTTGACGAAGGACATGTTCCACTTCATTTTTATTCTTTCTACCTGCAGTGTAGTCGGTTACTGCGCTGACTACCTCTTCAAAGCTCTTATCAGAAATCGAACCGTTATCTCCACCGTTATAGTCTGAACCCCCATTTGAGGCGATTAACGGACGGATTCCTGCCCAGCTTGATTCAATATCACGAATCGTGATGTCAACTTCTGGGAAGTGGGTATTGACTGCTTCTAGTAGATAATACACATCTTCTTCTTCTACCACGGGATGAGAGAAATCCCCTTGATAATCGGTATCTGTCGTCCCAAAGTAGGTCTTATTTTCTCTTGGAATGACAAAAATCATCCGTCCATCTTGTTTTCCAGAATCAAAATAAGTGGGTTGTGGAACGGTTAATTTAGAGTTATCTACAACTAAGTGAACCCCTTTTGTCGGACGCATTTGTTCACTTACTGGATGTGTTGTATCAAGATTGCGTACAATATCTGACCAAGGCCCTGTCGTATTAATGACCACATGTGCATGAATTTCAAAGACTTCATCTGTTAGTAAATCTAAGGCACGAACACCGTTAATTGACCCATCTTCAGCATAAAGGAAGCTTTCCGCACGAACACGGCTAAGCATTAAGCCACCATCAGCGGCAGATTGTTTGATATTTTCAATAACTAAACGCGCATCATTATTACGGAAATCAAGGTAGACACCACCACCTAATAATTTTTCTTGACGAATTTGTGGCTCACGCTCCACCACTTCTTCCTTGGTTAGAGTGTAGTTCGCATAAGGACCGTTTTCCACACCTGCTAGGCGGTCATATAAATCCATTGCCACCTTCACAGAAAACATGTTAAAGGTAGAACCGGGTTCATCATAGATTGGTAAAAGCATTGGATCAGGTTTTGGAATATGTGGTGCAATTCCTTGCACTACTGCACGTTCGCCAACGGTATCAGCGACTACCTCAACATCAAAGTTTTTAAGGTAGCGAATCCCCCCGTGAACAAGTTTTGTCGAGCGACTACTTGTTCCTTCTGCAAAATCCTGCATTTCAATCAAACCTGTTTTCAACCCACTTGCTGCAGCTTGTAAGGCAACCCCTGCACCAGTGATTCCTCCACCAATAATCAGTAAGTCAAGTGTTTCCGTTTTCATTTTTTCTATCATTTCACTACGTGTTTTTTTTGAAAAAGCCATTATCCATCCGCCTCTCTATGCGTTTCTTCCATTTGGTTTAAAAACTTGTGTCGCTGCTACCGCTTGTTTCCAGCCACTATACAATTCTTCACTACGTTCTTCAGGCATTTTTGGACTGAAAATATCACCCATAGCATAAAACGTTTGTAATTCTTCTAAATCTTTCCAGTAGCCCACTGCAAGACCTGCTAAGAATGCGGCACCTAAACCTGTTGTTTCAAGATTACTTGCACGTCCGATTGGCGTTTGTAAAATATCTGCTTGAAATTGCATTAGGTAGCCATTATTTGCAGCACCACCATCAACCTTAAGCATTGGAATATCAATTCCTGAATCTTTTTTCATCGTTTCAATAACGTCACGAGATTGGTAAGCAAGTGATTGAAGTGTTGCTTTTACAAAGTCATTTTGAGTCGTTCCACGAGTGATTCCAAACACTGCACCACGGGCATCTGAATCCCAATAAGGCGCACCTAGACCTGTAAAGGCTGGTACAACATAGACTTCGTCTTGATTGGTTGAGGCTAGAGCCATCGCTTCACTTTCAGATGATTTATTCATCATTTTCAATCCGTCACGTAGCCACTGAATCGCACTACCTGCAATGAAAATAGAGCCTTCAAGAGCATAATAGACCTTGCCATTAATACCATAGCCGATTGTTGTTAATAGATTATTCGTCGAAATTTGTGGTTTTTCACCAGTATTCATGACAATAAATGCCCCTGTACCGTACGTATTTTTCACCATACCCGGTTCAAAGCCCATTTGTCCGAAGAGTGCGGCTTGTTGATCCCCAGCCATCCCACTGATTGGCACTTCTTCCCCATAAAAATGGAAGCTCTTAGTGTAGCCATAAATTTCAGAATTTGATTTTACTTCTGGTAGCATAACTTTCGGGATATTTAATAAGTTCAAAATTTCATCGTCCCATGTCAAATTATGAATGTTAAACATCATTGTCCGTGCCGCATTGGTATAGTCAGTAACATGCACATCGCCAGCCGTCAATTTCCATAATAGCCAGGTATCAATTGTCCCAAATAATAAATCCCCTTGTTCTGCTAGTTCTTGTGCCCCTTCCACATGGTCGAGTATCCAACGCACTTTGGTTGCTGAAAAATAAGCATCGACAATTAAACCTGTCTTTTCATGGATCATTTCTCCATATCCATCTTCCACAAGCTTACTTGCAATGTCCGCTGTTTGTCTGGATTGCCAAACAATTGCATGATAAATTGGACTACCTGTTTTCTTATTCCAGACAACGGCTGTTTCCCGTTGGTTTGTAATCCCAATCCCTGCAATCTGACTAGGCTTCACTCCTGATTCAATGAATGCTCCAGCGATAACAGACTGTACAGAGTTCCAAATTTCGTTGGCATCATGTTCTACCCACCCAGCTTTAGGGAAGTGTTGAGTGAACTCTTTTTGATAACTGGCGATACTTTCTCCTTTTTTGTTGAAAATGATTGCCCGTGAACTTGTGGTTCCTTGGTCAATCGCCATGATAAATTTTTCTTCTGTCAATTTCATAACCCCTCTCTCCAAATTAAGACGATTTCGACTGATGAAGCTTCTCTTCCTCACAAAGCAGGGGTTGAGGAATGTAACCCCTTACAATGTAATTTAATTATCTAGTATGTTATTGAAAAACACAACAAACTTGCTTTATCAATTTTTTAAAACCAAATGAATTTTTTTGAGATATGGACAAGACAGAAATTCTCATTTTATATCCACTAATTTTTCTTATAATACGCTATTTTTAAGTAAGAGTGACCAATTCAAAAAAGAAAACTCTATTGAGTTTCTTGCTGTTTCTCTCTTGTCAAAATTAATTGCTTATTCCGAACAGAAAGCTTTCAAATTTACTTTTTTTCTTTCAAATAGAAGGCAGTAAATCATCTAATTCTGAATTTTTTTGTTTTCTTTTCCGTCAAAACGAAACGAAAATTTCAAGTATAACTTAACCACCTGTAATATTTACCCAGTTATTTAATTTGTACTACTGTTTAGATTGGATTTTATATTGAGCTTTCCCAATTCTTCGATTCATCAAAAATAAGGTGTGTAAAATATTCAAACTCATAAATTAATTATACTAAAAATACCACTTAGAATCATTGTTAAACCAACGTTTCTAAGTGGTCAAAATCTATACTTTCTTATACTTTAAGAAAAGCTAACAGTCATTTGGTAGATTTTCCTCAACAAACCTTACCTCAGCCTCATCCCAATACTTCCCATATACTCTCGCATCATTCCCATTAAAATTCACTTGATACATCCGGAAAGTAACCGCAATATCCTTAGGCATCCACTGTTCCTGGTAAGAATACCGATACGTTAACCCAAGCTTCTTCATAACCTTCCCACTCCACGGATTATGCACATCATGCGTCGCCGTAATATACGGAACACCCGCAGCTCGAGTACGTTTTACAACGGCACTTGCAGCTTCAACCGCAATCCCTTTATGCCAGAACGCCTTCTTCAATCCATAACCCAAATCAAAACTCGGTGTGCTACTTATGCAAACGTACCCGATTACCTGATTATCCTCTTTCAAACAAACAGCATATCTATACGCTGAGTCCAACTCGTAATAACGCAAATAATTCGTTTTCAAAAACTGCTCAGCTTCACCCATATCCTTCAGCGGAAACCACGGCAAAAACTGATTCACTTCCTCATCACTTAACAGTTCAAACAAAGCTTCAGTGTCATCCTGCGTAAACTTCCGCAACACAAGCCGCTCCGTATAAATCGTAGGCGTATTTTCATTCAAACTTTTGTCTCCCCCATTCCCTCTATCTTTTTAACATCATTATATTCAAATAAAAATCAATCTCCTATGTATTTCAACTTCTCAGTTTAACTCATCCGTGTATCTAAGATAATCTCAATACATATGAACAGAGCCTTATTCTTTCAATAGAACAACGATATTTTTCCTAATTGCCGCTGTTTTTACAAAAAAAGACGACTAGCATTCTCTGAAATAGAGCAAACTAGTAGTCTTAGATAGTCCGTTACGACAATTAACGACGTAAACCTAATGATGCGATTAATTCACGGTAACGTTGAACATCTTTATCACGTAAGTAAGCTAAAAGGTTACGACGGTGACCGATTTTTTTCATCAATCCACGGTAAGTGTGGTGGTCTTTTTTGTGTACTTGAATATGGTCGTTTAAGTGGTTGATTTCAGCAGTTAGTACAGCGATTTGTACTTCTGGAGAACCAGTATCCCCTTCATGACGCGCATATTTAGTGATGATTTCGTTTTTTGTTTCTTTTGATAATGCCATTTTCTTTCACCTCTATTAGTAGATTTGTCCGAAACTGAGAAAATCGTCGGTGACGTCGATAAACTAAGTGTCGGCTATATGTTTTACATACCCATTCACTATACAAGTTTCTCTTAAAAAAAGCAAGTATTTTCGGTTAATTTCGAGAAGTCTTAGGTTGTTACTACTGTTTTTTTACAATTTGCGCTATGCTAAGGAAAGAGAGTGTGTTCGTGTAAATAAGGTGAACACGACAACAAAAAAAATACTAGCGCTACCTACAATTTCTTGTTAGTAGGAACTATAGATGAAATTAAATGGAGGAGTCATTTTGAAAACACCACCCAAAGAAAGACAATTTTTTGTCTATGAAGATTTAGAAGTTGGGATGTTACTGACCGCAATAAGCGGGTACTTAGATTCATACACTTATATCACGCATGGAGAACGCTTTGCCTCCCTGCAATCAGGAAATTTAATTTTACTTGGAGCAAACTTAGCCAATGGAAGCTGGAAAAAAGCAGTCGTTTATCTTTTGCCGATTCTTTTTTTCATGCTCGGTGCGGGTTTTAATTTTGTGATTAAAAAATATGCGAAGCGTCAACAAATGAACTGGCGAAAACTCAGTGTTAGTGTAGAATTTCTCGGTATGACCACATGCGGTATTTTATCCTTTTTTATTCCAAACAACCTTTCTTTAGCACTTCTTGCCTTTTTCGCTGCAATTCAAGCAGACACCTTTGGCAAGCTTCGAGGAATGCCCTACGCTACCATTATGAGCACCGGAAATTTAAAAACAGCTGGCTCTATGCTGATTGGCGGACTGATTGACCATGATAAAGAATCTCTTGAAAAAGGAAAAAATGCGGCTTGTGTCGTCTTTTCATTTTTCCTAGGCGCGCTAATTAGTGCCTTACTCGTCAAAGTTCTCGGCTCCTTTACTATTTTTGGTGTCACACTCATGCTTCTTATCGTTCTTTATATGATGTTTAAAGATAGAACTGAAGTAGAAAGCTAGACATATTGGTTGAAAAATCACAAATTTGTGATAACTTAGATAGTAGCGAACTATGGGAGTGTGTTAGAAAATGGATACATTAGAAAAAATTATTGGAAAAAACCATGCGATAAGTATGGATGATATTATCCGCGAAGGCAATCCAACCTTACGTGAAGTGGCGGAAGAAGTGAGTGACCCAGTTGACGAAAGCTATTTTAAGCTTGGCGAAAAAATGCTGACGTTTTTAAAAAATAGCCAAGACCCTGAAATTGCCGAAGAAATGGGCTTACGTGGAGGCGTTGGACTTGCCGCACCACAGCTAGATATTTCTAAACGTGTGATTGCGGTGCATGTTCCTAGCACCAATCCAGAAGTGACGGAGCCTGAATTTTCAGGTGTGCTGTTCAATCCAAAAATCATCGCTCATTCCATACAAGACGCTTGCCTTGCTGACGGTGAAGGTTGTCTGTCTGTTGACCGTGACGTTCCAGGCTACGTGGTCCGTCATGCACGTGTCACAATTACCTTTATTGATAGCAACGGTGAAAAGCAAAAGGTGAAATTAAAGGGCTATCCTGCAATTGTCGTACAACACGAAATCGACCACTTAAACGGTATCATGTTTTACGACCATATTAATTCAGAACATCCTTTTGCACTTAAAGAAGGCGTTCTTGTCCTAGAATAAAACAACACAAATAAACCCATGAACCTGCCTAAAAGCTAGTTCGTGGGTTTATTTTATTAGACGTTCAATTTCTAACTTTGCTAGATACCGTCTCAATCGTTGCCAATCCATAATATCTGGAAAAGTGTGCAAAATAATTTGAGGAATCTCCTGCATTTTCTTGAAATATAACTCTTGGTCACCAATAATGAAATCCGGTTGTTCCTCCATACTACAGACAAATTTGAGCCGCTGTTCTGTATTTTCAGAAATTTTCTTTTCAAGCATTGCCCGACGGATTCTTCCCATTTTCGAGTAAACCAAAACTTTCAGCACGGGACGATGATTTTCTATTATAGTCTGAACCAAGGTCCCAAAAATAATCGAAAGCCGTGGATTACCGATATAGTAATTGATAAAATCATGTGTCTTACACTGGACTAGCTCGCTTTGAAATTTCTGATGAACGATGTGCCAGACGGGTTCCTTTTCTTGATAAACACTTGCCAAGCCCTCTTCCCCGAACGGATCAATTGCCCCCTTATGCACTTGATAAAATTGAAAAAGTGGTCTCAAATTCACCGCCAGATAAAACAATTCATACCGCTCAAGCTCTAACGAAAAAACTTGTTCAAACGTCGTTATCCAGCTCGTTACCGCTTCCTCTTCTAAATAATCGTTTAGTGTTTGTTCCTCTAGTTCCAAATTTTGACAATCTCTAAGTAACGGTTGATGAAAATAATGAATAATCAAATAGAGATAGTTTAGTTCATTTTTCCCGCGCAGAAGAAAACCCTGTTCTATCGTTTTCTCATAACAGCTTAAAAACTGTTCCCAAGGATAAAATGGAGAGGAGGGTACCCGCCTTTTTGAAAACGAACGGAGATTTTTTCCCTGCTTTAACCGAATTTCCGTCACACCAAGCCAAATTTTCAGCTGATTTTCTAACACATATTCGACTTCTAAATTTTCCGGATAGAGAATTTCTACCGCTTTTGACATTTTTTCTTCACTAACTTGAGTGAGTGGCCATTCGTCAAGCTGATAAATCTTCCAGTAAAGACAGAAAAAGAAGTAACGAATATTCATCTCGGTTCCACCAAAATATTCTTTTCCCCGAGTCGAAAACTTCACATCATAGGCTTCCAATCCTATCCGAATTTCCTTTAATTTCCGTTGCACCGTTGCCACACTATAATTTATCTCACGAGCCATTTTTTCAACGGATTCAAATTCATCTAAAAACAAGGTTTCTAAAATTTGAAAAGCGGCACTCTGTTTGATGAAGTAGGAAAGGTATTTATTCAAGTGAAATGTTGGATGAAATATCACCCCAATACTTTTTGAATGTAAGGTGATTTCAACATCTTGCATGGACAAATTTTCAGAGGTTTCTGCAAAAAATAATTGAACAAGTGTAATAATTTTTTCTTTTCGCAAACCTGTCTTTTCCGTCAATTCTTGGTAAGTTTGTGTCACTCGTTGTTCTGAAAACAACGTATAAAGCAATCCCAATAGCTCACCATATTCCTTATCAATCAGCCATTCTTGCATACTTTTTCACCCTTATCTCTTGTATCTATCACAATAGTTACAGGTCCATCATTAATGAGTTGTACTTGCATAGTTGCTCCAAATTCCCCAGTTTCTACACGAAAGCCTGCTTCACGTAATCCCTCATTAAATGCTTCATAGAGTGGAATAGCTTGTTCAGGTCGTGCGGCAGTGATAAAGCTTGGACGATTTCCTTTTTTTGTATCCGCATATAAGGTGAATTGAGAAATGGATAAAATGCTTCCATGAACTTGAGCTAAATCAAGATTCATTTTCCCCGCTTCATCTTCAAAAATACGCATCTTACTAATTTTTCGCACGAGGTAAGAAACATCTTCCATTTTATCTTCCTCATGAATACCGAGTAAAATCATAAAACCCGTGTCAATTTTTCCAACAACTTCCTTTTCAATCTCGACACTTGCTTGACTGACACGTTGAATGACTGCTTTCATATCCGTTTCCTTTCATTACAGAGCTAAGAGGAGTGATTAGAAATCGAGAATAATAGGAAAATCAAGTGATGATGTTCTTTATCATTACGAAATTTTAAGCTCCATTTCATTTCACATACAGTTACTGCTAACAGCAAGCTGTAAGTAGAACTAGCATGCTTTTCGTGCTCGACTTCTATAAAATCGATATTGGAAAGTGGTCACGTTATTTTGCTCATAACCTCACCACTTTTCAATTAACCGTTTGTCCGTTTGACTGAATAAACATCTGGTACTGTTTTTATCTTATCAACAATTTGTTTTAAATGGTCTAAATTATGAATCCCAAGAGCTACATGGACGGTTGCCATTTTATCCTTTGTTGGTTTGGCATCCACGCTCACGAGATTTTTCGTATAGGCGCTCACAACTTGTAAAATATCATTTAAAAGTCCCGCACGATTGAATCCATATATATCTAAATCTGCTACATAATCTTTTCCAGCTGGTTGTTCACTCGTATCTTCCCACTCGACATCAATCAAGCGTTCTTCCACTTCTTCTTGATTCCGCACGTTTTGACAATCCGTACGGTGAATGGAGATTCCGCGACCTTTTGTTATATAACCGACAATCTTATCCCCCGGTACAGGATTGCAGCACCGACTTAGACGAATCAGAAGATTATCCACACCTTGAATGACAATTCCACCCTCATGACGAATTTTCATGCGTTCTGGTTCCTTTTCAACTTTGACCGCCTGATTCATCAATTCTTCAGCTTTTTCTTTTTGCTTTTCACGCTCGATTTCACGGCGTTCCTTTTCGGTCAAACGATTCATGACCGTAATCGGACTGACTTCGCCAAAACCAACCGCCGCAAATAAATCTTCTTCACTGTGGTAATTAAAACGCTCCAATACCTCCGTCATATGCGCTTTATTCATGAAAATACGTGTATTAAAATTATTTTCCGTTAAAATATTTGCGACCAATTCACGTCCCTTATTTACACTTAACTCACGGTCTTGTGTTTTAAAGAAACGTCGAATTTTATTGCGAGCCTTCGTCGTTTTAACTAATTTTAACCAGTCACGACTTGGCCCAAAGGAATTTTGAGAGGTAATAATTTCAATAATATCTCCCGTTTTTAGCTTATAGTCTAGCTGAACCATTTTTCCGTTAATCTTCGCGCCCGTGGTCTTGTCACCAATCTGCGTATGAATACTATACGCAAAATCAAGCGGGCCTGAACCACTCGGAAGTTCCGTAACGTCGCCTTTTGGTGTGAATACATACACCTTGTCGCTAAATATATCATCTTTCACAGAAGCCATGAAGTCCGTTGCATCCTTCGACTCACTTTGAATGTCGATAATTTCATGAAACCAACTTAATTGCTTGGTCATTGCATCGGGTTCGACCTGTTCGGTATTTCCCTCTTTGTAAGCCCAGTGCGCCGCAACCCCATATTCTGCAATCTCGTGCATTTCTACCGTCCGAATTTGAACTTCAATCGGTGTGCCACGAGGACCAATGACCGTTGTATGAAGAGATTGGTACATATTGGCTTTAGGCATCGCAATATAGTCTTTGAAGCGTCCCGGCATAGGTGTCCACTTCGTATGAATTGCCCCCAGCACCGCGTAACAATCCTTAATAGAATCTACAATGACCCGAATCGCAAGCAAATCGTAAATTTCCTCAAACTGCTTCTTTTGATCCTTCATTTTGCGATAAATGGAATACAAATGCTTTGGACGTCCGTAGATTTCTCCGTAAATATCGAGTTCTTCGGTCGCTTCTTTGATTCTATCAACCGCCTCTTCAATATACGCTTCACGTTCTGCCCGCTTGCTATTCATCAGATGCACAATTCGGTAATACTGATTAGGGTTCAAATAACGTAACGCAGTATCTTCTAACTCCCATTTAATGCGACTAATCCCCAATCGATGAGCCAGTGGAGCATAAATTTCCATAGTTTCCTGAGCAATACGACGCTGCTTATCCTCACGTAAATGCTTTAACGTTCGCATATTGTGCAAACGGTCGGCAAGTTTCACCAAAATAACACGTAAGTCCTTTGCCATTGCTAACAACATCTTACGGTGATTTTCTGCTAATTGTTCCTCATGTGATTTATACTTAATCTTCCCAAGCTTTGTCACACCGTCAACGAGCATTGCCACGTCCTCACCAAACGCCGCACTTAAATCCTCCAAAGTAACTTCGGTATCCTCCACGACATCATGAAGAAAGCCGGTCGCCACTGTATGCGGGTCCATATGTAATTCCGCTAAAATCCCTGCTACTTGAATCGGGTGAATAATATAAGGCTCACCCGATTTACGAACCTGACCTTCATGCGCTTTTGTTGCGTAGTCAAGCGCCTTTTGGATGAATGCTACCTGATTTTCTGGCATATATTGTGAAACAATGCGAATGACACCTGGGCCAGTCATATTTACTTCTGTTGCCATTTGTTCCACCTCCGAATAAAGTTATTGGTAAAAAAAGCTGGAAAGCATTCTCCAGCTCTTATAATTCTTATGAATGTTTACTATATTATAACAATTTTTCGCTAATTTTCAACTGCCTTGACTATCCGCCCGACCTGACTTGCCCCATTCTCGAAGATAAGTTCAATATCGTCATTTGTTCCATTTTGAATATTTACTTGAATAAATAAATCATTTCCTCCGTCCATACGGAAAATGGTGGCATCATGCATAGCACTCTCTGTATCCACAGTATCAATTGCAATGGAGGGAATCTCTAAGTGGTTAACCACTCGTGCCAGATGAATTTTATCTATTTCTTTTAAATTCGCGGTTTCTATGCTAAAACGAAGTTCACTACTTCCATAAGCCAAGGGAGTCACAGTATTTTTCACTTTTTCTAAATGTGCCCAGTCCCTACGTTTCACATCGACAATTGATAAAGAAACTTGTAAAATATCGGCACCCATACGAAATAATTCCCCTGTTTCAAAGGCAATTTTAGCTATCGTTCCCGCCGCTAACGGATAATCAACGAAACTCCCAAGCATTATCCCACTACCCTCTAGTAAGGTTTTCGCTCGACTAAGATAGCTTGGTAAGACAAATAGTTCCTTTACAGAATTTTCTTTCAACTCGTCAATAAACGCTTTTAGCTCATTATCGGTCATATCATTTTGTGTTATTAATATCGTTGAAAAATCGCTCACGCTCTCACCTCCACCACAAATTTATTTTCACTTTTTATAATAATTCCCATTGATAACTAGCCGCTGCAAGTAGATATAAGGGCGCCGTTTCTGCACGCATAATTCTTGGACCTAAGCCAACGAGAAGCGCACCCTGTGCTTGAAATTCTTCAATTTCTTCAGGAGCAAAGCCTCCTTCTGGACCAAAAATAGCTAAAATTTTATTTCCCGCTTGTGTGTGAAGAAATGTCTTGGCAAGATTGGCTCGTTCGCCCTCCTTGGCAGATTCCTCATAGGCAACTAAAACAGTATCATAGCTTTCAAATAATTCGACCAATTGCTTTTCAGAGGTCAATAGTTCCACTTCTGGTGCATGTGTGCGGTGACTTTGCTCTGCCGCTTCTTGAGCAATCTTTGTCAATCGTTCCTGTTTCTTTGCTAATTTTTTTCCGTCCCATTTCACGACCGACCATTTGGCAGGAAACGCCTTGAACTCATGTGCACCAAGCTCGGTACCTTTTTGAACGATTAATTCAAGTTTATCTCCCTTTGGAAAACCCGTCGCAATCGTAATATCACTAGGAAGTTCTCGCATGCTCTCCTCAAATTGCACTGCTTTATACACCAGTCTATCGTCTAAGACTTCAGCAACCTCCGCAAGCATACTTACTCCATTTTGAAAGACGAGATAAGCGACATTCCCCGCTTCCATGCGCATCACATTTTTCATGTGGTGGACATTTTCATCTGCTACAACGATAAGCGGTTCCTTTTCATCATACGTCTGTTTCAAAAAATATCTCTGCATGACTAGCCACCTACAATCGTTCCGTCATGGTCTACATCAGGTTTCTTTAGAATCATGGCAACCCAATCACCTTGGATAAGAGTTTGTTCCACCACGAACCCGACATCAGCCATCGCATCTACAATCATTTCTCGCTTATCTCTTATAATGCCGGACACAAGATAACGACCGTCTGGCTTTAATAACCGCCACGCATCCTCAATCATTAAGACAATAATATCTGCTAAAATATTTGCCACAATCACATCTGCTTGTATTTCAATACCCTTTAATAAATCATTGGCTGCCACATGAACATCACTTGCCGCAGGGTTTAAGTCCATATTTTCTTGTGCGGCATTGACTGCTACTTGATCTAGGTCATAGGCATAAACTTCCCCCGCACCAAGCAATTTACTAGCAATACTCAACACACCTGGACCTGTTCCCACATCTAAAATGGTTTCACCCCCACGAATGACCGTTTCTAATGCCTGCAAAGTCAGACGAGTCGTTGGGTGTGTTCCCGTTCCGAACGCCATGCCGGGATCCATGCGAATCATGCGTTCATCCGACGTTTTTGCTTCATAGCTTTCCCAACTTGGTACAACGGTTAAGAAACGTGTGACACGTACAGGATTGTAATATTTTTTCCAAGCGGTCGCCCATTCATCCTCGACGACTTCGCTCACTTCCACTTTATTTTCTCCAATATCTAAGTCAAAAGTGATTAGGTTGGTAATATTTTCTTTGATAAACGGTAAATATTCTGGTAAAAACATAGTTTCAGGAAAATAGGCACTTATCTCTGCTCCGTCCTTGATAAAATCAAAATGATCCTTATCAAGCAATTCTCCGTAAGCATCGCCCTTATAATTTTCTAAATCTAGGGAATCTTCAATCGCAACCCCACTTGCTCCAGCTTCCATCATAATATTTGCGACCGCTTCGACCGCTTCACTTGCCACTGTCGCTTTAACTTCCGTCCACTTCATTTTACAATCCCCTATTCTTTGTTAATATTTTGGATAAGGTAAATATTCTTCGCCACCTGCAAGCTGTAATTTTTCAGCTACCAGTGCATCATAGTCTTCTTTCTTCCATTTCAATTCAAACTCAATGACGTCTTCTTTTGTCACATAATCAAGTAAATCACTTTGTCCTTCGTCCAGTACCTCTTTGAAGTAGGTAACAAATGCATCAATAGCGCCTTTTTGTAGTCCTTTCTTCTCATCATAAGGAATCGTTGTAAGGTAGTAATCCACATCAAATGTAGATTTTATCGGATGATAGAACAAAACCCCGTCCTCAATTTCAATAATGTCCTCTGAAGAAACAATACCGTCTGCGTCAATAGATTCCTCGTGACTTTGATTTTCAGCAAACAGACGGACAATCACTTCAATCGAGTGATTTTTTTTATTCCAATCAATCGCTGTGTCGTATTCTGTAATTTTCTTTTGTAATTGTTCATCAAGATAGTCCAAAAAACTTGCTTTTGCCATTTTTCATTTCTCCTTATAAGCTTCATCAACGAATATAGAATGCGCTAGTTCATTGATTCCTACTTTTTATCATTGGGTGACCTTTTTATTTGTCATCAATCTCTGTTCATTATTTTACACGAAATCGCTAAATAACGCTAGAATTGAAGAGATTTTCATGTGCTATAATAGAATTATCTAAAGAAGTTTAAAAAGGATGTGAAAGCGATGCAACAGCCGCTAGCTTATCGGATGCGTCCGAGAAATTTAGAAGAAGTCGTTGGTCAGCAACATCTTGTCGGTTCGGGGAAAATCATTCGCCGCATGGTTGATGCGAAAATGCTTTCCTCGATGATTTTATATGGGCCACCGGGAACAGGAAAAACCTCGATTGCCAGTGCAATTGCTGGAAGTACCCAATATGCGTTTCGTATGCTGAACGCTGCCACCGATACTAAAAAAGACTTACAAATCGTTGCAGAAGAAGCCAAAATGAGTGGCACGGTAATTTTATTACTCGATGAAGTGCACCGCTTGGATAAGACGAAACAAGATTTTCTCTTGCCACATTTAGAAAGTGGTCGGATTGTTCTCATTGGCGCAACAACTGAAAATCCCTACATCACGATAAATCCCGCCATTCGTTCGAGAACGCAAATTTTCGAGGTCAAGCCTTTAAACGAGGACGACATCAAGACGGCGATTAACGAAGCGCTGACGGATAAAGAACGCGGCTTAGGTGAATACAAGGTGAACCTTCATGATAACGCCCTTCTTCACTTGACACGTGCGACAAACGGAGATTTACGAGCAGCACTGAATGGTTTAGAGCTGGCAGTAAAATCTACCCCGCCTAATAAGGAGGGAATCATTGACCTGACTCTTGAAATTATCGAAGAATCCGTCCAGCGAAAAGCGTTAACGCATGATAAAAATGGAGATGCGCATTACGATGTGATTTCCGCCTTACAAAAATCTATCCGAGGAAGCGATGTAGATGCAGCCTTGCATTATGCTGGTCGCTTAATTGAGGCAGGGGATTTACCCATCCTTGCACGGCGCTTAATGGTCATTGCTTATGAAGATGTCGGGCTTGCGAATCCTCCCGCTGCAGAAAGAACAGTTCTCGCTGTTCAAGCGGCAGAAAAATTGGGCTTTCCCGAGGCTAGAATCCCTCTAGCAAATGCGATTATCGACCTAGCCTTGTCACCGAAGTCTAACTCCGCCTACGTAGCGATAGACGCGGCACTCTCTGACATTCGTAGTGGAAATGCAGGTGAGGTTCCCGCACATTTGAGAGATTCACATTACAAGGGCGCTGAAAAATTAGGACGTGGATTAGATTATAAATATCCCCACGACTTTCCAAATGCTTGGGTCAAGCAGCAATATCTACCCGATAAAATCAAGAATAAAACCTATTTCAACGCCAATGCTACCGGAAAATACGAACAGGCACTCGGCGCGCGAAATGAACAAATTAGAGGGTGGCGAAAGGAAAAAGAATAGCTTGATATTTATTAAGTTTCAGAAAACGCTTCAAAATTTAGAAATTAATGATTGCAGAAGAAATTTCAATATGATATATTGGTTGTAGGAAAGCTGTGATGTTCGATTGGTTCATCTAGTGTGTTGACCGAACATTTTTATTATTGATATGGGACCTGTCTTGTATCTTCATCAGTGGTATGCCTTATCTCTTGGTAACCCAATATGATAGATCGTGGGACCCACCTGCTTTAACTTGCGGGTTCAATACCACCGAACTTTCACCGGCATTAACGGCAAGTACTATTTCTTTAAAGATAAGCGGCCTGTTCGTTCAGGTTGCTTTTTATCTGGGCGAAATCGTTGTTTTTTTATTCTCCAGAAAAAAAGATTAAAAAATATCAAAAAATACTTGATGTTTCTTTTAATCTTTGCTAGAATCTTCAAGTAGGTTATTTTTAATCTATGCCTTCTTAGCTCAGTTGGTAGAGCAGTAGACTCTTAATCTATGGGTCGTAGGTTCGAGTCCTACAGGGGGCATTGGGTGCCAAACCCACAAGGCTGGTGACTTGTTGGCGGATTTATCCGTTTAGAAAACGAGTTACGCAGTCTTATTTTTTGTATCTCCACACTTTTTAGAAAGGCAGGCAAGGTAATACTTTCCGCTCCCTTCTTTTATTTATTAACGTGTGTTTTCCATTTTCCCCACCTACAATTCTTCCATTAATTCCCATTTCTCGTTTTTAAGCAACTGATTATATGTGAAATCCACAAGAGTTTCGAGACAATATTTGGTGTATTTACGCAGTCTATTTAATTTTTGATAACTGCCGACCACTAAACAGAAGTCCCACAACAACAAATAAGAAATTAATCATTATAAATTCTACCTCTTCATTTTCAATAAAAGGTATTAGTTTTCTAGCCCGCATACCAACGACTATCTGAGTATAGGGATAAAACGCTAACATATTTTCATTAATGAATAGCAACAACATGCCTCCAATTGAACAAATAGTTGCGATAATAATGGGTGTTGTAAAATCTTTCAATTTAATTGAAAAAAATATTTGAACACTGATAATTGAAAACGACCCTATCCAACCATAGACAGCGCTTGATATATAGAAATTAAAATCTTCTATTGGTAACCTCATGACTAAACCTGCAATGAAAAACAGAATTAAGAAAAATAATTCAGATAGAAACGTTAGACATATCAAGAACATAAATTTATTCAAAACTAATTTATATGGGCTTATAGGCATAATAACCATTCTTTGCCAATTTTTATGTTGATGTTCCATCTGACAAGAAATAGAAACCAGTATACTGATTAAAATAGGAAAAAATATTTGAGAATAATAAAATGCTGATTGTCCCCAAAATCCTAGCCAATAAATCCCTTGTTTTACAAAATCTTCCCTTACCCATAAAAATAAAGTTTCAAATAGTGGTGAAATAAAAGAAGAAACTATTGCCAATATGTTTGAACTTGAAACAGAAAAAAATGATCACGGAATTGGGTTGTCAATTATTAAAAATATTCTTGATGAAATTCATGGGGATATAAATTTCATCACCTATGAAAATTCTGTTTTTTGCTCAGTGACTTTACCAAAAGGAGAAAAATAAATGGCGAATATACAAGCTATCATTATAGATGATGATAATCATACAATAGATGAGTTACAGAATCTTTTATCCTTTTTTCATTTCGTTACTTTACAAAAATCATTTAACAATTTTTTAGAAGCAAGAGAATTTTTGAACTCTCAACAAATAGATTTAGTTTTTTTAGATATTCTATTAGAAAAAGAAAATGGCATTGAAATAGCTGAATTAATGCAAAAAAAATATCCTGATACTTTCATTATTTTTATTACTTCACAGCCAGAATTTGCTCTAGAAAGTTATAAAGTTAGTCCAATTGATTTCTTAACAAAGCCTATCAATTCGATTAGACTAGAAAATAACTTAATTCGAGTAAAAGATAAAATAAGAAAGGAAAAATTGTTTGACATTGAAGATGTTCGGATAAGCATACGGACAAACTCTAGCATTCGATTAGTTGAGATAAAAAAAATTAAACATATTCAAAAACAATTGAGGAAAATAAGTATTAAATTAACGGATGATTCTATTATTTATTGCAATGAAACAATTAAAGCACTCGAAAAAAAGTTACATCCTTATGGTTTTATTGCTTTAAATCGTACAAATCTCATACCGATTCAAACAATTTCTAAAATAACTTATAATAAATATTCAAAAAAATATTCTGTTTTAATGAAAGACGATTCTATCATTAATGATATTTCAAAAGAAAAATATCGTATTTTAAAACAATTTTTAAGTGAGTTTAGTTGGATAATATAGAAAAAAGATGACTAATTGATATTCAGGCTGCTGAAAAAGCTACAAGTTTTTAGTAGTCGTTAATTTTTCAGAAAATAATAGGGCTTCAATTCAAATATTTCGGATTGAAGCCCTATTTCTTTATTTTTTATTTATCCATTAATGTCATAATTCGTTTTAAATTCACTACAAATAATGTGGTTGACACTTGTATATTCATACCAAATAAACCGTTACTTTTACTGGTCGCAAAACCGTGACAGTTTTTAATTTCACTATTCTTAGCTTCAATCATGTAACGATTTTTAGCGAGTTCTTTGAATTCTTCTGTTTTCTCGAAATCAATTTGACCTTGGTGCAATTCTGATTTAATTGAACTTGAATACGTCTTTGTTTTTATATCTTCTTTGTAACAGATTTCACGCATGGGGCCATGCTTTACAATTCTCTACATCCAAATAATAGGTCATAAATTGATTTGAATTTTCATTCTTCTTTCCTTGTTTTACTTTACAAATTACCATCTCACCCGCAGGACAAACCATCATTCCTGTGTCCTTATTGAATTTAAAACCATCATTAGCATTTCTTCCACCTTTTGAAACGATTGGATTTAATTTAGCAACTAATGTAATATCATTTTCTTTTGCATATTGTAAATTGTCTTTTCCTGAATAAACAGCTTCATCCTTTAATCGTAAACGACGAAACTTAGTCAAGGTAGTAGCATGAATCAGATTATCTTCAGGTGCTAAACTAAGAAAATATTTGAATGATAAAAACCTTATATACAAAGAAAAAAGCTATATAAAATGATAATAGTTTCATATAGCCATAGTTATTTAACTTTTTCAGTAGCCTCGTTAATATTAACCAGCTTTTTTAGGGTTACCCAATATAAGCGTTAAACTAACTTATGAACAACATGTGAAAAGCCACTGCCAAGTATTCATGTGACATTCATGAGAAATTGTTTTAATTACTCCATCACCTGCACCTAGAATTTCATCTAATTCTTGTTCAGTAACTTCTTCTAATGAACTTAATGCTGATTTTTTCAGTTCCATATAGCACACCTTCTTTCATGCTCTCTAGTTTTGCTTACAAAACATCTATGAACAAGCGTCCTTATAGATAAAAATTTTTAAAAAAAACTAGAAATTCATTTTAGAAATAGGAATGAAATATACTATCTCTAATTGATTTACAAAGTAAGCATAAATGTTCTCATAGGTGAAGTAAAACTGCTTAAATATACACTTTTATTGTTTAAAGATAAGCAAACTTAATATAAACACCTCCATTTGAAGTTTTAAAAAAGATTAGTAAATTAATCTTAAAATTGTAATCTTTTATATGAAATTGAATAAAATTTCTTGGATTTTTCGTCTTTCAAACCAAACATAGCTTAAGCTCTTAAAAATGCTACTTATACGTGTCATTGTGAAAAGCAATTCTATCTTTTTATATTGTTAGAGTTCTTTGAAAACATGGTTTCCTCTTCAGAAAGAGCCCTAAAAGTTTAAGATTTCATTAAGATTCCCCTCAACTCCCTCATAGGTAAAGGGTATAATTAAAGTAGGCAGATTTTTATCTAAAAAGGAAAGGGAGAAAAATATGCAATATCATAAATCTTTAAACGGCCGTTCGCAGGTTCCTTCTTATTTAACTTTATTTCAAGAAACAAGCATTAATTGTAATTTTTTCAAAGGACAAGAGATTTCTTTCTTTTCTGAACAATTTCAAGAAACGTTAACAGGTACTGTGATGAAACGCTATACAAATAGCTGTCTAGTCGATATTTCAGAGTGTGAAAATGTCAGTGAACAAAATCGTACTCTGATGAATAATCGGATAATTATTTCTTATAAGGCAATCTATATGGGGGAAGAGCAATGAAATTTTTAGAATTAGATGAACTCGTCCACTCACTTCAATATCAGATTGAAGCGCTTGAAAAAATCCCACAACATGACGTGGAAAATTTACAACGACTAAAAAAGGAGTACATTCAGTACAAAAAGCTCTATGACAAAAAGTTAAACAAGCAACCACACAAGAAAAATAATTTATCTCATCAATATTTTGATGAGTTTTAATTTACACTCACCCAAAAAACCTAGGGCAGTTACCAGCCTAGGTTTTTCATTTCTTATGATTGGATTCTATGTTGCTTAGTGTCGATTTTTAAATGACGTTTATAGAGTACCCAACGAGCAAAAGGTTGAGCGATAATCATTTCAACAAATAAGGAAATGGAAAAATTCCGAGGCCAACGATAGAAAAAGTGTTGGATTGGCTCCCATGTGATACTTTTTGTTCCAATCCAAGTAGCGACAATAGTTAAGACAACAGACATCATCGCCACATTCACCAAAGTATTTACGATAATATGTGAGCTAAAACTATCTTTTTGATCAATCAACTTATTGGTCACCTTAGTAGCTGGCTCGTGTGTTAATAAAACGAGGGCAACGACTACTAACCAAATGAATGGTAAGACTCTCAACGTGTTTGCCCAAGTATGAAAACTAAATCCAACCTCAAAACACGTAATAAGCGGGGCAATCATGTTCACAGACAGAATAGAAACAATTGCTAGAAATAGCATAAACTCTCTGCGGTCACGGGGTAACTTCATGTAAAATTCCAAAACAAAAACTCTCCTTTTTCCCTGCGAGATACAAAAATAGCGCAAAGCCCTTCCGTTTTTTAAAAAACGAAATATGCTTTACGCTGATCCATTATACGCAGTAAATTACTGTCCATTTTACAGGAATTTTAACAAAATTTCAAATGATTTTTACTCATTAATTTTTCTTATTATAAGCAATCACAGTAAGTGGCGCAAAAATTAGCACAATTCCCACGCAGACAATTAAGCAGAACCAATCTTCTTTTCCCCAGATCCCCTTATCAAGGAGTGAACGAATAGCGGCAATCATATGTGTGACAGGATTTATATTTGCCACGGTCTGTAACCATTTAGGTAGAGTGTTGATTGGCACAAAGGCACTAGATAAAAATGCCATAACCATAGAAACAATCATTGAAAAACTTTGTAATAAGGTGGTACTTGTCAAGACTAAGCCCAGTAAGGCAAAAATCCAACTAATCGCCCAGCCAGAGACAATTGCTAGAAAGGCAGCTAGAAAAACTGCTCCCACACCACCTTCTGGACGATACCCAATAAGAAAACCAGTTCCTAGTGAGCAAATGGTACAGATGATTAAGCGTAAGATGTCCGCAAACAATTGTCCCGCAAGAGGAGCGATATTTGCCATGGGAAGAGATTTGAAACGGTCGAATACCCCAGTATCTAAATCTTCACGAATTTGCGAGCCTGATCCCGCTGCTGAGGAAAGAATCCCCTGCATTAAAATCCCTGGGACGATAATCGCCAAGTAGGATTTGACGTTGCCCGAGATTGCTCCACCAAATAATTGGCTGAACATCAACATGAAAACAATCGGAATCACCACAACATCCATTAATCTTTCTGGATTATGTATCGTTTTTAATAAGTTACGATACGCCATTGTTCCCGTATTTTGAAGAATATTTCCTTTTCTTAAATGTATTTGTTCCATGACTCTTCCCCCTCTAATTCTTTCCAACCGTCAATGCAAAGAAAACATCATCCATAGACGGTTTGACAACCGATATATTCTCTATTTCAATCTTTTGTTTCTTTAACTCATTGAGAACGGTAGAAATGTAATCAACCGTTTCAAGTGGTGCGCTTAATTCTGCGGTTTTTTCGTTAATAGAAACCTCTGTTTGTAAAATATTACCGAGAAGTTTTTGAGCTTCCCGTAAATGAGTTGTATCAAGAAGCTGTATCTTTAGCGAAGAATGACCAACCGATTTCTTCAGTTCATCTGGCGTTCCGACACGGATGAGCGCTCCATGGTCAATCACCGCAATTCTATCCGCTAGTTCATCGACTTCTTCAAGGTATTGTGTGGTTAAAACAATAGTTGACCCTGCTGCAACTAGCTCTCGAATCGTTTCCCACATCTGTGTGCGAGTCCGAGGATCAAGCCCCGTCGTGGGTTCATCTAGGAAAATAAGAGGCGGACGTGAAATCAAACTCACCGCTAAATCCAAGCGCCGACGCATTCCCCCAGAAAAGTTCCGAATCGCTTTGTCGGCGGATTCAGTCAAGCTGAACTCTTCTAATAAATCATGAGTCCGTTGTTTTGCTTCCTTACGAGTTAATCCATTTAGACGAGAGAAAATCATTAAATTCTCCCGAGCTGAAATATCTTCGTCCACGGTCGCATATTGTCCAGTTAAGCCAAACATGGAACGAACGGCCAAACTCTCCTTTGCTACATTATGACCAAAAATATTAATTTCTCCTGAGGTTGCCTTGGTCAACGTCGTAATCATCCGAAGAATCGTTGTTTTCCCAGCGCCATTAGGGCCAAGTAAACCAAAAACTTCTCCTTTTTTCACATTCATTGAAACATCATCTACCGCAAGCTGTTTCCCAAATTTTTTTGTTAAATTTTTTACTTCGATTGCATATTCATCTTTCATGATTCCTACCTCCAAATTTACTCAGGTACCCTTACGAAATATATATTAAGGGTACCTTACTAAATTGTCAATCAAAAACTATCAGGTACCCTGTTTATTTACAAAAAAACAATTTAAAGGTATAGTTAACGTAGGATAAATTAGAGGAGGAAGTGTGATGGCTACACTTTTTGAGACACAGCAAATTATAGAAAAATTCATGGAGCTATCCATGCTGATGCAATTTTCACAGGATACCAAAACAAGGTCTGGTCGAAATGCTTTTCGCGGCCAAGGGAAAGTTCTTCTTGTGCTTTATCAGCATGAAAATATCTCACAAAAAGAATTAGCCGACTACATGAGAATGACACCACAGTCCACGGCTGAATTTGTGAATAAGTTAGTCAAACGAGGCATGATTGAAAAGAGTAAATCTCTCACTGACGGACGTGTGTACTTACTTCGCTTGACAGAAACGGGAAAAAAATATGTTAGTGACTTAGAACTAGCTAGTCCAGATGGGTTAAAATATATTGACGAAGAAGAAAAGCAACAGCTCCTATCCATATTGACAAAGCTAGTAGACGGTATGCGTGCAGACTTTGAAAAAAGAGAGCCAGAAGGGGTATTTGATAGCCTTCAAAATATGATTGCGCAACATGTCGTGAAAACCCATATTCCTAAGAAAGACGAAAAAACCTCCTCAGAAGCTGATTAGGCGCTGGAGGAGATTTTTTCTTTAATTTATCAATTAATCAATATTTTTACTCAGGTGAATTGCATCCTGAATATGTCGATTATCTAATATAAAACTTCAACTTGAATCTTTCCATATTTCTCAAACTCTTTTTCCGCATGATTCATCAATTGCATACCTATTCCATGACGTTGATATTTAGGACGTACCAAAATATATTGAATAAACACTCTCGTTGCACAATCTGTAATATATCTTAAAAAACCTATCACTTCATCGCTTTTTGTCTTAACAGAAATCATCTCCAAATTTTCCAATGCCTTTCTCAGACGATTATCATCCCTCGTATAAGCCTTCCATTCCATAAAACTATACAGCTTTTTTACTTCTGAAACAAAGAGTGGTTCGTTTTGAAAAGAAAATCTTCTTCTATTTGCGTAATTTTTCCTCAATATAAGGAATACTATTTCCCTCACACCAACGCTTTACAACATTTTGGTATGCTTTTGACTTGTACTCAAACCACTGCTGCTCAATACCCATTCGATAACGAATCTGTTTAAACATGAAAAACGCCCCTCTACCGCTTAGAGCAACCTCTAACTGTTCACGTATTTCCATATTTTCTACATCCATTGTGAAAAATTCCAGCATTTCAATAGTTGAAGTTGTGACGTTCTTTCATTTTATTCTTTCTCCTTCACCTGCAACATAAAGATAGAGAAGGTACTGCCAGTAGATAATTCAGAGGTTACTCGAATCGTCCAATCGTATTTTTCAGCTAAGGCAGACACGACAAACAAGCCCAGCCCTGTGCCCTCTTCTGAAGTTTTGGTAGTGAAAAATGGTGCAAAGATGTTATCTACGATTTCTTTTGGCATGCCGGGTCCGGTATCTGTGACAGACAAAACGATAAAGTCACTGACCATTATCGACGGAAAGCCTGTTTTTGGTAAAGTTTCTAGTTCCTCTGGTGTTGCCTTACGGACGGATAAGAAAATTTCTCCGTCTTTTTTCGGCATGCTAGAAATCGCCTGATAGGCATTGGTAATTAAATTATCCATCAACACGGTCAAATCCTGCTCATCTGCGAGTACATAGATAGGAGCTTCTTCCCCGATATATTTCAGCGTAATATGGTGTTTAAAGCCAAATTTCAGCAAAGCAATTTCATCTTGGATTTTTTCCACGATATTAATCGCTTTAACTTCGGTATTTCCTGTTTTTTTCCGAGAAAAACGCATAATGTTTCTTACCATTTTTTGTCCTCTCGTAGCTTCTTCGACAATTTCAGATAAATCGGAAACGAGTGCTGGATTTTCCTCATTTTCTTCTATCAGCATTTCTGCCATTCCGACAATCGGCGTGAGGAAATTATTCATATCGTGCACAATAGAAGTCGTTAGTAGGCCTGTGATAGCCACTTTGTTATATTGATAAACTTCTCGTTCGTACCCACGAATTTTTTCTTGATATTCCTCTTTTTCCTTGGCAATTTTTCGTTCATTTAAAATGGTTTGTTGACGAGACTTCATTCCACGAAGAAGATATAAAACAACAGTAATCAACGCTGTAAACGAGAGAATAATCATAAAGAAAATAGAAATCATAATAATTCCTTCCGATTGCTGCATATAATCAGCGTCAATTGACACAATGATTCGTGTTAAACCTAAATCCATCCACTCAAACGCGCTAATTTTCAAAATTTTCTTAGGATTTTTGTCCGACCACCAGTAAGAATAATAAATTTGTCGTCCAGAGTTATTTGAAAGCTGCTCTTTTTCTAGCTTTTCTAGTCCTGAAAAATCAAGTGTTGGATGTTCTTTTTTCCGGTCACGGATAATGTGCATGCCTATCTGCTTACTGACAGGGTGCATGAGTAGTTCCATTTGTTGATTCTTCACTACCGCATAACCTTTTAATCTATCTCCGTCAGAGGCAAGATCTGTGAGGTACATCTTTTCTAAATCAATTGGTGCGACAAAGATAAACATGAGATTGCCCGACTCATCATAAACTTTCTGATACAAATCTATGTAAGAAGTCCCATTTAGAAAATAAGCTTCTCCGCTATTATAATCCTTATCGTCCTTTACAAATTGGTCGAACGTCTTATCTTCTGAAAGCTGTTTTTCCACCGTTTCTTTTGATTCATTTTGTTCAGAAACTGAGGATACAACTTTTTTTTCAGGAGTCACAACAAAAACAGTGGATAGCCCTTCCTTTTTCACCAGTTCAATCGTTGGCGATTGGTTTTGTGTTTCCTCGGCAATCAAGCGCAAGCTCTTTTGGTTACTTTCAATCGTTGATTTAATCGTTCCCATGACATATTTTACTGACTGATTGAGCTGTTCATGGTCCAAGGAAACGTCCTCTTTTTGAAACCGATAAACGACCAGACCAAGAATGATGAATAAAGCTAAGCCAATCACAAAAAAGATAGCGATGAATCGGTTAATATGCCGATTTACCATTGCTTTAATTTTCACTTTCATTTGTTTTTCTCCTTTCTTGCAATAACGCCAGGTACTGTTTCCAATGGGTTAAAAGCAGTTTTTTCATTTTATATTGTCTCTAGTTTATCACAAAATTTATTGCATTTACTACCTAAACAAGTTATTCTTAACATTGGGAGGATATTGCACTTGATAGTTGGATGAGTTCAAGTGATGTATGACACAATATCTGAGAGGAGAGCATTACCATGCGTAAAGCAAAAATACTTGTAGTAGACGACGAGATAGCGATTCGTCACCTGTTCTGGAAAGCGCTTCAGTCAACTGGCGTTTTAGTTTATCAAAGTGATTCCGTTGAAAAAACTTTAGACATGATGGAACGGATTGACTTTGACCTGTTTATTTTGGATGTGAATTTGGAAAATTACAATGATGGATACAATCTTGCGCAAATGATTCGAGATACCTTGCCGCAAGTGCCGATTATTTTTGTCAGTGGTCGTGATGGGGAAGAGGACATTATCACAGGCTTAGAGGCTGGTGCAGATTTATTTATCACTAAGCCTTTTTCACCAAAAATTATGCGTGCACAAATCTTGGCGACATTGGATAGAGCGAGCGATATGCTGAGCGCACCGAAAAAAGGAAAGCAACAATCCGTTATCAATGAGGGCGATTTTAGCTTTGATAAAACGAAATATCAGCTTTTTAAGAAGGGAGAAAATATCCCACTTTCTTCTAAGGAAGTTTTGTTAATGCAGTTTTTCATGGAAAATCCTAATCAAGTATTCACAAAAGATCAAATTTACAACAGTGTTTGGGAACATAACCAGACAGAATCAAATCTTGTTACCGTGTATATTAATTATTTACGGTACAAAATCGAAGTTGAACCGAAACATCCCATCTACTTAAAAACCATCTGGGGAATCGGCTACAGCTTTTTCCCAGATGGTCAGAGTGACAATTAATTAAAGAATCTTTTCAAGCTTTCCAAAGAAGATGCTTAGTGCTAATAAATCGGCACTTCCTCCGGGGCTTAAATTTCTTTCAATCAATTTTTTATTGTATTTACTTAATTGTTGTTTTAATTGTTGTTCATTAGAGGCACAGGAGATAATTAACTCTTGCGCTTCTTTTTTGACTTGTTGCCAACCTTCAATACCTCCGCGACGGATAAGATTCGTATCCTCTACCTTGCTCATCAAATGGAGCAAAAGCCATAATAATCGTGCTTCTTTTTCAAAAAATGACGTACTTCGCAGGATGGGTAAAGCAAACTCGTTCAAAGTTTGAAAGCCACTCATCGCCTCTCCGCGAATCCCCGTAAAACCATATTCATCATAGAGTTTTTTTCCATAAGTGTCAGAGGAACCCTTTGATTTCTCCAAATCTCTTTTGATAATATCATTCATCATTTCCTTGGTGAAAGAAAACACGGTTTGTGTACTCTTTGCATCAAAAAGGACAGAGGGGGCATCGCTTGATTTTAAAAAGTTTCCAATTGAAGCAAGGATAATTGCAAAGGAAAAATTGGCTCCCTTATGCGTATTCACCTCATTGGTTGCTTTCATCATGTCCTCTTCTGCTCGTTTGCCCACTTCTCTAGCTTCTTCAAATAGTTCTGTTGGTGTTCCCTCAAATTGATACCCCAATCGCACATACTCCTCAAAATAAGGCTCTAACGCATGTGCGCTGACAGTAAAAGTAGAAATATCCATATCTCGGTGTGCACCAGTATCTATTGCATCCACTAGACCAGGCTTCGGTGCTAGAGCAACTTCTTCAAGAAGCGACTCTGTTGCCAAAGTCGCTATTTTTTTTTGTAATTTTTCTATGGTCATGCAATCTCACGTCGCTTCATTTCTTCTAAAATAAAGAATAACGAATCATCCAAGTGACGGTTAATCAATGCCTCAAGTTCCTCTTCATCCTTTTTTTGCATCGCATAGAAAATCTTGCGATGATCTCCAATCGCCGCTCTACGACGTTCCTTGGAGTAAAGAGATAAGTTTCGGAAATAAGACAGGTAATCTTGAATGCCAATGACGATTGAATGCAATCTAGGCATTTCATTTTTATTGTAAATAAATTGGTTGAACTCTGAGAATAGTCGAATCACTTCATCGACTTCTCCAGCTTCATTCTTCTTTTCAGTATAAGAAAGTAAAGCATCTAGGTGTTGAAAATCAACGTCATCCATGTGGTTCATCGTGTTTTTAGTTGCTAGAAAATCGAGTGATTTGCGAATCTCAAATATTTCCTTTGCATCCTTCTGGGAAATCCCTTTGACAATCATGCCATTTCCCGGAACATAATCAACTAATTTTTCTTCGCATAATTTTTGCAACGCATAACGAACTGGCGTCCGACTTGTATTCGTCTGCTCTGCGAATTTCTTTTCATTAATTCTCGTCCCCGTTGGAATCTCACCCATTAAAATACTTTGTCGCATCGCTTCATAAATAATTTCTTTTAGTGGTTTATTTTGTGAAATATCCATGTGCAATGAAACAACTTCTGTAATATCCAATTTTTCTCACTCTCCTATTACTAACCTAACACATATGTTTGTACCACTTTATTGCGGAATATACAACGGAACTGCTCCGATTGCCATAATCGTGATAACAAAGATAACGAATACCCCAATTGCCCATTTTGCTGTTTCTTTTTGCCAAGCCCCCATATCTAAACCTGTTAAACGAAGTAATAGGTAGATAAACGCTACTAATGGGCTTAATAAGTGGAACGCTTGTCCCATTAGTGATGCCAATGCCATTTGCATGTTTGTAAATCCGTACGCTTTCCCTGCTTCAGCAAGAACTGGTAACACACCATAGTAGAAACCATCATTTGAGATGAAGAATGTACCTGGTGCAGAAATAATCGCAATAACTAATCCCCAGAAACCTGCTAATTGGTGAGGGATGATTTTTGTAAAGCTTTGTGCTAATGCTTCAGCCATACCAGTACCTTGGAATAATCCCATGAATACGCCAGCTGCGAATACTAAGATAACTACTTGAACAGCATCTCCACCATTTGCACCGATACGAGCAGATTGGTCTTTTAAGACTGGATAGTTCACTAATAAAGCCACAACAGTACCAGCTAAGAATAAAAGAATTGGAGGTAAACCTAAACTTAAGAATGAATCAGCAACTAAAGTAGCAACTAAAACAACTGTTAAAATCATGTTGAAAATAAAGTTTTGCGGACGACGAATTTCTAATGTTTTTTCGTCTGTAATGTTTGTTAATTCATCAATTTCTTCATCGGTTAATTCTTTAACCCCTAAACGTGCACGTTCTTTTTTACCCATTGTACGAGCAACAAAGAAGATAACGTAAAGGATAGAAAGAATCATCCCTGGTAATAGATACGTTAGAATATCTGCACCCACACCAAGCACACTCATTGCACGAGCTGTTGGTCCGCCCCATGGAACCAAGTTCATGATAGTGTTTTGAAGAATAACCAAGACACCCAAGTTCATCATTTTCATGTTTAATTTCTTATAAATTGGAATAAACGCTGAACAACAGATTAATGTTGTTGTTGTTCCGTCTCCGTTTAGTGAAACTGCTGCTGCAACGACGGCTGTTGCGATTAGCACCTTCATTGGATCGCCTTTAGCGAAGTGAATCATTTTTTTAGTGATAGGATCAAACATCCCAGCATCTAACATAATTGAGAAGTATAAAATTGCGAATAAAAGCATGATACCTGTATTAGCGGTTGTTCCAACCCCTGCTACAACGAAATCACCAAGTGAACCTTTCTTTGATAAGCCTAGCCCCATTGCGATTAGCGCAAAGATGATTGGAATACCAACCAACGCTGTAAACGGTGACATTTTTTTCTTCATGATGACAAACATGAACACGATGATCATTGCATAAGATAAAATTGTTAACATCATTTTTTCCTCCTGTGTGACAAGTTCGAGATCCTCTCGTACCATCCGACTCGACTTGTACATTTTTCTTTTTGGGATGTGAAATAACCTACATAATTTGTGATGCAGAACCCTTTATTTTGTCTACCAAATAAAAATACTACTCCTTTCTTTCCAATTTCTTTTTAAAAATATTTACTGTTTCTTTTTATTTAGTACACCCATATCCTAAACGATAAACCGCTTTCTGAGGAGTACATTTTGATGAAAAAAACATTAAAAAAACACAAGAAAACGCTATTTTTTAATATAAGATTAAACAGTTGTTAAAGAATTGTTAAACCTTGAAAACGTTTGTATACCGCGGTTTATAGCGCTTTTTATAAAAGTGTATTTAAAAAGAACACCGAAAAAACAATAACGCTTACAAAATGCGGTGGTAACTTTTGAAAAAGTTTTTATAATGAAGGTATCAACTAAAGAAAGGATGAAACTCCATGGGAATATTTTCCAAACTATTTGGTAGGAAAGAGCCTGAGAAACTTGCAACGGACGTAGCGTCTACTAATTCACAAGTCACTACATCGACCCAAGATACCTCGTGGGAAGAAGTTCCAGCGTTTAGTGACGCTAAACTTCCTAAAGAGGAAGAAAAGCTTGTAACGTTGATTGCGACGGCGATTGCGGCAAACGATCAGCCAGATAGTCGCTTTAAAATTGTTTCCATTCGCAAACGAAATCCAGAAGCTAAAACCGTGGCGTTAATCAGTTCGGCGATTGCTGCTGGTGCGCTTGGTGACTGCCAATTTTCAATCAAGAGAATTAGTAGAAAAAAGTAAGAAATTATTGACATTATTACTATTGTAAATTTAGGAGGAGTTAGACAAATGTTAAGAAAATTCAAAATCAGCATTGACGGAACAGAGTATTTAGTAGAAATGGAAGAAATCGGTGGCGTACAACAACCAGTAGCGCCAGTCGCACCTGTTGCAGCAGAACCAGTTGCAGCTCCAGTAGCACCAGCTGCAGCTCCTGCACCCGTAGCAGCTCCTGCACCAACACTTTCAGGAGAAGGTGAACCAATCAAATCCCCAATGCCAGGAACAATCTTAAAAGTTTTAGTGAAACCAGGCGAACAAGTGAAAGCAAACCAACCATTATTAATCTTAGAAGCGATGAAAATGGAAAATGAAATCGTGGCACCAAAAGACGGAACAATCGTTGACGTTGCCGTTATTGGTGGTCAAGTGGTTGACTCAAGTGACCTATTGCTAACAATCAATTAATTATTAAAGAAATGGAAGTGACATTGTGGAAACATTAATTCAAGGAATCACGTCAATTAGTATCGGACAAATTATTATGATGGCTATCGGTTGTCTGTTAATGTATTTAGGGATTAAAAAGGAATACGAACCAACACTTTTAGTACCCATGGGTCTTGGAACTTTATTAGTAAACTTTCCAAACTCTGGAGTTTTAACACAAATCGTTGGTGGAGAAAAAGCGGAAGGTGTTTTTGAAATTTTATTCAAAGCAGGGATTGAAACAGAATTATTCCCACTTCTTATCTTCATCGGTATCGGAGCAATGATTGACTTTGGTCCATTGCTACAAAATCCGTTAATGCTTTTATTCGGTGCCGCAGCACAATTTGGTATCTTCTTTACAATTATCGTTGCCGCACTTTTCGGTTTCGATATTAAAGAAGCAGCTTCTATCGGTATCATCGGAGCTGCGGATGGTCCTACAAGTATCTTCGTAGCCAACCAGCTTGCGAAAAACCTACTTGGACCAATTACGGTTGCCGCTTATTCTTATATGGCACTTGTTCCAATCATTCAACCAATCGCTATTAAAGCTGTAACAACTAAACATGAACGTAGAATCCGCATGACTTACCATGCAGAAAACGTTTCTAAAATGACAAAAATTATTTTCCCAATCGCTATTACAGTGGTTGCGGGACTTATCGCACCAATTTCATTACCATTAGTTGGTTTCTTAATGTTCGGAAACTTACTTCGTGAATGTGGTGTGCTAGAACGTCTTTCATTAACTGCTCAAAACGAATTAGTAAATATCGTCAGCATTCTATTAGGTCTTACGATTTCAGTACAAATGACTGCTGATAAGTTCCTTAACTTACAAACATTAATGGTTATCGCCTTTGGTTTAGTCGCATTTATCATGGACTCAATTGGTGGTGTGTTATTTGCAAAATTAATGAACCTATTCCGTAAAGAAAAAATCAATCCAATGATTGGTGCGGCAGGTATCTCAGCATTTCCAATGTCAAGTCGTGTCATTCAAAAAATGGCAACTGACGAAGACCCTCAAAACTTCGTTCTAATGTACGCTGTTGGAGCAAACGTTTCAGGACAAATCGCATCAGTTATCGCAGGTGGTTTATTACTTGGATTCTTCCAATAGTATAACCAGTGAACTTATTTTCGGAGGTGAACAATTTGAACATTCAAACAGATACACTGAAACAAGCACTAGAATTAATGGTCTTTGGGATGGGTGGCGTATTTATTGTTTTATTCATCATTTACGTGATTTCTCAATTGCTTATCAAGATTTTTCCAGTGAAAAAATAAGAATTTAGAACAAAAATAAAGTGGGGAGGAAGTTCAAAATGGTAGTAGAAAAATTATGGCTTAAAAAAGATAAACAAACCAGAGCAAAGTGGAAAACACTTCTTAAAAAAGTCGATTTAATTCCTGACTATAATGTTTCTTACACTGTCGGTATTTTTGAGGGGGAGCAATTAATCGCAACTGGCTCTTGTTTTCAAAACATTATCAAATGCGTGGCTATCGATCCAGACTCTCAAGGGGAACAGCTTTTATCTAAAATCATTAATGCACTCTTTGATTATCTGAACGAACATGATGAAACGCACTATTTTCTCTATACCAAGCCAAGTGCGACAACCTATTTTAAATCTTTAGGTTTCTCACAAATTGCTGAAACGAACAACTTAGCGTTCATGGAATATGGCTTACCGAACTTCCAAAACTATTTAGAAAAAATCAAGAAGTTAAAATTACCTGCAGAACATGCAGGGAGTATCGTCATGAATGCAAATCCTTTTACCAAAGGACATCTGCATTTAATTAAACAAGCGCATGAAAAATGTGACGTCGTTTACGTCTTTGTCCTATCAGATGACAGCTCAGAGTTTTCTGCAACAAACCGCTTTGAGCTTGTCAAAAAAGGCGTGGCGTACATGGAAAACGTCGTAGTTATTCCGACAAACTCTTATATCGTGTCACAAGCGACTTTTCCTTCTTATTTCTTAAAAGACCAAGCAGATGAGGAAATCGCTAAAGTCCAAGCACGTCTGGATGCCACTGTCTTTTCACAATTCATTGCTCCGGCTTTGGATATTAAGGAACGCTTCGTTGGAGAAGAACCTTTCTCTGAAGTGACCGAGATTTACAACCAAGCAATGACCGAAGTGTTTAAAGGACACTTAACCTTAACGATTATCCCTCGTCTGGCAATTGATGACGAGGTTATCAGTGCGACAAAAATTCGTGCTGCATTCAATCGGAAAAACCTTGAACCAATAAAAAACTTAGTACCGGAAACAACTTACCAGTTCCTTGAAAAAGAACTGAAGAAAACATTACAGAGTGTATAAAATAGTTTAAAAATGGGGTGAATTTTTTGGAAATCAAAAAAACAGCAACAGCAGGCACTGCTGAATCAAGCGACATCATGGTGATTATCAAAAAAAATGAGCAAGAAGGCAACAGCATTTCACTACAAAGCAGTGTAGAAAAACAATTTGGCGCACAAATTCGCGCAACAATCGAAGCCGTTCTTGAAAAATTCGACATTCACAATGCGCAAATTCAAGCGATTGACCAAGGTGCACTAGATTGCACCATTCAAGCACGCATGACAACTGCCGTATTACGTGCTTGCGAATTAAGCACATTAGATTTGGGGGAATTATAATGACACAAGAACGTTTACGTAGAACAATGATGTTTGTACCAGGTGCGAATCCAGCAATGCTTCGTGATGCGACTTTGTATGGTGCAGACTCTATTATGTTTGACTTAGAAGATGCCGTTTCATTAAACGAAAAAGATAGCGCTCGTATGCTTGTCTTTAACGCATTAAAAACTTTTGATTACAGTAGTGTTGAAACCGTCGTTCGTATTAACAGCATGGATACTGAAGGACTTGCAGACATTCGTGCAATGGTTCAAGCTGGAGTGAACGTTATCCGCTTACCTAAAACTGAAACAGCTGCGGATATTGTTGAAGTAGACGAAGCAATTACAGAAGCTGAAAAACTTTACAATGTTCCAGTAGGGACAACGAAAATGATGGCTGCCATTGAATCAGCCGTTGGGGTCTTAAATGCTCGTGAAATCACAACAGCAAGTACTCGTCTTATCGGGATTGCCCTTGGTGCAGAAGACTACGTGACCAATATGAAAACAAAACGTTCTCCTGAAGGCAGTGAATTATTCTTCGCTCGTAGCTACATTCTACATGCAGCGCGTGCAGCTGGAATTGCTGCAATTGATACCGTTTACTCAGATGTAAACAATATGGAAGGCTTCGCAAATGAAGTAGAACAAATTAAACAATTAGGATTTGATGGCAAATCAGTCATCAACCCTCGTCAAATTCCTGTCGTTAATAAAATCTATACTCCTACTGAAAAAGAAATTCAGCATGCTATGAAAGTCATCTGGGCGATTCGTGAAGCGGAAGAAAAAGGCTCAGGCGTTATCTCTCTTGACGGTAAAATGGTGGATAAACCAATCGTTGAGCGTGCCGAACGTACTTTATCTCTAGCAATATCAGCAAAAGTTATCAGTGAGGAGGACTTATAAAATGGTCAAAAATAATGTAGGAAAAGAAATTCCAGATACTTATGCAAAACAATACGGTGCTTTTGATAGCGAATGGGCAAATATCCGTCCCTACAAAGAAGCAAGCCGCACAGTAAAACCTGTAAAACCATCCGATACAAAATTAGTTCGCTCTATCCGTGAAGCCATTGAAAAAACTGGTTTAAAAGACGGAATGACCATTTCTTTCCATCACCACTTCCGTGAAGGAGACTACGTGTTAAACATGGTTATGGAAGAAATTGCGAACATGGGGATTAAAAACCTTTCTATCGCACCAAGCTCTATTGCAAACGTTCATGCACCACTTATTGAACACATTAAAAACGGTGTCGTAACAAACATCACTTCTAGTGGTTTACGTGATGAAGTCGGTGCCGCTATCTCTTCTGGTATTTTAGAAAATCCAGTGGTTATCCGCTCTCATGGTGGACGTGCACGTGCGATTACGAGTGGGGATATTCATATTGATGTAGCTTTCCTCGGCGCCCCAAGCTCTGACGCATACGGAAATACAAACGGTTCTCACGGGAAAGCAATTTGTGGTTCACTTGGCTACGCGATGATGGACGCAAAATATGCGGACCAAGTAGTCATTATTACGGATAATTTAGTTCCTTATCCAAACACACCAATCAGCATTCCATCAACAGATGTGGATTACGTGGTGGAAGTTGACGCAATCGGAAATCCTTCTGGTATTGCGAAAGGGGCAACTCGTTTCACAAAGAATCCAAAAGAATTATTAATCGCTGAATATGCTTCAAAAGTGATTACAAACTCTCCTTACTTCAAGGAAGGTTTCTCTTTCCAAACGGGTACAGGTGGCGCTTCTCTTGCGGTTACTCGCTTCTTACGTGAAACTATGGAAGAAACTGGCGTGAAAGCTGCGTTTGCTCTAGGTGGAATTACAAACGCCATGGTAGAATTATTACAAGATGGTTTAGTGGGAAAAATTATCGACGTGCAAGACTTCGACCTTAGCTCTGCAGAATCTCTTCGTGACAATGCAAACCACTATGAAATGGACGCAAACATGTATGCTTCTCCACTTAGCAAAGGTTCAGCAATCAACAACTTAGATGTCGTAATCCTTTCAGCTTTAGAAATTGATACAGACTTTAACGTCAATGTTATTACTGGTTCTGACGGTGTGATTCGTGGCGCTTCAGGCGGTCACTGTGATACTGCTGCTGCTTCTAAAATGAGCATGATTATCTCACCACTTGTTCGTGGACGCATTCCTACAATTGTTGACACTGTAAATACAGTGGTAACACCTGGTTCAAGCGTGGACGTGGTTGTTACAGAAGTTGGGATTGCTATTAACCCACTACGTAAAGACTTAATTGAAGTCTTCAAGAATGTAGATATTCCTCAATTCACTATTGAAGAATTAAAAGAAAAAGCTTACAGCATTGTTGGTACCCCTGATCCTATCCAATACGGCGATAAAGTCGTTGCCTTAATTGAATACCGTGACGGTAGCTTAGTCGATGTCGTAAGAAATGTCTAAGAACATCTTTGACACTGGCACACCAATCGAACTCTTGCAAATGCTAGACGCACGTGAACAACGGGTCAATATGCAGCAAGAGTTGTTACAACAATATCCAAACGAGTCCCTACTTTCAGCAACCATGAATATTCCGGGACCAATCAAAAACAATGAACGATTAGCTACGGCTTTTCTTGAAGTCATACAAGCTGTAAATGAAAAATTTGCTGCAACCTACCTGTTTCAAACAACGAAAAATTTAGAAACAGGTATGGAGTTTTATCTAGTCACTTCACTTTCTCCACGTGAGTTTAAGTTAGCGTTGATTCAAATTGAAGAAACGCATCCACTTGGTCGATTATGTGATTTAGATGTCCTCTATCTTGATGAAGATAAGCTACAATCCGTTCACCGAGCGGACTGTGGTTTACCTCCAAGAAAGTGCTACATCTGTGAGAATAGCGCCAAAGAATGCGGACGCTCAAGAAAACACTCCATCGAAGAAATGCAACAAAAAATTAATCAGCTTATAGAAATGGAGGAAATTTAATTGACGGAGAAATCAATCCGCTTTACCGAAACCGTGTTGCGTGACGGTCAACAAAGTTTAATCGCGACCAGAATGCCTACTTCAGATATTCTTCCAATCTTAGAAACAATGGATCAAGCAGGGTATCATGCATTAGAAGTATGGGGAGGCGCAACTTTTGACTCTTCTTTACGCTATCTAAACGAAGACCCTTGGGAACGTTTAAGAAGTATCAGAAAAAGAGTGAAAAACACGAAATTACAAATGCTTTTACGTGGACAAAATCTGTTAGGCTACAAAAACTATGCTGATGATGTTGTCGAAACTTTTATTCAAAAATCAATTGAAAATGGCATTGACATTATCCGTGTCTTTGATGCCTTAAATGATTTACGGAACTTAGAAACATCTGTAAAAGCAATTAAAAAATATGGCGCACATTGCCAAATCGCTATTTCTTACACAACAAGTAAAGTGCACACAGTAGAATACTTTACACAACTAGCGAAAGATATGGAAACGCTTGGTGCCGACTCTATCTGTATCAAAGATATGGCAGGTGTTTTAACTCCTGAAACAGCTTTTGAATTAGTAACAGCGATTAAAGCAGCTACTTCTGTGCCACTTGAGGTGCATACCCATGCAACAAGCGGAATTTCAGAAATGACTTACCTCAAAGCCGTGGAAGCTGGCGCTGATATTATTGATACAGCAATTTCTCCATTCTCAGGAGGAACAAGTCAACCAGCAACGGAATCTATGGCAATTGCTTTACAAGGACTTGGTTACGATACACACCTTGACCTAGAAAAACTTTCAGAAATCGCTGACTACTTCGCTCCTATCCGTGATAAATTCAGAGCAGAAGGTATCTATCAAGCAAAAGTCCAAGATACAGAGCCTAAAACACTCTTCTATCAAGTACCAGGTGGTATGCTGTCTAACTTGCTTAGCCAATTAACAGAACAAGGACTTGCAAGTAAATATGATGCTGTTCTTCAAGAAGTACCAAAAGTGCGTGAAGACTTAGGTTACCCACCGCTTGTTACACCACTTTCTCAAATGGTTGGGACACAAGCCTTGATGAACGTTATCTCTGGCGAACGCTACAAGATGATTCCAAATGAAATCAAAGATTATGTTCGTGGTCTTTACGGAAAAGCGCCTGTACCAATCAGTAAAGAAATCAAAGAAAAAATTATCGGTGACGAACCACAAATCGAAGGTCGTCCAGCCGACTTAATCGCACCACAAATGGATGAATTTGCTAAGGAAATCAGTCAATATGCTAAATCAACGGAAGACGTTTTAAGCTATGCGCTCTTCCCACAACAAGCGAAAGATTTCTTAGGTCGTCGTGAAGATAAGTTCTATGACGTTCCTGTGCAAAATGTCTCTGTTAGTTTAGATATGTAAGAATTTTTCAAACGGCTCTCATTTATGGGGGTCGTTTTTGCTGTGTTTTTGAATCTCTGATAAACTGGCTTTCCCTTTGATCGCCCTCCTATAAAAATCACAGTTTTCATGAAAAAACACATTCGTTGAACTCACATAAAAAAGCGGTACAATAAAAGAAGTAAATGAAAATAAATAACTAAATTGGAGGAAGAATTATGAATATCGCATTAATCGGGGCTAGTGGAAACGCTGGAAAACATATTTTAAATGAACTACTTACACGGAATCTTTCGACAACGGCAATTGTCCGTCATGCTTCAAAAATTACCGAGGACATTCCGGTCATCGAAAAAGATTTATTCGACCTTACAACAGATGATTTAGCACCTTTTGATGTTGTCATTGACGCCTTTAATGCCCCTCGTGGCAAGGAAGAAATGCACGTCACTTCTCTTCAACACCTTATCAACTTACTAACTGATACCCAAAAAAGATTGATAGTCGTTGGTGGTGCATCCTCTTTATTTACCGATAAGAACAAAAATATTCGTTTCATCGACAATGTAGACCCTACTTCACCTTTTTATCCAACGGCGCATGAAATGTTTTTGGCTTTACAAGACTTGAAAAAAACACCGATTGCTTGGACATACATCAGTCCTGCCGCTTTCTTTGACCCAGACGGTAGACGGACTGGAAGCTATGAGCTATTTGATGATGAAATGCACGACAATCACGCTGGAAAAAGTTATGTAAGCATGGCAGATTACGCAATTGCACTCGTTGACGAGGTAGTAAATGCGGCACATGTAAGAGAACATATTAGTGTTGTCTCTGAAAAATAATAAAGAAAGCTGGTATAAATTCTTTGAGTTTATGCCAGCAACTTTTTATAAACGGATTAACTTCTGTTTTCTTCTTATATTTGCTTCTTTTTTCAGTCAGTAAATTCTACATTTTCTTCGTGTAAAACCTCCAGCTGAATAAGCCAAGCATCGTGATAGGCAAGCCAATAAGATTAATTTTAAAATTTCAGTAAAAGAGATTCCTAAAAGCTCTCCATACAAAATCTCCGCTAAACTTGTTAATAAAAAACACCATTTATTGGATTTTTCCTCACCAACACTATTAAGATACCATGCTGGCTTCTATCATAGTCAAAACCTAAAATAAGTGATCTTTTTTTCACTTAAGTGGTTCATTCAATCATTTCCAGATCTTTTTATTTTTTCTTTCTTATCAAATAAAAACATACCATTTCTGCTAAATCTCTTAATTTGCATTGTTTTACAGCTAGACCAATGATATAATTTTCCCATAAGAAAAAGAATGGAGGCATTTTTTTGTATAAGGAAAAATATTATGACATTCTAGCTGAAAAATTCAACAGCAAGGACACAATCATCTCGGAAATTATTAATTTAGAGGCGATTTTAAACTTGCCAAAAGGAACGGAATTTTTTATCAGCGACATTCATGGAGAGTTTGACGGATTTAACCACATCTTAAAAACCGGTGCAGGAAATATCCGTGATAAGATTAGCCTACGTTTTGGTGGGCAACTAACCGAAAAGGAGCAATCTGACTTAGCTTTTTTAGTGGCTTACCCTGACTTCTTTATTTCCAAACGGACGGAAAAGCTCTCTCTGACAGAAAAAAATGACTGGTATTATCAGCAAATCTACCATTCTATTGAGCTTATCAAATATTGTGCGACAAAGTACTCACAGTCGAAATTAAGGAAAGCGCTACCAGAAAAATATGCTTATATTATAGAAGAATTAATCAACGTGAATCCTGAACAGCGGAATAAAGAAGAATATTATGAAAAAATCATCAATAAAATTATCGAGCTTGACCAAGCACACGATTTGCTAATTGAACTTTCTATGATTGTACAAAAATTAGTCATCGACCATATCCACATTGTCGGAGATGTTTACGACCGTGGCTATTCTGCCGATGAAGTCATGGCATGCCTTATGCGACTTCCGTCTGTCGATGTACAGTGGGGAAATCATGATTTACTTTGGATGGCTGGCTATTCTGGTTCCAAGGCTTGCTTAATGACACTTCTTAGAATTGCGACCAGATATGGTTATCTTTTCAGTCTTGAAGAGGCTTATGGATTAAATCTACGCCCGCTTTTTTTATTTTCTGAAAAATATTATCAACCAATTCACGATTTTGAACCTAAGAATACCGCAATTGAAAAACAACGAGATATTTTGTCTCAAGTCCATCAAGCACTAGCAATTATTCAGTTTAAACTAGAGGGGCAAATTATTCAGCGCCGCCCAGAGTTTGAAATGTCTGATCGCCTACTCCTTGATAAAATTAATTTTGATACACAAACTATCACGCTCAACGGAAAAGAATATGACCTACTTCATCAATGTTTCCAAACTGTTGACCCTCAAAATCCGTACGAATTAACGGCTGAGGAGGAGTATATCGTTTCCACCCTGCTTCACTCGTTCCAGAAATCAGAAAAGCTCCAACGGGAAATCAACTTCCTTTATGACAGCGGACACATGTATTTGATTTATAACCGCAATCTATTATTTCACGGCTGTATTCCACTCGATGAGGAGGGGCAATTTCAAAAGGTTTCTATCGGGAATAAGACCTATGCGGGAAAAGAACTCCTAGATATTTTAGAACATCATATCCGCAAGCCTTATGAAAACATCACCTGTACGGATGATTTCTCTACTGATTTAATGTGGTATAGTTGGTGCGGAAAATATTCTCCACTCTTTGGAAAAAGTCAGATGACGACTTTTGAACGCTACTTTATTGAGGATAAAAAAACGCATGTGGAAAATAAAAATCCATATTACACTTTACGTGAAAAAGAAGAAACCTGTTGCTATATTTTAAATGAATTTGGCTTAAATACGCCTGAATCAGCGATTATCAATGGGCACACGCCAATCAAGGTGCGACAAGGAGAATCTCCCATTAAAGCGGGCGGCAAACTTCTCGTCATTGACGGAGGAATGTCCGCTGCCTACCAAAAAACAACAGGTATTGCTGGCTATACACTACTGAATAATTCTTATGGCTTTCAAATTGTCACACACCAGCCTTTTTCTTCGATTGAGGAGGCGTACCAGACAAAATTTGATACCATGTCACTCAAAAAAATGATAGATTCCAACCTCCCAAGAAAGAAAATCTCTGATACAACGATTGGCGATAAGCTTTCTAGGCAAATAGAGGACTTGAATTACCTCCTCAAGTATGTAAAATTCAAGGAAAAAAATTAGTCCATACTCTAGCTAGTATTCTCTAAACTGGCTAGAGTTTTTGTGTCATGACCAATTAGTTGATTTTTCACCAAGAAGTTGATAGTTTAAAGATAGCACTTATTATTTAATAGTCAGGTGACTTCGGGGGACGCCTACTATTTGCTGTTAGAAACATTTATTTTGTATTGAAAGGGGTTTATTTATCCATGTCGGAACAAGCAACAGCTTCAAACAGTCGAAAGAATTGGCTTATCTTAGTCGCTATCGGCGCCTTCACCTTCATGTCCACATTAGATTCATCTATTGTGAATATTGCTTTGCCAACCATTTCTAAAGAATTGCATGTCCCAATGAACCAAGCCACTTGGACCGTTTCCATTTATTTAATCGCGGTTTCTGGCTTATTGATTTTCTTCGGTCGTCTCGGAGATTTAATCGGAAAAATTAAAATTTTTAAAATCGGAACCATTATCTTCACTTTCGGTTCACTCATTGCAGGGTTTAACCTAGGCATTTGGTTTTTACTTTTTGCCCGCTTTATTCAAGCATTTGGTGCCGCTATGACCATGAGTAACAGCTTTGGGATTACCACTTCCACCTTCCCGCCACATCAACGCTCTCGAGCAATGGCAACGATTGGTGTTTTCGTTTCCTTAGGCGCGGTTGCTGGACCTGGACTAGGGGGACTTATTTTACAATTTCTACCTTGGAGCTATATTTTTTGGGTAAACGTTCCAATTGGTATCCTCGCGATTATTATGGGTGAAAAATTATTCCCCAAAGTCACAGGAAATGACAATGTGCCTAAGCTTGATTGGGTAGGAACTATTCTATTCTTCCTAATGATTTCAAGCCTTTTTTTAAGTATTGAAGTTGGACAAAACAAAGGATTTATTCATGCGTTTGTTTTAATTCTTTTCGCACTAAGCATCCTTTTATTTATCGCCTTCGTTTATTACGAACTCCATCATCCTGATCCAATGATTGACTTAACCATTTTTAAGAATCAATTATTCACGATTAGTTTGATTGCAGCAATGCTCATTTTCGTAACAAACTTCTTTTCAAGCATTATCTTACCTTTTTACCTACAAGATTTGCTGAAAATGTCGCCCGGTCAATCGGGAATTATTATGATGGTCTTTCCAATTGTCATGATGATTACCAGTCCAATCGGGGGCTATCTAGGAGATAAGCACGATAAGGAAAAAGTGACTGCTTTTGGTATTGCGATTGTCGTCATCTCTCAATTAGGTTACATCACGTTTAACCAGCACACGTCCATCGCTATACTGGTTCTATTCACTGGGTTAAATGCGGCGGGTGCTTCGCTCTTTCAATCACCAAACAACGCCCTAGTCATGAGCTCTGTGCCCAAAAATCAGCTGGGAGTTGCTGGTTCTGTCAATGCACTCGCGCGAAATCTAGGAATGATTACTGGGATTTCGATTGCAACGACCACGCTCTTTACCTCTATGAGTCTCCAGGTCGGACATCGTGTCACTAGCTATGTTCCCGGTCGTCCAGATGTCTTTTTAACAGGAATGCACATTGCCTTTGCGATTTCCTTTGTGATTGCACTCATTACTTTGTTAATTGTCTGCTATCGCCTCTTTTCTAGAAAGAAAGCAGCATAAAAATTGGACTTTAGTTTGTCTTAAGATGAACTAGAGTTTTTTTATTGCTTTATTTTTAGGGTGACCTAACTTTTTCATTTACAATTTTTTTCTCTAGGCGTATACTTTTCAATGATGAAAGTTTTTTAATTTATATAAATCATTCTTCGAGAATTAGAAAAGAGGTTTCTTAATGGAAACAAAAGAAAAAAAATCATCAGTCATAAAATATGCAAATGGGCCTAGTTTGGAGGAGATTAACTCAACCGTTGATGTGCCAAAAAACGCAGGATTTTGGAAAACATTACTGGCTTATAGCGGGCCTGGTGCACTCGTAGCGGTCGGATACATGGATCCGGGGAACTGGATTACTTCCATTGAAGGGGGCTCCCAATTCAAATACAAGCTATTATCTGTCGTCTTGATTTCTAGTTTAATCGCAATGCTTCTTCAATACATGGCAGCAAAATTGGGGATTGTCACACAAATGGACTTGGCACAAGCTACTCGCCATCATACTGGGAAAAAAATGGGGATTGTACTTTGGGTCACGACGGAACTAGCAGTCATGGCAACTGATATTGCTGAAATTATCGGGAGTGCGGTCGCTTTAGAATTGCTCTTTAAAATTCCGCTATTACTCGGGGTTATTATCACCATTTTTGATGTCATGCTATTATTAGTTTTAACAAAGCTAGGCTTCCGTAAAATTGAAGCAATTGTCGTCACCTTGATTGCTGTTATTCTTCTCGTTTTTGGTTATGAAGTATTAATTTCTGATCCAAATTGGGGGGAAGTCATTGCTGGTTATTTCCCAAGAACCGAATTAGTAACAAATGGTTCTATGCTAACGCTTGCGCTAGGAATTGTCGGAGCAACGGTCATGCCACATAATCTTTACCTACATTCAGCGATTTCACAAACACGTAAAATTAATCATGATGACGAAAAAGATGTCGCAAAAGCAGTAAAATTTGCAGCACTTGATTCAAATATTCAATTAACTATGGCGTTTGTTATCAACAGTTTATTATTGATTTTAGGTGCTTCTTTATTCTTTGGGCATTCTGAACCTTTAGGACGTTTTGTTGACCTTTATAATGCACTAGATAATAAAAATATTGTTGGAGCGATTGCCAGCCCTGTACTTTCTGTTCTTTTCGCAGTCGCTTTACTAGCTTCTGGGCAAAATTCAACCATTACAGGAACACTTACTGGAGAAGTCGTTATGGAAGGATTCTTACACTTGAAAATGCCTCTATGGCTTCGTCGGGTTGTCACACGTGGATTAGCCGTCCTACCTGTTATCATTTGTGTTATTATCTATGGTGGGCAAGAATCTGCGGTTGAAGGATTATTACTCTATTCGCAAGTATTCTTATCTATCGCTTTGCCGATTTCAATGATTCCATTGACTATCTTTACCAGTGATAAAAAACTCATGGGTAAATTTGTCAACAAGAAATGGATAACCATTCTTGCGTGGATTATCACTATTGTCTTAACTATATTGAATTTCCGTTTAATCTTTGAAACTTTAGCACCATTATTTTAGAAAATGACTTCCCCTCTACTGATTTTGTTGGTAGGGGGAGTTTTTATTTGTGTCAAAATTATTCTTTTTTATCTCCTCTATTATATATCCTCACAGAATTTTAAAAATTACTCTGATGCGACTATAGCATAACTATGGAGGAAATGAAAACTGCAAACGAGAGCACACTATCTCTAACCTGATTATGCAAAAAAGAAGACAATCAGTGAACATTTGAGACCATTCACTCATTGCCTGTTTTTAATATACTTGTTTATATTGAATCACATTGCCAATTAGTGTGAGAATACTATTCGTAAAAATAGGATCAAGTACGTCATAACAATTGTTATGATCATCACATTTTCATACCGACTATCGTAAAAAACATTTTTTTCTTCTACATCAATGATTTTTAGCGTCGGATATGTTTTCTCAAAAAAAGATCTGTATGGTATGCTGCTATTTGTCAATGCAAGTACAACTTCTTGATGACTTTTCTCCAAGTTATCCTCCAGACTCTTGAAATCAATGATTTCCCATTCTATTTCAGAGTATTCTTCTCTCAAAGTGGTCAATCTCTCCTCTGCTTCCCGACTTTCGTTTATCATCATAGCTTGACTTGATAATTGAAAATCTACACGCTCCATTCCCTTTAAAACATATCCTTTCATCTTTAGATGTCACTCCTATACTTAGATTGTAATAATTTTACTATATAATTTGAATACAAAAACAGCGTCATTATTTCAGTTGAGCTAACGAAGCAAAAAAGAAAATCACTACCACCATCAAACCAATCATATAAATCATTTTTTCCATTTTTACACCAGCTTTATAGCTTCGCCAAGTATGGATACTTACAATTAATATAGAGACAGCTGAATACAAAATTACTATACCACTATTTTGCATCTTCCACGATAAAAAAATCATTCCTATAGAAACAATAACCAAGATAACACTCCAAATTCTTGCCTCATTTCTAACTTTTCTTACTATTTTTCCATCCATTTTTTTCTCCTGTTCTTTTATTTAATGCGTCCTCAAGCTACTTATTCCCTTCAAAATATCTTCTATAGAATCTTTTCCAATAATAAAATCTCCTCTATCTCTTATCTCTTTTGTGCTTCTTTGACTAGCAACACTTACATCAGCTTGTACAAACATCGCTTTATCGTTTTCCCCATCGCCAATTGCAACAATTAAATAATCTTCTTGTTTTTTCTTATTTAACTCAAAATACTTCTTTATTCCTGTACCTTTGTCAATCCCCTTAGGTAATAACTCAATAGAATTGTTAAGAAACAAAAGCTCACAGTGTCTTTCAATCTCTGATTCTTTGCAATATTGAATCATTTCTTTTTCAGCCTCAATAATTGTTAGCTTATTGGTGAAGCTTCAGTTCCGACCCAACTCGAGACAGCAGAACTAACGGTAAGTATAATAATCGTGCTCCAACTTCTTGACTCTGCTACTCCAGCATTTGACTCTTCCAACAATTGTTCATTTAAATCAAAATCTTTGTTTTCCATAAATATATTCTTCTTTTAGCTTTTTTATATACCGCTTACATTTTTAATGGTAATATTATAATGATAAAATATCAAGTAAAATTTTCTAAAAAGAGAAAGGTTGGTGCCTTTTTGATAAAGTGAATTACTTATTGTTTTGAGCTTGCCATTAAATCCGCCTTTGTACAATTAGTCTGGTTTATAGTTTCAACTTTACTCAGTTTGTTTTTACCTATTTTATACAAACCGGATCTGGATTTGAAAACAAACGACTATTATTTTCTATTGTGTGCTTTCCATTACTTACTATCCTAGCCCAAATGTTTTTGTCTATTCAGGCGTATTCTACAACAAGGCTAAAAGATATTATGGATTTCAAAATCAGTTTGAAGTCATTAACTATAATTTCAAAAGAACCCTTATCTTCTTTTGAGGATCCTGCTTTTTATGATACAATGCAACGCGCAGAGCAAAGTGGCGGCACACATCCATTTGCCATAACTGTAGGAATCATCACTCTTTTCTCCCAAATTCTAACTTTGATAAGCTATATTTTCATTCTTATTTCTTGGAAGTGGTGGACACTATTAATTATTGCCATTTTTCCATTGCTAAGCAGCTTGCAAATCAAACGGATTAATAAAAGTGAATATGAAATTTTTAAAAGAAGAACTAATTTAGAAAGAAAGAGCTGGTATTATGCCAATTTATTGAACAAAGATGAAAATATTAAAGAAACAAAGCTATATGGATTAGAAGAAAAATTCTTATCTCAGTTCATCAAAATGCGTGAGCAATTTCTAAAAGAGAATCGTGCCTTACTTTTTAAAAGGAGCTCTTATTCACTTCTTATCAATTTCATTTCCATAATATCCACTAGTATTGTCTTGGTTATGATCTTTTACGAAGCAAGTTTGGGCGTTATTATGCTAGGTTCTTTAATGACTTATGTAAATTCTATCGGAAGCATAAAGACGACTTTTAATACTATTATTGAGTTGATTTTTAAACTGCATCAAGATTGCCTATATCTTGACGATTTAAAAGCTATACTTTCTTTGGAAGAAAAACATATGACTGCAACTCCTGAAAAAAAATCAATCACTTCAATTCAAACAATCGAATTAAAAAACGTTAGCTTTCAATATTCACGCTCCGATAAAAAAGCCTTAGATACGGTTTCAGTAAAATTTAAAGCTGGAAATACTTACTCTTTGGTTGGACAAAACGGCTCTGGGAAAACCACTTTAATTAAGTTATTGATGGGGTTTTATCCAACAGAATATTCTGGAGAAATTTTTATTAATGGATATAATCTACAAGATATTGATATAGCAAGCTATAAAAAATGTTTATCTGTAGTATTTCAGGATTTTACCAAATATCAATTTCCTGTCAACGAGGTCATTTCTATTACTGATTATGAGTTACCTCCGATAGAACCTATTGTACAAGCCTCTATTGAAGCAGATTCCCACAATTTTATTGAGAAGTTACCACAAAGTTATAATCAACAGCTAGGAAACTGGTTTCAAGGAGGAATACAACTATCTGGCGGCGAGTGGCAAAAGCTTTCTATCGCTAAGTCTTTTTACAAGAAAAATGCTGATTTATTTATTTTTGATGAGCCCAGCAGTGCGCTTGATCCAGTTTCTGAATCTAAGTTATATGAAAAGTTCAATCACTTAACTAAGGATAAACTAGGAATATTTATCACTCATCGAATCAACAATGTTAACTTTAACGGTACCATTATCGTAATGGATAACGGAAAAATATCAGAACTTGGATTTTATGACAAGCTTATGCAGAATAAGCAGCTGTTTTATAAATTGAAAACTGCATCAAACACTATTAACTAGCATTGGAGACGAATAATGAAAAAAATAAGTATACTGATTTCTTTCCTGGTTTTATTGCTTGCCTCATGTACAAATGAAGACAAATCGCTTGAAACACAAAAGAAAGAAGCGGTTGATTGGCCTTTCTATGAAATTATTTCTGATGATACAACGCAGGGCTACATTCTAGGAAGTATTCACATAGGTAGCAACGGATGGTACCCTTTTCCTACAGAAATTACTGACGCAATCGACAACTCTTCTTCAATTATTTCTGAAGTAAAATATTCAAGTGCTTTCTCCCAAAATATTTTTAACTATCAATCTGATGCGGATACTTTTGAAAAATACTTATTGAATAACTATTTTTCAAAAGAAGAAAAAGAAGAGCTTTTGGAAATAGCATCAAACTATAAAATCTCTAAATTAGACTTTGAAAATACTACCCTAGCAGACTTCTATTCACAATTACAAATCGCATCCTTGACTCAACAGGAAGTTGTTGGCGGAGTTGATTACAGAGTTTATAGCTACTTACAAAAAGCTGAGCGACTGAGTGATAATACTGGCTTTGAAACAGTCAGTGAGCAATATTTGCTGCTCAATAGAAGTCTGGAAAGTGAGCTTCAATCAAACTCTAACTGGATTGAAATCATCCCAAGCTATAAGGAATCTATCAAACAAAAAGAGCAATCTCTAAATAATTACATTACAGGAGATATTCAGCAAATGGTGAATGAAGATGATTTAGAAACACTATTTGATACTAAAATCCTGATTGAAGAAAGGCAAAATATATGGTTTCAAACATTGACAGAGCGACTAAATACTGACAAAAAAATATTTACAGTTGTCGGTGCTGCTCATTTATATGGGGAGAACGGCCTATTAAAGGAACTGGAACGAGCTGGTTATTCTATTCGAAAAGTAGATATTTCTGGAAGCTGATATGGGCAAAATCTATTTCTTTTCAACATAAATAAATCTAGTGAAACATATCTTAAAATCTGGAGAAGAGGCAATATACATTCCTCCCTCATGGTGATTTTCTCTCAACTACTCAGCAAAGCCACTGCTACAATATGATGCTATACTAAATATTTTCCCAAAAAAAGAAACTATTGTGTTCCGAAAAGGAAGCAATAGTTTCTTTTTATCCTACATTTATCAAGGCAGTTAGCCAGTTTGTTCCTTACTTCGCTAGACGATAAATCGCATCTGCATAAATCACCGCCGCACGATATAAGTCGTCTTCTACGATAAATTCATTGGCTTGGTGCATGGTATCCACCGCACCTGGGAACATTGCCCCGTATGCTACACCACGTTCCATTAAGCGACCGAATGTCCCGCCACCGATAATTTGTTCATAGCCCTTTTCACCTGTATGGTCTTCGTAGACTTGAAGTAAAGTCGCTACCAATGGATCATCCATAGGAACGTAGTGAGGCGTGTGTCCGTGTTCTGCTAGAGTAATCTCTTGCACGAATGCGCCTATGGTCTTGTCTAAGCCCGCTTTAATTGTTTCTGGTGTCGTTCCTTGAGGGTAACGGAAATTAAGCGCAATGCGGTTATCTGTGCCGTCAGCAACAAAGTTAAAGACCCCTGCATTCATGGATAATTTGCCCATTTTTGCGTCTTCGATTGCTACACCTAATTTTTCACCGTCGTGATCGACAAACGCATAGTCGCCAGCAACCTTTAGGAAACCTTTCGCAGCACCACCGAAGTCATAGCTGTTTAGGAAACGAGCAAGATAAGTCGCTCCATTAATTCCTGTTTGCGGGTTCGCACCGTGAGCAGATTTTCCGCTAACAACGAAAGTAACATCTTTTCCGTCGACAGTCACTGTTCCAGTAACAGGGTTCGCTTCTGTATAATCAGCAAAAGCTTTTTCAAGTGTTGTAGCATCAAAATCTGCAGGGACAGTAATAGTAGCTGTTCCTGATTCTGGTACCATATTTTCACGTAAACCGCCTTGGAAGCTCTTTAAGATGAACGTTCCGCCGTTTGTTCCGTCAAAGTTCAAGTATTCTGTGATATTTCCTTTTTCACCATTGATAATTGGAAATTCTGCATCTGGTGAGAAACCAAAGTCTGGTTTTTCTGCGTGGGCAAAGTAGTAATCCATATCTGCCCAGCCAGATTCTTCATCTGTTCCAATGACAAATTTAATTTTCTTAGATAATGGAACATTTAGTTCTTTCAAAATTTTCAGACCATAGTAGCAAGCCACGGTTGGTCCTTTATCATCGCTTGATCCACGTGCGAAGATTTTTCCGTCACGAATTTCTGGTTCATAAGGGTTTGAATCCCATCCAGTTCCCGCTGGTACAACGTCCATATGAGCGAAAATTCCAAGTGTTTCATCGCCTTCACCATATTCAAATTCCCCAACGTAGTTATCCACATTATTGGTTTTGAAACCATCACGTTCCGCAAGCTCCAATAATTTTAACATTGCTGCCTTTGGACCGGGACCAAATGGGGCATCTGCAGTTACCGCAGAATCATCACGTTCAGAATTGATACGTAATAAAGTAAATAAATCGGCTAGTAAATCTTCTTTACGAGCGTCAACTTCTTTTTGAAAATCAATTGACATGTGTTGTTCACTCCTTCTTATAAAAACAAAAAATTTTTAGTTTTCTCCCTATTTATCTTATCATTAGTAGAAAAAAAAGAAAATGAATTTAACAGTAAAAAGAAAGAGAGCCCTGAATCAACTTGAAAAAGCCAATTCAGAGCTAATTTTTAATTTGCTTTCTTTACTTCTTCTATTAATTTCTTCATAGATTCTGCTTGAAATTCTTTTGTATATTTTTCGACTAATTCTTTTTGTTTTTCTTGTAATTTTGCTGGATCCATGAGTAGTTGTGCAGCCTCCATATCGCCAGACTTCGCTTGTGCTCCAAATTCTTCCATATCGGCTTGAACCTTTGCACCGATAAAGCTTTGTGCTTCTTGCTTCATTTTTGCTTGATAATCCTTATCTTTTCCAAGACTTTCAAGTTTTTTCGCTTGTGCTGTAGAAAGCGTCGTCCAAGTTTTCGGAAGATAGAAGGTATTCGTTATTTCTTTCACAGTGTGGTCATTTCCCGCAAGTCCGAAAATAAACTTCATTGCTTCAGAGCTGTAAACTTTTTCTTTCTTCACTTGAACCAAGAAAGCCGAAGCTTCTGACGTTGTTTTAACGACATTTTTCACCATAATATCTGGTTTAGTCGTTGACGGTTTCTTTTGATTTTCATCTGTTTTATAGATGTAGACTCTTTCCTTATCCGCCGTTCCTACGCTTTGATAAAGGAGGAAAGGCATTTCCTTACTTGGTGAGGCAGAATAGATAGTTTTAGAGGTTTCAACGGTCTTATTACTCATGCCAAAATAGCTATGCGCATTTAAGATAATCCCTAGTAGTGAAAGCGCAAGGAGGATAAAGGAGCCACCTACTGCGAAGACACGTTTATTTGGCTTTTCTACAAAGTTCATTGACAAGAAAAAGAGTAGAGCGCTGAGAACTAAGAGAACTAATATCATTATTCAGCACCTCCATAAATCGCTTTTTGTGCACGTTTATCTTTTAATTGGAAGGCAATCAGCACACCAACAAAGGCAATAATTGACGCAAGTAAGAATGTGGCATGGTACCCACTTAAAATTGCATCAATCGCTTTACGTGCGTATTCCAAAGGTTCTGATTTTTTCAAGGCTTCTGCTGGCATCGCCCCTTTTGTCACGTTCGACAAGACCGAAATTAAAACGGCAGTCCCCATAGAAGAAGCGACTTGGCGTACGGTATTGTTTACCGCTGTCCCGTGTCCGATTAAATTCATTGGTAAGGCGTTCATTCCGCTTGTTGTTACTGGCATCATGACCATTGAGATACCAAACATCCGCACGGCATAAAGCACGACAATATAAATTTTTGGTGTGTCTCCTGTTAAGAAGATAAATGGAATGGTTCCCGCTGTTAATAGAATCAAGCCGCCAAGTGCCAAATGTTTTGCCCCATGTTCATCAAACACACGACCCGTGATAGGAGACATAATCCCCATCATCATTGCTCCAGCTAGAAGGGTCAAACCTGATTGAAAGGCTGAATCTCCACGAACTGTTTGTAAATAAAGAGGAATCACCATTTCCGCACCAATCATTGCCATCATAACGACCGAAGCAAGAATGGTAGAAATCGTAAAGTCTTTGATTTTAAACACACGAAGTTCCAAGAAGGGTTCTTCCATGTGTAGTTGTCGATAGGCAAAAAGTCCGACAAAAATTGCCCCAATAATAATAGAAACTAACACTTTGGTACTTAACCAGCCCGAATCGCCGACGGATGAAAAGCCGTAAAGTAGGCCACCAAAACCGATTGTTGATAAGATAATGGATAACACGTCCACACTTGATTTATGTGTCTTAACAACATCCTTCATGAAGAAGAAAGCACTAAATACGACAAGTGTCACAATTGGAATAATTAATCCGAATAAATAGCGCCAATCGTAGTGGTCAATGACATACCCTGAAAGTGTTGGCCCAAGTGCGGGTGCTAAACCGATAACTAAACCGGCAAGCCCCATAGAAGCGCCACGTTTTTCAGGCGGAAAAATGGAAAGCATAATCGTTTGAAGAAGTGGCATTGTCACCCCGACACCGACCGCTTGAATCAAGCGCCCTGCTAGTAAAACGCCAAAAGTTGGCGCAATAAAAGCGGTAACTGTTCCTGCTAAGAAAATCGTCATCGCTGTAATGTATAAAATTTTTGTCCGAACACGGCTAGATAACCATGCGCTGACTGGAATCATAATCCCATTTACCAGCATAAAGCCAGTAGATAACCATTGTACCGTTGAAGTCGTCACATCAAATGCCTTCATCAACGTTGGAAATGCCGTTGCTAAAATCGTTTGGTTTAAGATTGTACAAAATGTTCCCACCATTAAAATAACAATCATTAACGCTTTGTTATACGGTTTTCCATGCACATCTACATTCTCGTGCATTTTTTATTCCCCCAATTCAACTATTAGTATAAAATGATTTCACGAAATCATTGACGAGATTTTTCGCTCTATTCTAATTTATACCCTCACTTGTGATTTTTGTCAAATAAGTTAACACATAAATACAAAAAAGAAACAACCTCAACCGAATGAAGTTGTTTCTTGAACGTTTATTTTAACCCTTTTTCGCGTTTTTTGACTTCCTTAATAATCTTCAATGCACGTTTTTTTGTACGAATATTATCTGATTTCAAACGGCGATGTGCACTTGATAAGTCTGTTTTTTCCATGATAAGTGCCTCCTTTAATTTTTCACTTACTTTTTGTAAGCTATAAATATAATCATACGCATTCAAAGAAAATTTAGCAAGTCAAACGCTCAATCCTCTTCTATTACCGGTGTTGAGTAACACCAACCATAAAAAATCAAACTAGGAATTACCTGCCAAGCCATAATCCAAAGTAAATCAAGCCTACCAAGTGTCGCCGATTGAAGAATAAAATGCACGGAACAAAAAACGAGCAGATAAAGAACAAAGAAACCGTCTTGACGAACGCGTGCTAGAATCATTGAACCAATCATTGTAGTTAGCGGATAAATCACGCATAAGCTAATCAACCGCCAATCAATACTTTCTTTGTGAATAATTTTGGGCAACAAAGTGCTGATTAAAAAAATAATTGCAGTATATAAGAATACATAGCCAACTTTCTGTAACACATTTCTCATGTCGAACACCTCCACGTAAACTTAAAAGGTTGCTTTCCAAATAAATGACTATCTTCATTATCTTACTTTTTCAAAAATATTTCTACTAATTTATGTAGAATGAAAAATGGTACGAGATGTTTGTCCCGTACCATCCAAAAGTTAATTTAACTGTAATTCCTGTTCATTTTCTAAAAGCTTAGGTTTCACCACATTTAAAGTGATTTTTCCTTTTGAAGCACCGATAGTGACCTTATCTCCAAAATCAAATTGACCAGAGAGCAAAGCTTCACTGAGTCTATCCTCAACTTCTTTTTGTAACGCACGGCGGATGGGTCTTGCCCCATATTCGGGGTCAAAGCCAACTTTTCCGATAACGTCAATTGCTGCAGCGGTAATTTTAACTTGAATGCCCTGTTCTTTCAAACGGCTAACAATCGCTTTACTCATGATTTTCACGATTTCATGAATTTCATCTTTATCAAGCGAACGGAACACGACCGTTTCATCAATACGGTTAATAAATTCTGGTCGGAACGCTTTTTTCAGCTCTTCCAAAATTCGTTTTTCCATACGACTATGGTCTTTTGTAATATCTTTTACGTTAAACCCAACTGATTTTTCTTCTCGAAGTGCTGTAGCTCCTAAGTTAGAAGTCATAATTAAAATCGTGTTTCTAAAGTCAACTTTCCGCCCCTTAGAATCTGTCAAATGTCCGTCATCAAGCACTTGAAGCAAGATGTTGAACACATCCGGGTGAGCTTTTTCCACTTCATCAAGGAGAATCACTGAGTAAGGCTTTTGGCGAATTTTTTCCGTCAATTGGCCACCCTCGTCATAGCCAACATAGCCTGGAGGGGAACCAATCAAACGACTGGTACTATATTTTTCCATAAATTCACTCATGTCCACACGTACGAGCGCATCTTCACTACCAAAGACTGCCTCTGCCAAAGCTTTAGCCAATTCCGTTTTCCCAACTCCTGTTGGCCCTAAGAACATAAAAGAGCCTATTGGACGGTTTGGGTCTTTCAGTCCTGAACGAGCCCGACGAATCGCTCTAGCAATCGCTTCAACTGCACTATTTTGTCCTACCACTCGTTGATGTAAGATGCTTTCTAACTCAAGCAAGCGTTCGCTTTCCTTTTTCTCAAGCTGAGTAATCGGTACGCCCGTCCATTGAGAAACGACTTCCGCAACATCTGATTCTGTTACACGATGACTTTCTCGTTCTTTTTCAGCCATTGTTTCTTGTAATTTTTCTAATTTCACGAGAGCTTTTTGTTCTCCTTGGCGATATTTTGCTGCCTCTGGGAACTGTTGATTTTGGATTGCTTCATCTTTTAACAGACGGAGCTCTTCCACTTTTTCTCGTTGCTTCATTAGTTCTGTTGGTTCATTTGCCTTGTCTAGTCGCACCTTCGCTGAGCTTTCATCAATCAAGTCAATCGCCTTATCGGGTAATTGTCTACTATTAATGTAGCGAATGGAAAGTTGAATTGCCGCATGAACAGCCTCATCTGTAATTTCCACCCCATGATGTTCTTCATAGCGTGGGCGCAACCCTCGCAAGATTTCTTCTGCTTCTTCTGGCGTTGGTTCGTCTACTACTACACGAGCAAACCGGCGTTCCAAAGCGGAATCCTTTTCGATATATTTTTGATACTCATCTAAGGTCGTTGCTCCAATAGTTTGTAGTTCGCCACGAGCTAAGGCTGGTTTTAGAATATTGGACGCATCAATTGCCCCCTCAGCACCCCCAGCACCGATTAATGTGTGTAATTCATCAATAAATAAGATGACTTGCCCATCTTGATAAATTTCATCCACAATCTTCTTCAAGCGGTCTTCAAACTCTCCACGGTACTTCGTCCCCGCAACAAGTGAGCCCATATCTAACATCATTAACCGTTTTTGACGCATATCTTCGGGAACTTCTCCAGCTACAATACGTTGAGCTAAACCTTCTGCAATCGCTGTTTTCCCGACACCTGGTTCCCCAACTAAAACAGGGTTATTTTTGGTTCGACGACTAAGAATTTGAATTAAGCGTTTGACCTCGTTATCCCGACCAACGACTGGGTCAAGGGCGTAATCATGCGCCATTTTCGTTAAATCTCGTGCCAAAGTATCTAGCGTTGGTGTCTTACTTTTCGCTTGAGTTGGTGGCGCTAGGCGACCTTGCGAACGTGTTTCACCAAAGGAAGATGGTTCTGACACACCGATACGCTTCATTAGTAGAGACCGCACTTTCCCAAGATTTAGACCTAAATTGGTTAAAATACGTGAAGCTAAAATTTCCCTATCACGTAATAAACCTAGAAGTAAGTGTTCTGTCCCGATACTTGGTGCGCCTAAACGCTTAGCTTCATCTCCCGCATACCCTAAGATTTGTTTCGTTTTCGGAGTATAAGGAAGATAGGCACCTTTCGGATAATCCTTCATTGTCCCGTATCCTGTTACTTGTTCTATTTCTTCACGAATTTCATTTTCATCCGCATTTACTTGGCGAAGTGTTTTCCCTGCAATCCCGTTCGGTTCCATCACCAATGCTAAAAGTAAATGCTCAGAACCAACAGAACGGTGACGAAATGCCTTGGCTTCATCTTGGGCAATCGCTAAAACAACTTTTGCTCTTTCTGTAAATATTTCACTCATGGTATTCACCGTCTTTCTTTAAAGGAGGTTGTTAAGCATCCTCGTAACCTAACCTCTCTATCCACGCACGCATCAGATTGGCACGGATTTTTCCCGATCCTCCTAATGCTTCTCCTCCACCTGCTAAATTTGGTGCAAGGAGTGCTGCCAACATTAAATGTCCCTCACGCTTTGTAATCACTTCTTCTTCGTACATCTTGTGTACAAATGATTCAGCATCCTTCTCTCCTAATTCCTCACCGATAAGTTGCATGAGTCCAGAAAGAAGCTGGTGGGAATCGGAAATTTGTACCTTAACTATCCGAATATACCCGCCCCCGCCACGCTTACTTACCACAGAATAGCCTTTAGGTATCGTAAAACGTGTATTAATAACGTAGTTAATTTGCGAGGGTACGACATTAAAATGACTTGCCATATCCGCTCGCCGAATTTCAACCATCCCCGCGGTTTCAATCATTTGTTTCAAATATGCTTCTATTAAATCAGAAGTGTTTCGACTTGCCATTGAAATCATCTCCTGTCTTTCTTGACCATTTCTGACTATCATTATACCTGATTATACTTGGTTTTCAAGGTCAATAAAAGTTAAAAGCACTTAAAACTTTTTAATGATAAATAAATTATAACATAATTAGAAAATGGGAAAAAGATGAAAATGCACCTCCTTTACGAATTAAAAGAAAGTGCAAGAAAAATCTAGTCCTCTTCATTGTAACGAATAATAGTTTCAATCCGTTTATCAGGGATGATCCAACGAAGAATCATTAAGAAATTGATAATCATTGTAAGGATGGGAAGAACGAAAGCAAAAGCAATCGCCAGAAGATTTAATCCGATGGTGATTCCCATCTTTTTTGAACTTCCGAACAATTCTTTGACGTGTTGATGCTCTTTTGTCACGTGTAGGAGCGCTTGAATCAGCCCAAAATAGCTCACATCTGTAAACAAAATAATAATTCCAAATGTTACTTGAGGAGCAAAAGCAAATAAATGATCCCCCATCCAGCTTGTCGCAAACGGAAAGAGTGAAAGGAAGAATAGAAACATATTATTCATCCAAAGCACTAATCCGTCCACCTTATGCGCTAATTGAAACAAATGGTGATGATTATTCCAATAAATTGCTAATGTCACAAAACTAACAACATAAATAATTAACGGTTCTCTTGCTTCATTTAAAGCCGCAAATGTTGCCCCGTGAATTTTCGGTAATTCTAAGACAACAATCGTGATGATAATTGCAATGACTCCGTCCGTAAATGCTTCCAGCCGACCTTTCGACATGATACCACACCCTTCACTTCTCTTTGCTTCCATTATAGTAATTTCTAGGTATTCTGTCGTGGATAAAGTTCCTACCTCAGACGGAGGTGAAAATTCAGTAAGCCCGTTATAATAAACGTATAGAATAGAAATCAAATCGGACACATAACTGAAAGGAAAATTCCTATGAAAAATCAAACAAAACAAACGCTCAAATATGCCTTAGTTCTCTTTATTATGATTATGGTAGCTAGTACATTGCTACATTTTGCTGCAGCTGTCTTATGGACTTTACTGAAGTTTTTAATTCCATTAGCATTGATTTATTGGATTTTAAATAAAATTTTTGGTATAAACCTTTTCCAAAAAATTTAAAAAAAGAAAATTATATAACATTTTTTACAATCAGACCAAATTTTCTAATGAGAATTCGGTCTTTTTTGTCTATTTATTTCTAGCTGTTTATCTATATGTATTACTATTTTTTTACTTCTAATTTTCCATTCGCCGAACTATTTCTTATTATTTTATTTTTTTTGAAGATAACATAGGAATTAACACAAATTTGTCATTTTAATTCTACCTGTAATTTGAAATACTAACATTTATGCGTTATAATTTTTATGTTCTTATAAATTTCTTTATTTTTTTGGAACAAGTACAAAAAATTGAACTCTAAGGAGGATTTTAAATGAGCGTTGGAATCATCATCGCAAGCCACGGCGAATTTGCTGATGGCATTAAGCAATCAGGCTCTATGATTTTCGGTGAGCAAGAAAAAGTACAATCCGTTACTTTTATGCCTAGCGAAGGTCCAGATGACTTGAAAGCACAACTCGAAGCAGCGATTGCAACATTTGACGCTGAAGATGAAGTTTTATTCTTAGTTGACTTATGGGGAGGTTCTCCATTCAACCAAGCAAACGGCATCTTTGAACAAAACAAAGAGCGTATGGCAATCATTGCAGGCTTGAATTTACCTATGCTAATTCAAGCGTATACAGAACGCTTCAATCCTGATGCAAAAGTAGCAGACATTGCTGCAAATATCATCAAAGAAGCTAAAGACGGCGTTCGCGTTCGTCCAGAAGAATTGCAACCGGTGGCAGCGGCTCCAAAAGCAGCAGCTGAAACATCAGCAAATGCTGGTGCCCCAGGTAAAATGGACTATGTCCTAGCACGTATCGACTCGCGTCTACTTCACGGACAAGTGGCGACTGCATGGACAAAAGCAACACACCCTACACGGATTATCGTTGTATCAGATGCGGTAGCTAAGGATGACCTTCGTAAGAAATTAATCCAACAAGCTGCGCCTCCCGGTGTAAAAGCTCACGTTGTTCCAGTTGACCAAATGATTAAGATTGCAAATGACGATCAGCATTTTGGTGGTCAACGTGCACTCCTTCTTTTTGAAACTCCACAAGATGCGCTTAGAGCGGTTGAAGGTGGCGTTCCATTGAAAGAAATCAATGTTGGATCTATGGCACATTCACCTGGTAAAGTTCAACCAAACAAGGTATTAGCCTTTAGTCAAGATGATATTGATACTTTCAACAAGTTAAAAAAAGACGGTGTTGCGTTTGATGTACGTAAAGTGCCAAACGATTCAAAAGGAAACATGGACGAAATTATCAAAAAAGCTCAAGATGAGTTAAACAAGTAAAGTCACTCTTAATTATTTAAAAGAAAACGGAGGATTAATTCATGGAATTGAATATTATTCAAGTGATATTAGTCGTTATCGTCGCATTTTTAGCTGGTATGGAAGGGATTTTGGACCAATTCCAATTTCACCAACCCGTTATCGCTTGTACGTTAATCGGCTTAGTTACAGGAAACCTATTACCTTGCCTAATCTTAGGTGGTACTCTTCAAATGATTGCTCTTGGTTGGGCAAATATCGGTGCCGCTGTTGCACCCGATGCTGCGTTAGCATCTGTCGCATCTGCAATTATCTTAGTTCTTGGTGGTCAAGGGAAAGCTGGGGTTTCTTCAGCTATTGCGATTGCCGTTCCGCTAGCTGTTGCTGGTTTATTATTGACAATTATCTGTCGTACAATTGCTACTGCATTCGTTCATTTAATGGATGCTGCAGCTAAAGAAGGAAATATTAGAAAAGTTGAACTTTGGCATTTAGTTGCTGTTGGTTTGCAAGGGATTCGTATTGCTATTCCTGCTGCTTTAATCTTAGCTGTTGGTGACAAACCCGTAAAAGGTTTACTTGAAGCGATGCCTGATTGGTTAACTGCTGGTTTAGCTATCGGTGGTGGTATGGTTGTTGCCGTTGGTTATGCAATGGTTATCAACATGATGGCAACAAAAGAAGTATGGCCTTTCTTCGCTTTAGGTTTCGTATTCGCAACAGTTTCACAAATTACACTTATCGGTCTTGGTGCTATCGGGGTCTCTTTTGCTCTTATCTACTTAACACTTTCTAAATCAGGTGGTTCAGGTAATAACAGTGGCGGAAGTGCAAATACCGGTGACCCTGTCGGCGATATCATTGACAACTACTAAGAAGGAGGGACAACAAAATGGCAAATACTGATAGAGTAGAATTAACAAAAAAAGATAGAATTTCCGTTTGGTGGCGTTCACAATTCCTTCAAGGTTCTTGGAACTACGAACGTATGCAAAATGGTGGTTGGGCTTACTCAATGATCCCAGCAATCAAAAAATTATACACAACTAAGGAAGATCGTTCCGCTGCATTAACTCGTCACTTAGAGTTCTTCAACACTCACCCATATGTAGCTGCACCTATTCTTGGGGTAACGCTTGCTCTTGAAGAAGATCGTGCAAATGGTGCGCCCGTTGACGATGTAACGATTCAAGGGGTTAAAGTTGGGATGATGGGACCTTTAGCAGGTATCGGGGATCCAGTTTTCTGGTTCACTGTTCGCCCAATCCTTGGTGCATTAGCTGCTTCACTAGCAATGGGTGGTTCTGTCCTTGGACCAATCATTTTCTTCGTTGCTTGGAATGCAATTCGTATGGCATTCTTATGGTATACACAAGAATTTGGTTACAAAGCTGGTTCTAAAATCACAGAAGATTTATCTGGTACTTTACTTCAAGATATTACAAAAGGTGCTTCTATTCTTGGGATGTTCATCCTAGGGGCCTTGGTAAACCGTTGGGTATCTATCAGCTTCACACCAAAAGTATCTACGGTTAAACTTTCTGATGGAGCCTATATTGATTGGGATAAATTACCTGCTGGTTCAGCTGGGGTTAAACAAGCGTTACTTGACCAAGCAAATGGTCTTTCATTAACAAATGAAAAAGTAACAACCTTGCAAGACAACTTGAATAGCTTAATTCCTGGTCTCGCTGCATTAGGGTTAACACTCTTCTGTATGTGGTTGCTTAAGAAAAAAGTTTCTCCAATCGTTATCATTCTTGGTTTATTCGTGGTAGGTATTGTCTTCCACTTAATCCACTTAATGTAATATGGAAAATTTTGCCCGGACTTGACGTCTGGGCTTTTTTTCTCCGAGTAAATTTGCTTACACTGCGGAAAAGAAGTATAATAATGTGAGAAAATCAATGGGAATGGAGCAGAGAAAATGGTTCAATCTATCAATACAAAAGTCGATTTAGTCATCAATGCGACTTCCTATATGGGTTTAACAGATTACGGAAAAATCATGATTGGTGATAAAGGATTTGAATTTTATAATGATCGTGACGTGAATAAGTTTATCCAGATTCCTTGGGAGGAAGTAGACTATGTCATCGTTTCCGTAATGTTCAAGGGAAAATGGATTCCTCGCTACGCACTGAAAACAAAAAAGGGTATGAACTTCACCTTTGCTTCAAAAGACCCGAAAAAAGTACTACGTACAATCAGGGAGTATATCGACCCCGACCACATCGTCCAATCGCTTAGCTTTTTTGATGTCGTCAAACGCATGTTTCAAACGAGATTTGGAAAAAATCAATTAAAATAAAAGTTTCAAGTGAATAAAGAATGAAAAAGAGGGAGGAATAACTCTCTCTTTTCTTGTAAAATCAAGCATTACAGTATACAATTAGCCAAGACTAAATGAAAAGAAAGTAGGGATTTTCGTGCTTCAAGCAACAGATATTAGCTTATTATTTTCTGACCGCAAACTATTCGATGAAGTAAATATTAAATTCACCCCTGGAAACTGTTATGGCCTAATCGGAGCAAACGGTGCTGGGAAATCAACCTTTTTAAAAATACTCGCTGGGGAAATCCAACCCACAACTGGACATATCTCTATGGGCACTGACGAACGCCTTTCCGTCCTAAAACAAAATCACTTTGACTTTGAAGAATACTCTGTCATTGAAACAGTAATTATGGGGAATAAACGTTTATATGAAATAATGAAAGAAAAAGACGCGATTTATATGAAACCTGACTTTGCAGATGAGGATGGGATTCGCGCAGCTGAACTAGAAGGTGAATTTGCTGAACTTGATGGTTGGGAAGCGGAACCTGAAGCGGCTCAACTATTAGAAGGATTAAACATTCCTTCAAGTATTCACGACCATTTGATGAATGAATTAACTGCCGGACAAAAAGTGAAAGTTTTACTTGCCCAAGCACTTTTCGGTAAACCAGATGTTCTTCTTTTAGATGAACCAACCAATGGACTAGATATTCAATCAATCAATTGGCTCGAAGAATTTCTGATTAACTTTGAAAATACCGTAATTGTCGTTTCCCATGACCGTCACTTTTTAAACAAAGTATGTACGCATATGGCAGACTTAGACTTTAGCAAAATCAAACTTTATGTTGGAAACTACGATTTCTGGCTAGAATCTTCTCAATTAGCGCTGAAATTACAATCAGATTCCAATTCCAAGAAAGAGGAACAAATCAAGGAACTTCAAGAATTTATTGCACGTTTCTCTGCGAATGCATCGAAATCTAAACAAGCGACCAGTCGGAAGAAAATGCTAGATAAAATTACTTTAGATGACATTCAACCTTCAAGTCGTCGCTACCCATTTATCGCTTTCAAACCTGAACGTGAAATCGGAAATGATCTTCTTCAAGTGGATAATTTATCTGTATCTATTGACGGCAAAAAAGTCTTAGACAATATTAGTTTTACTTTGAATAAGGATGATAAAGTGGCATTCATTGCGCCAAACGATATTACAACGACTGCATTAATCCGCGTATTAATGGGTGATTTAGAGCCTGATACTGGAACCATTCGCTGGGGTGTCACGACTTCTCAAAGCTATCTGCCAAAAGATAACTCAAAAGATTTTGACTCTGACCTTCCAATCCTTGATTGGTTACGTCAATTTGCGTCTAAGGAAGAGGACGATAACACTTTCTTACGCGGTTTCTTAGGACGCATGCTGTTCTCAGGCGATGAAGTATTAAAACCTGTCAATGTCTTATCTGGTGGAGAAAAGGTTCGTGTCATGCTTTCTAAAATTATGTTGGCAAAATCAAATGTACTTGTCCTAGATGATCCCACCAATCACTTAGACTTGGAATCTATCACTGCCCTAAATGACGGCTTAAAAGGCTTCAAGGGTGCATTAATCTTCTCAAGTCATGACCATGAGTTTATCCAAACTCTAGCAAACCGTATCATTGCGGTTTCTGCTAAAGGAATGGTTGACCGTGCCGAAACAACTTATGATGAATTCCTTGATAACAAAGATGTGAAAAAACAAATGGACGAATTATTCGCCTAAGAAAATGACCGCTTTATCTATTTTTTAGAAAAGCGGTTTTTTTGTTGTCTTTTTTCTTTCCTGTGGTGGACTAAATAAAAGAGAGGAAGTGAGGAATGAAAATGAGTTTTGAAACCATTCAATTCAACATGACTCTGAAACCGAATGTGATTGAAGAGAAATTAAAATTGAGTTTTGGAACCATTCAATTCAACATGACTCTGAAACAAACTTGCTACAATTCCTTGTTCGTCTAATTGTTTTGGAACCATTCAATTCAACATGACTCTGAAACTAACTATTCCGAATTTTGATGCTGTGAAGTTGTTTTGGAACCATTCAATTCAACATGACTCTGAAACACCGGTGTGCGTCCAATGATTTATATGTCGGTTTTGGAACCATTCAATTCAACATGACTCTGAAACATCAAAACAAGAGCGTCACATTTGAAGTCAGTTTTGGAACCATTCAATTCAACATGACTCTGAAACATTCCAAGAAACTCCTTTGTATCCACTTTTGTTTTGGAACCATTCAATTCAACATGACTCTGAAACCATCTGTGCAATGTTTTGGTATTACTTATCGTTTTGGAACCATTCAATTCAACATGACTCTGAAACTTTACATCGACTTGTTTTCTGAGCTGAGGAGTTTTGGAACCATTCAATTCAACATGACTCTGAAACTGCTGCTTGTAATTTTTCTGTGTGGATCTCCGTTTTGGAACCATTCAATTCAACATGACTCTGAAACCAAAGCTCAATCTAAAAATGTTGTAGTGAAGTTTTGGAACCATTCAATTCAACATGACTCTGAAACATAGCTAAGGATTTCACACCCGTTTTATGTGTTTTGGAACCATTCAATTCAACATGACTCTGAAACGCTTCTTTCGCAGCTATTGGCAGTTTATTGGTTTTGGAACCATTCAATTCAACATGACTCTGAAACTAACACCATTAAAAACGCTAGAAATAATTGGTTTTGGAACCATTCAATTCAACATGACTCTGAAACAAATGGAGAGAGTTGTGTTTGCATCGGAATGGTTTTGGAACCATTCAATTCAACATGACTCTGAAACTCAAACGACAACTACTTCAATGACAAAACAGTTTTGGAACCATTCAATTCAACATGACTCTGAAACTTGTAGATAAAGAACCATTGGAAAAAATGGGTTTTGGAACCATTCAATTCAACATGACTCTGAAACCCCTTTTTTATCATAAATATTTAATTGTTGCGTTTTGGAACCATTCAATTCAACATGACTCTGAAACTTATCTTCATGATTATTTCATTAAACATTCTGTTTTGGAACCATTCAATTCAACATGACTCTGAAACGTATGATTTGTTTCGACAGTTTAAGCAATTAGTTTTGGAACCATTCAATTCAACATGACTCTGAAACTCGCTGCATAGATACGAGTCGCAATAAATCGTTTTGGAACCATTCAATTCAACATGACTCTGAAACAAAATTTTAAAAGAAAATGCCAAAGAAAAAGTTTTGGAACCATTCAATTCAACATGACTCTGAAACTAGATAAGTATGAAAAGGAACATTACCCGAGTTTTGGAACCATTCAATTCAACATGACTCTGAAACAATCGGCAATCATTGAAATTGCCGAACGTGGTTTTGGAACCATTCAATTCAACATGACTCTGAAACCTTTTTGCCAACTAGAATAAGGATCGCAAAAGTTTTGGAACCATTCAATTCAACATGACTCTGAAACCTTTTTGCCAACTAGAATAAGGATCGCAAAAGTTTTGGAACCATTCAATTCAACATGACTCTGAAACAGCACATCTTGACTCAATACCCACTTACCAGTTTTGGAACCATTCAATTCAACATGACTCTGAAACGCAGCAGACAATGACCCACGCTATTTCAAGGTTTTTGAACCATTCAATTCAAAATGACTCTGAAACAAGGACTAGAGAGAATACGATATTTTCGGGTTTTGGAACCATTCAATTCAACATGACTCTGAAACTAACGTTTTACTTTTCCTCGAGAGATAAACGTTTTGGAACCATTCAATTCAACATGACTCTGAAACGGTTCCGGATTGATGACGAAGTGTAGCAATGGTTTTGGAACCATTCAATTCAACATGACTCTGAAACATTAGCTGAGTGTATTCAACTTTGTACACTGTTTTGGAACCATTCAATTCAACATGACTCTGAAACTGATCATTGATATACGTTGATTCGATAAAATGTTTTGGAACCATTCAATTCAACATGACTCTGAAACGTGTCGGGGGCTAAAACGTTTTTTTGTTATGTTTTGGAACCATTCAATTCAACATGACTCTGAAACATTATTGGTGGAGTAATTAATACAGTTCTGAGTTTTGGAACCATTCAATTCAACATGACTCTGAAACCCTGAAGTGCATGAAAATTATTCCTTATCTGTTTTGGAACCATTCAATTCAACATGACTCTGAAACACTTCAGCAATCGAGGTTTCTATTTCATAAGTTTTGGAACCATTCAATTCAACATGACTCTGAAACCCTTTCTTCCGCTTCCCTTCTTTCAGGAACGTTTTGGAACCATTCAATTCAACATGACTCTGAAACACGTTTGTATTGGAAGTTGATTACAAATGAGTTTTGGAACCATTCAATTCAACATGACTCTGAAACAGTAAAAAGGGAATTGTTGGAGCTTTCTGCAGTTTTGGAACCATTCAATTCAACATGACTCTGAAACGGACTGTTCTTCAATAAAACATAGTTCTTTTGTTTTGGAACCATTCAATTCAACATGACTCTGAAACCGGTACGCTCAACGACATCGACCCAGATGGTTTTGGAACCATTCAATTCAACATGACTCTGAAACTGACTGTTCGAGTGCTGTCTACAATGCGCTGTTTTGGAACCATTCAATTCAACATGACTCTGAAACGAGATGGATTACATAAATACCACAGCTCCCTGTTTTGGAACCATTCAATTCAACATGACTCTGAAACTCCAGCTTTAAGTCTAGCAGTTCAAAACGAGTTTTGGAACCATTCAATTCAACATGACTCTGAAACAAGACGTACAAACTAGATTACGTCATAAAAGTTTTGGAACCATTCAATTCAACATGACTCTGAAACTTTTCACCGCATTCAGTTGCGTGATATTCAGTTTTGGAACCATTCAATTCAACATGACTCTGAAACAATCGGGTCGAGTTCTCGTTTCATTTCTTCAGTTTTGGAACCATTCAATTCAACATGACTCTGAAACATACTTCACTTGGACTTCCAGCCACTAGGAGTTTTGGAACCATTCAATTCAACATGACTCTGAAACTTTTCACCGCATTCAGTTGCGTGATATTCAGTTTTGGAACCATTCAATTCAACATGACTCTGAAACGAACGTATTTATGTTGATTATATTCTTGATGTTTTGGAACCATTCAATTCAACATGACTCTGAAACCTGTTTTCCACCACTGCTGACCTTCAGCGAGTTTTGGAACCATTCAATTCAACATGACTCTGAAACCGTATACTTGTACTCTCCATCACTATGCTTTGTTTTGGAACCATTCAATTCAACATGACTCTGAAACTGATTTACTGACACCTTCGCCTGCCGCAGTGTTTTGGAACCATTCAATTCAACATGACTCTGAAACACGATAATCTCGTACGCAATGCGTGCGCTTGTTTTGGAACCATTCAATTCAACATGACTCTGAAACTTGATGTCCTCCGGTGTCACGGTAATAGACGTTTTGGAACCATTCAATTCAACATGACTCTGAAACGTCACATCAGGTCGGCAAGGTATCGGTAAAGTTTTGGAACCATTCAATTCAACATGACTCTGAAACCGAAACTCGAGGGGAACGGTGTGTCAATCGGTTTTGGAACCATTCAATTCAACATGACTCTGAAACACTTATGTAGTAGAAGATACGAAAATCATGGTTTTGGAACCATTCAATTCAACATGACTCTGAAACACGATGCTGATTACGATGTTACCGGAATGATGTTTTGGAACCATTCAATTCAACATGACTCTGAAACAGTGCAGCGAAAAAAACTTTTTTATACAAGGTTTTGGAACCATTCAATTCAACATGACTCTGAAACTTTGCTTGCTATAAAGCGCTATATTGCTATGTTTTGGAACCATTCAATTCAACATGACTCTGAAACCTTGTCAAATTCAACAATAAATAATTTTCCCGTTTTGGAACCATTCAATTCAACATGACTCTGAAACGGGATAGAGGTGGCACCATTCCTGGTTACAGTTTTGGAACCATTCAATTCAACATGACTCTGAAACAAATTAAGTTGGTCGCCGGAGCAAATTGTTGTTTTGGAACCATTCAATTCAACATGACTCTGAAACATAATCATCATCTATCTCATGAACTTCTCTGTTTTGGAACCATTCAATTCAACATGACTCTGAAACGTTGCCTCCATCAGGATGAGACAGGCTGCCGGTTTTGGAACCATTCAATTCAACATGACTCTGAAACGTCTCCTTGAAAGCTATCCCATTTTTCGTAGTTTTGGAACCATTCAATTCAACATGACTCTGAAACCGTATCAACGTCTAACACATCTCAAGCGGGGTTTTGGAACCATTCAATTCAACATGACTCTGAAACAATTTTTTATTTTTTCATTATTTTTTTTATTGTTTTGGAACCATTCAATTCAACATGACTCTGAAACAAAATTTGCAACAGAAAAATATTTCAAAAAGTTTTGGAACCATTCAATTCAACATGACTCTGAAACGACTTGGAAGAAAATCCGGAAATGGAAAACAGTTTTGGAACCATTCAATTCAACATGACTCTGAAACAGTTTTTGCGTAGTGATTTAGGGAAGAAGAGTTTTGGAACCATTCAATTCAACATGACTCTGAAACCGTCCCACTGGATGTGCATACTGTTACTCGGTTTTGGAACCATTCAATTCAACATGACTCTGAAACTAACACCATTAAAAACGCTAGAAATAATTGGTTTTGGAACCATTCAATTCAACATGACTCTGAAACCTCGCAGGATTTCGTCAACGCCATTTTTCTTGACTTTGGAATTCAGAATTGAATGATTCCCCTCATTTTCATGTTAAAAAAATTATATACTTAAGATTCAAAAACTTCAAAATCATTATCTATTAAATAGTTCTTTGAGTCAAATTTCCCTGGACGTTGTCGCGACTCTATAAATAACACCTGAATTTTCCTTAATGAAATTTCGTTCAGTAATTCTGCTAACTGTTCGTCCGTTAAATAATTTTGAACCTCTACAAGAATCAATAATTCTTTCATATTTAGTTCTTTTATCACTTCTATAAGTGAAAGCAACCGTTCAAAAATAGTTTTCCCGCCGTTCTCCTCAAGCTTGATATCCATAAATTTAAAAAGAGAGAATAAATCTAATTTGGGATTGATTGAAAGATCCAAATTAATCTGTTCATTCAAATTTTTCTCCAACAAGGAATAAAATAAGAAATAAAACTCCTCTAACTTTCTTAAAAGCTCAGGATAATCTTGATATATTTTCACCAATTCTTTATGGATGGCAGAAACCACTACTTTTGAGTGAAAATCGAAACGAAGAGGATCCGTTATCACGATAGATGACTTTGCCATGTTTAACCTTTTATTTTTGGAATCGAAAAAGCTTAACTGTTCTGAACCTTCCTCGCCATTTTCCACTTGCCAAAGTGACTCAATCACACGGGCAAACAACGCTGTATTTTCAATGACTAAAGTTGTTGCTTGATCCTTCTCAATTTCAAACAAATAATCTATCGAATAGATTGCTAGCTCAATCATCGTTAAACTCCTCTCTAGGATCTATCCCTAAAAATAAAACACGTTCCATACTATCTGTTAAATATTCTAGTTTATCGCCAACAATGTAATCCATCTTCGCAAATTGTTTTTCTGTCACTTTTAACAATAAAACAGAACCACCAGGTGGCTTATTTTCTTCAATCCGCCTTCTAATAGATTTTGCTTGTTCATCATTTAGACTCAACTTTGAATAAACTGAAAACTGTAGCATCAGAAATCCTTCAGAGAGTAAAAACTTGCGGAATCTCCTATAATTTCGACGTTCTTCACTTGTTTCAGTGGGTAAGTCAAAAAATAATACTTGGCGCATATAACGAATCATTCAAAAACAAATTCCGGTGTACGTTCTTCCTCGTCCGCATCGAGAGCTTGAATCGTTTTCTTTATATAGCGTTCAATCGCATTTTCTAAATACATCGTTTGGTTGCTAAAGGAAACTTGCCTTTCAAATAGTTCAAACAAACGATACTTCAATAATTTAAAATCTAGTTTTCGGTAGTTGTAGACCAACTCGTCAACCAATGGGCGAAAAGGTTCCATTAAATCACTAGCCAAATTGAATTGATTAAATTGATTCGTATGCTTCAATCCAAGTTGAGTAATACACCCATTTTTCACAATTTCTCTCGTAACAATGGATAAAAGCAACGTATATCCATAATTTAAGGCAGCATTAATATCGTTGTCCGCATCTCGAGAAAAACCTGTTCCAAAAAGTGTATAAAAGTACATTCTAGCCGCATGACCTTCCCGATTTGTTTCATCAAATAAAGTTACCTCATTCGCAAAACCTAAAAGTTTCCTCGATTTTTCTTCAAAACCAGCTTTCGCTAACATCAATCCTTGATTTCTAATTTTTTGTTTAATTACAAACGTCCATACACGAGGTTTCACATGTTCTGACCAAGCAATTTGCGCTGCTACTCGCTTGCTAGTGTCATGACTTCCATAATAAGGCGTAATCTCTCCAGCAGGAATCCTTTTCTTATCGCAAAAAATGATTTTCACTTTATTTTCTATTAGACTAGCAATCAATCCACTTGAAATCATAATATCCGTTGTTTCAAGCATTAAAGTGCCAATCTCTGAAATATGAATCTTTTCCATTCCATTTTCATGACGAAAAATTAAAGCTTGATTTTTATAAGATAATTTACTATGTGCATTGACAACAATTACTCTCCATCCCATAAGCGTATCCTCCGCTCATTTAATCCTGTGATTGACTGATGAATAATTTCTGCATGGATTATATCTATATCTTTTTGTGAAGTGTATTGATACTGTGATTTAGTTAAACCGATAGCCGCAACTCCTTCTTTTTTTATTAGAGTAGTCCCTCTGCTTGTTAAATCAAGAATTTGAATAAGAATCTCACACTTTTCAGCCAAGCTTGCTTCACTGAATGCTTTTTCCAAATTCCCTAGCATTTTTTCTTGTTTCTCATCCGAAAGTAGTTTTTTCTCTTTACTAAATTCACAAATTTCTTCAATCATCTGTTCAAAAAGTTGGTCATGTTTTTCAACATACTCTCTACTTTCGTCATCCTTTAGATGTTTTACATGGAATAAGAACTTCACAAGTGATTGATTCACTACGAATTGATCTCCTTTTTGTGCTTCTTTCGGACTTGCCAACATCCGACGATAGTGTTTTTCTTTTCCATTTTCATCAAGATAAGTGAGTTCATAGAGTTGGAATTTCTTTAGCTTATCTCCTAATATTTGTACATTTTTCAATTTAGGGTAATGTTCTTTGATATATTCTTCCGGATTCGCTTCAAATTCTTTCTTATCAAGTAAAGTGATATTGATTAACTTTGTCTTTCCTTTTCCATATGAAACTGGAATCGCATAGGCGGCAGTTGGGGAATCAAACCCACCATATTTCTTAGGACTAAGACCTTTTTTCAGTGGAAGTAATTTATCACTATCTCCGTGAGTTAAAATACTCTCTTTTGTAAATCGTCCCCCTTGTTCCTCAACCTTCTTCACAATATTAAGCTGACGTCTTGAGAAATTTTTACGAATACGAGATAAATCTTCTTCTTTTTTCCATAAAATCTCCCCATTGTCATCTACAATTATTTCTTTCTGCATTGATGCCAGTAACTCACCATACTCTTTTTTTGTCTTTGTCGCATTATTTTTAGAAAACTTTTTATTATATTTTGCATAAACAAATTCATCCTGTAAATCTGGATAAACACGCATTAAGAATAGGGCAACGACTGAATTTAGATAAGCATCTTGTGCATGGTGATAATCGTTTAATTCACGAACTTTGAAGAATCCAAATTCTTTTCTAAATTGACTTGTTAAACTTGCTTTCAAAGTGATGATTTTTGTTTTTGATTCGCCGTTTTCATCTTCTTGGCTAAAATGATTGGCTAATAAAACAGCGATGTGCTTCATAATTTGTCTAGTTTCCACTAATTGACGGTTAATGAACCCTTCTCTATCACTTTCGGTAATTCTTTCCCGTTTTAGATTGATCATTTTTCTTGGTGTTACCAAGCCAGCACTTGCTAATTTTTCCCAAAAGCCAGACATATGACGAATAATTTCATAACCAGGGACATCGCCTTTTTTCTTCTGGTTGCTTGTTCTTTTCACTAATACTTTATTGTTATAGGAATCATCTTTGATATACGATTGGGGAATAATATGGTCTACTTCATATTGACTAAGATAACTTAAATCCAGTGGTTCCCCAGTATACATATCTTTCCCATTTTGCATATAATAAAGCCGTATTTTTTCATTACTAAAAGCAGCGTCCGGTTGTCCATCAAGAGATTTTTTTAATTCAGAAGTTACGCCGGCCAAGTTATTTAGCATGGCACTAATTTGACTTTTCGCTGAACGTGTTCTCACGCTATTTTGATTTTCTCTAGCCATTTCAATGACAATATTTGTAGGGTCTTTCCCCATGATAGCGACAATTTCAGAGACAATTTGCAGTGCTTGCCAAATCCCTTTTTTAATTGCTGGACTTCCAGCTAATTTTTCTACTACATCATAGGTAAATACTTCTTTCTCAGTATCACTACCCTCTATTGCCTTTTCTAGCTTCTCTTTAAAAGATAAATTTTCGTCATTAATTAACTGCATGAAATTACGATTTCGATTGCCATCATCATCTATTAAAAAGTCTAAAATCGTTTTGTTACTTGCTTTATCACGGATTCCATCAATTAATTTTGCTGACAATCTTCCCCAACCGGTATAATGTTTCTTCGCCAGTTTATTAATTTCTTGTTCACTAAACAAAGAGCTATATTTTTTCTTTAGATTCTTCTTCAAAATTTTAGAATCCTCAAAAATTGTCATCCACTTCACAATTTCCTCAAAAGCTTCCGCATTCTCCAAATTTTCAACTTTTTCAGAAGGTGAAATTTTAATGAAGTCAAGAAATGTCCCATAACTTGCGTTAAAACTCTTCTCAATCCCTTTAATTTTCACACTTTCATCATGCGCTAAATCATGTTTCACTAAGAACGTTTTTAAATCCTTTTCTGTTACTTTTTTATGATTTTTAAACAGTTCCTCAAAAATTAACTGCTTCGTTTCCGCATCGAGTAGCTGCATTTTATTCTGTTCATTGACATATCTCACCTTAGTCAATTCATTATATACTGCATATTTTTCATAAAGCATGGAATGTTTTGGCAACACCTTTTCTGTTGGAAGATAAGTGTCAAAATTTGTCATTCGTTCAATAAATTCAATAGATGAAAGGTCTCTATTCACTACTTCATCAAAATTCCATGGCGTAATAGACGTAGTAAGTGCATTTTCATTTTTTATTAGCCATGCGTGTTCATGTTTTTTCCCATTGTTATATTCAGCAGGGTGAAGTGGTCCTACATAATAAGGAATCCTAAAGGTTAAAAGTCCTTCTATTTTGTTCTTTTGCTGAATTTCTCCCTCGTCCGTTGTAACATCATAAGTTTCCGCAAGAAATGGATAGTATTTCTTTTGATTTTCAATAATTTGATGAAGTTCATGGAGATGGACTTGATAAGGAATTGCCCCATTTTTAAACATTCGTTGCTTAGGCAAAAATTCTTCAAGCTCTATTTTATTCATAATATATTGATAAGTTTCGTTGTTTTCTAATTCTGCTTTTTTAGTTTCTAAAACTTTTTTAACTTCCTTATAAAAATCTTCGTAAGTCGCTTTTCCTTTCTTCGCTTTTCCAGTACCTTCGACGTATTTTAAGTAGTTATTTAAGTTTTCTCCTTTTTTATGGAACATTTCACTATAAACATCATGTCCATATTCGTCTAAAAGGAAGGACTTAAGGAGTTTTAAATCTTTCTTATGGTTTTCAAATTTATCCACCATAGATGCAGAAAGCTTTGCATGAGTTTCAGAATCTGTTGTTGAAAGAATTTCATGTAATAAAACCGCATCAAGAATTTTCTTTGCGCTCATTATTAAGCTTAACTGTTCCTCAGATAAAACTGTTTCTAATAGTTCAATTTTTTCATCACTATTCGCATCGCTAAGCTTTAATTTTCCTTTGGTATCATGTTCAGAAAAATCAATTTCTGCATCAAAAAACAGTTTCGATAAATCTGCCTGATTCCCGACTACCAGCTTAAATAATTCAATTATTTGATTCTTTTCTTCCTTTGGTAAGGTATCCACTTTAAACAATAGTTTTAGTTCATCGACTTTTTTAGATTTAGAGTACCGTCCATTTAGTAAAATTTCTTCCATTTCATTCCTATAGGCCTCTGAAAGACCCATTCCTAATTCATCGACTTGTTCAAAGAAATCCGTCAAGGCGCCACCTACACCGGTCGTTTCAATATCTAATTTTTGACCTTCAAAGATAAAATGCCCTCTAGCTTTAAGAATATGATGAATCGCCAAATAAACCTCACGTAAATCAGCTTTTCTTTCATCATCCACTAATCTTTTTCTTAAATGATAAATGGTCGGGTAATCTTGATAAAATTTCTTTTCTTGTTTATGCTCTTTAAACAAAGGATAAAGCGTATCCGTCTGTTTATCTTCAAGCCTTAAAAAGCTTTCTTCCAATCGAATGAAGAAACTATCATCTATTTTTATTATCTCTGGTTCAAAAATTTGATTTAAGTAACAAATGCGTTCTTTCCGTCGTGAAATTCTTCTTCTTTGACCACGACTTAGGCGACGGTCTGCGGCACTATGTCCTTCTTCAAAAAGGCGAGCACCCCAAAAGTTTTTGCGTTTGTCTTTTCCACCATAAACTCTGCGTTTTTTAGAAATCAGGTTAAAATCCTCATCAATCACTGACCAACCCACAGAATTTGTCCCAATATCTAATCCAATTGTATACTCTTCCATACTTTTAACCCTCCAAAATATTAGTTTTTCTTCTAATTATAACAAATGATATATAATTTGGTAGTCATTCTTGAAAAAATATTTGACATTCAATAATAATTGTTTTATTATTAATTTATTGAAACCATTCAATTCAATATGACAAGGTTGAAATAAGCTTAATGCGTATCCAACTAGTAAAACTAGTCGACTGACATCGGTCGTCTTTTTTTTGCACAAAAAAGAGCCATCACCTCCGTGATAAGCCCAAAATTCTTATATTTCTACACGAATTGCCTTTCCTTTTTGATAAACAACCACGTCATTTACCCCATGTTTTTTCAATAAAGCAATTGCATCTGAAAAATGCGACTCATAATCTTCCACGCTATGCGCATCGCTCCCGATTGAAAATAACTTGCCACCCTGTGCTAAATAAAGTGGAATCGCATATTCATACAAGACTTCATTTCCATATTTCCACATACTTTTGGCATTGACTTCAAAGGCCAATTGATGTTCAATCGTCTTTTGAAACAAAGGAATTAAATAAGGTTCTGCCAACTTTTTAAACGTATCAATATCAATCGGAAGTACCCGCACCCCGTAATCAAAATGAGCCAAGACATTCGCACTAGGAATCGCCTCAATTGCGTCAAGCATACTTGAGTAATACTCAGGAATAATCTGCTCGGGCGACATATCTGCGACTTCCTCGTCCATATAGTCATACGTTCCATTGTGATGAACAGATAACAGCTTCACATCAAAATCTTTATCTGCCAGATACGCATTAATTCGGGCTACATCTTCCTTCACATAGCCCACTTCAACCCCCTTTAACAAACGATTATTATAGACTTGGTTTAACTCGTCAATTCGTTTGGCGTATGCTGCATAGTCTGGAATATCATCCTTTTTCGTTACAGGATTGCTTGTGTCAAAATGTTCTGTCGTCACGATAAATTTATCATTTAGGTTGAGATAATTTTCTAGCTCTTCCTTTGAATCATAAGAAAAGTTCGTGTGCATATGTTGGTCGTATAGTTTCATTAGAGCTCCTCGACTTCCTTGCGGTCATGAATGTTCGACAATTTTCCCTCACGTTTTTCTAACTCTGCGGTGACGTCCGATAAAGAAACACCTGTCTCTGCAAGCAAAACTAGCATGTGATAGACTAAATCACTCGTTTCATAGATTAATTCTTCTGGATTGTTTTTTGCTGCAATGATAACTTCGGTTGCTTCTTCTCCGACTTTTTTCAAAATTTTATCCAATCCTTTTTCAAAAAGATAGGTTGTGTAAGAATCAGGTTGCGGATTTTTTTTGCGTTCTACAATTGTTTCGTATAACTCTTCAATCATTTTTTCACCCCATTAGTAAAGTCTTTTCGTAATAAAAGCTTGTTCATGCTTGGTAAAACTAATTTTCGGCGAACGGAGCGGCTAGTGCCATCTCTTTCAACAGATAACATTTTTCTAAGTTCTTAGACTATCTATTCGTCCGCCCCTTTAATTATATTAAAAAAACAACTATGTGCGCCAGTATGACAGGCTGCCCCAATTTGCTCCACGGTAATCAACAAGGTATCCTTGTCGCAATCTGTTGCGATTTTTTTGACCGTTTGCAAGTGTCCGCTAGTTTCTCCCTTATGCCACAAGCCCTTACGACTTCGTGAATAAAACCATGTTTCATTCGTTTCTAACGTTTTTCGGTAGCTTTCCTCGTTCATATAAGCAAGCATGAGAACTTCTCCCGTTCCCTCTTCAATGATGATTGCTGGCACCAAACCACCTGATTTTTCAAAATCAATCTTCATTGCCGCACCTCCACCTTGTGCTGTACTAACTGCTCCTTCACCTCTGGAATCGTCACTTCACCATAGTGAAAAATGCTGGCTGCTAAAGCTGCGGTTGCTCCAGTTTCTTCAAAGACTTCGACAATATCTGCCGCACTTCCACAACCACCAGAGGCAATCACTGGAACGTTTACTGCCTCTGTCATCGCCTTTGTTAAAGCAATATCGTATCCGTCTTTAGTTCCGTCAGCATCCATGCTCGTTAGCAAAATTTCTCCTGCACCAAGTGAAACTACTTTTTTTGCCCATTCTATCGCATCAAGTCCAGTATCTTCACGACCACCCTTGACATAGACATGCCAACTATTTCCCTGACGTTTTGCATCAATCGCCACGACTATACATTGATTGCCGAATTTTTCAGCCCCTAGAGAAATGAGCTCGGGTGTACTCACTGCGGCGGAATTTAGAGAAATCTTATCCGCCCCTGCTTTGAGCAGCTTTTGCATATCGTCTACGGTGCGAATCCCGCCACCAACAGTTAGCGGAATAAAGACTTCGGTCGCCGTTTTTTCCACAACATCTAGTAGAATGCCTCGATTATCGCTCGTTGCCGTAATATCAAGAAAAACTAGCTCATCCGCCCCCTGCTCATTGTAAGCTCGGGCAACAGAGACTGGATCGCCAACATCAGTTAAATGGATAAAATTAATACCCTTAACCACTCGTCCGTCTGTCACGTCAAGACAAGGAATAATCCGTTTTGCTAACATGTCGTCTCCACCTCCACCAGTTCTTCTAAAGTGACTTTCCCAGCATAATAGGCTTTCCCAACAATCACGCCGGCTACCCTCAGCTTTTGTAATTCCTTAACATCCTCAAGCTGACTCACACCACCAGAAGCAATAATTTTCACATTGGGAAGAGCCACCACTAATTTTTGATAATGCGCAAAGCTCGGCCCACTCAACATGCCGTCCTTACTAATATCCGTATAAATAATTGTTTTCACACCAATTGCTTGCATTTGTTTTGCAAAGGTTAAATAATCTGTTTCCCCGACATCTAACCAGCCAGAAATAGCTACCTTTTCCTGTAAAGCATCAATTCCGACAGCGATTTTTTCTCCATAGCGTTTCACTGCTTCCTTGACAAACTCGGGATTTTTAAGCGCTGCGGAACCAATGATAATACGGTCAATTCCGACATGGAGGTAACTTTCAATTTGTTCCATCGTACGAATCCCGCCACCCACTTCGATAAATTGTGCAGGATTTTGTTCCTTCATCTGCTGAATCAAAGGCGCATGCACCGCCTTGCCCTCTAACGCTCCGTCAAGGTCGACCACGTGAAGAGCAGCCAGTCCTGCTTGGAAAAATTCTTCAGCTTGCGTGAGTGGACTAGCATTTACCACCGTTTTTCTAGCAAAATCACCTTGTTTTAAGCGAACTGCCTGTCCCTCTTTTAAATCAATTGCGGGAAGAATTTGCATGCTCGACCACCTCCTTGAACTGTTTTAAAATTCCTAGTCCGACGGTGCTACTTTTTTCTGGGTGAAATTGTGCACCGTAGACATTCCCGTTAGCAATCATCGCCGGCACCTCTACCGAATACTCTGCTGTTGCATAGATAAATTCACTCGGGCAATTTGCATAAAAGGAATGAACAAAGTAAACAAATTTTTCAGATAATCCTTGCGTCAAAGCGTTCTCCTGTATGATTTTTAATTGATTCCAACCCATATGTGGCACTGGAAAGCCCAATTTTGTCGGAAGTTCCTCGCATACACCAGGGATAAAACCCAAACCGTCCGTATAATTATGTTCACGACTCCCCTCAAGAAGTAGTTGCGTACCTAAACATACACCAAGAAGCGGTTTTCCTTTTGCAACCTCAGCTTTCAACAAGGTCACCAGTCCACGACTTTCAAGCGCCTGCATCGCTAGTGGAAAAGCGCCCACACCTGGTAAAACTAAACCGGCTGCTTGCTCAATCACCGTCTTGTCGCTCGTCAGCACCGTTTCAACACCTAACGCTTGAAAAGCTTTCTGTACGTTTCGTGTATTGCCTGTATCATAATCAATAATCGCAATCATCTACAACATTCCTTTCGTAGAATTGATGCCCTGAATTTCTGGATTAATCGTCACCGCCTCACGTAACGCCCGACCGCAAGCCTTGAATAGTGCTTCAATCTTGTGGTGGGTATTTTTTCCATATAAAACCTTCACATGAAGATTCATCCACGCATTAAAAGCAAGAGCTTGGAAAAATTCCTCCGCAAGCTCGGTATCAAAGGCACCAAGCTTAGAATTATCAAAGGTTGCATCAAAAACGAGATAAGAGCGTCCGCTCAAGTCTAAGCTCACCAAACCAAGTGATTCATCCATCGGGACAAAGCTCGTGCCGTAACGGTTGATTCCCATCTTATCACCAAGTGCCTCACGCAAGGCTTGACCAAGCACAATCCCGACATCTTCTACGGTGTGGTGACTATCCACCTCCAAGTCACCATCTGCCTCAACTTCTAATGAAAAGCGCCCATGACGAGCAAGCAAGGTTAACATATGGTTAAAAAAGCCAACTCCCGTTTCAATCGACACGGGTTCCTGTTTATCTAAATTTAACGATAATTTGATACTCGTTTCCGCTGTTTTTCGTTCAATTGTAGCTTTTCTCATTTACTGTTCCTCCCTAAACCGAATATCAATCGCTCGTGCATGAGCCTCTAACCCCTCAGTTCGTGCAAGTGTCGTAATAGACTTTCTATCTTCGCCCAAGCTCTCTTTCGTGTAGTAAGTAAATTCGGTGTGCTTCACAAAATCATAGACACCCAGTGGAGAATAAAAGCGGCTCGTTCCATTTGTAGGTAACACGTGATTCGTGCCTGCAAAATAATCACCCACTGGTTCACTTGCGTACGCTCCTAAAAATACCGAACCCGCATTTTTTACCTCGCCAAGATACTGTAAGGGATTTTCAAGCTGAATCTCCAAATGTTCAGGTGCCAAAGCATTCATGACTTCAAACATTTCCTCAATCGTTTCAACTACAATCACAAAACCTTGATTGTCAACCGCCGCTCGAGCAATTTTTTCACGTGGCAATGTTTCAAGCTGTCTTTCGATTTCTTTTTCTACTTCCTTTGCCCACTCAGCTGAGTTTGTCACCAGTAAAGCTCGAGCTAAAACGTCATGTTCTGCCTGTGAAAGTAAATCGGCAGCGACATAGGTAGGGTTAGCTGAAGCATCTGCCAACACCCCAATTTCAGAGGGACCGGCAATCATATCAATCGCCACTTCTCCATAGACCAATTTCTTTGCAGTAGCGACATAAATATTTCCGGGGCCAACAATCTTATCTACCTTGGGAATACTCGATGTCCCATAAGCCAAGGCGGCAACCGCTTGAGCGCCCCCCACTTGAAAAATCCGAGAAACGCCAGCAATCTTAGCAGCTGCCAAAATGACATCTGGAATCCCTGCAACGCTTGGTGGGGTGACCATGATAATTTCTTTTACCCCGGCGATTTTTGCAGGCAGTACATTCATCAATACAGAAGAGGGATAAGCCGCCGTTCCCCCAGGCACATAGACACCAACACGTTCTAAAGGTAAAACTAATTGCCCACGCAACACACCTTTTCGGCTAGTATCAATAAATCCAGATTGTTTTTGATGCTCATGGTAACTTAAAATATTCTTTTTTGCCCCCTCTAAAGCCTCTAAGACTTCTTGAGGAACTCGTGCATAGGCGGATTCCATCTGATCGGGTGAAACCTCGAGACTATCAATCGCCACCTTATCAAATTCTTCTGAATAATCCTGTAATGCGTGTTCCCCTTTTTCTCGTACCGTCTGTAAAATCGTTTTTACCCGATTTTCAATTTCTTGTAAGCCTTCATTTGTTGCTCGCTGATTCAATGAAATCTCCGCTAAAATTGCTTCCTTGTCACCTGTTAACCACTTCATCTCTTCACCCCACTTTTTTCTCAATCACTGGCAATAGCTGTTCTATCAATGCAAAAATCTCCACTTGTTTCCGCTTAGCTGCCGCTTTGTTCACAATTAAACGCGCAGATACCGGACAAATATCTTCAAAAACCTCCAACCCATTTTCACGCAAGGTATTTCCTGTCTCGACAATATCAACAATAGCATCAGCCAAATGCAAGACAGGAGCAATTTCCACCGAACCCTCGATTTTAATAACCTCAATTACTTCACCCTTTTTATCAAAATACTCTCGGGCTATTGTCGGATACTTGGTCGCAATCGTCTTACGTTTGTAATCGTCTGGCTGATAATCTGGTGTCGAGGCAACGGAAAATTTACACTTACCAATGCCTAAATCGAGCATTTCATAATACCCATTTGGATGTTCAACAAGTGTGTCTTTCCCAACAATCCCAACATCCGCCACTCCTTGTCGTACATAGGTTGTCACATCAGGTGCTTTCACCAACAAAAACCGAAAGCGACCGTCCTCTGTTTCAAAAATCAGTTTGCGTTCCTTCTTTTCTAAAAAGCTCGTGTCAATCCCTGCTTCTTGAAAAAGTTTCGCCGTTTGACGTTCTAATCGCCCTTTCGTAAGTGCAATTGTTAGTTGTTTTGCCATTTCACTCACCTACCTTTAACTTCGTCACTTCACCATTCTTCAAGAGCCAAAGCTCCGAAAACTGCCAAAGTTTTGCAAATTCCTCCGCCTCTTCAAATGTTTCAAACAAGGACAGCTGAGAATCTAAGGTTTGCCTTTGTAACTCCTCAGCAATCACTAAGTCCTGCCAATCCTCATAGTGAATAAAAATGCTCGGTGTCTTTAAAACTTCTAAAGTATTTAACCGATATTGTAAATCAACCAAGGTGTCCAAATTAATCCCCATTCCCACTGCAGGAACTACCGCTTGCTCGTCCGTTTGAACCAATTCATCATAACGTCCACCTCGTAAAAAGACGTCCGCAATCTTATCAGCAAAACCATTGAAAAGAAGGCCTGTATAGTAGCCCTGTGTTGGAACAAGTCCTAAGTCTACCGTCAAGACAACATCTGCTAAAGAATTTTCCACCCGTTCAAGAAGTAAGCTCATCTCATCAATCGCTGTTCTCAAGAATGACCCCTCAGGTAATAATCCGCGTGCCTTAGTAAAAACCTTTTCTGGAAAACCAAATAAAAAGGGGAGTTGCTGGATAAAAGTATCTAATTCACTCGGATATTTCTCGGTAAAAGCCTTTAAGCCGGAAATATTCTTGCTTTCCAACATCTGACGAAACTCCTCTATGCTGCCCTCCGTAAGCGAAAGCACCGACACCAATTCATGAAAAATCTGTGCATGCCCAATTTCAAAGTGGAAATCAGAAATTTGTAGCGTTTGTAGAATATCATAGGCACATAAAAGTGCCTCGACTTCGGCTTTCACTGATGAAAAACCAATGAGTTCAATTCCTGCTTGAGAAATTTCATTTTGTTCCCCACGCATCGCCTCGTTTGCGCGATAAATTTTTCCACTGTAACTTAATTTCACAGGAAGGGTCAGCTTGGTATTTTCCACCACTCGCCCAATCGGTGTAGTCATGTCACTTCTAAGCGCCAGCAAATTCCCTTTATTATCAAAAAAGCGGTAAAGCTCGCTTTCTTCTTCATCGAAAAGGTCAGCAAATTCAATCGTTGGTGTTTCTACTCGCTGATACCCACGTTCTTTGACCACTGCATTTACTTTATGCTCTAAGCGATAAGCTCCACTCGCCTCGCGAAATAATTTATCTCTTGTTCCAGTTGGAATCTTTCTTTGAATCACAAGTGCCACTTCCTTTCATTTATGAAAATTAAGTTGATTACTCTCATTCTATCATGAACTTGACTCTATTTGAATGTAGTTTTGAATTTTCTGACATTTTAATTATTAAAACATTCAAAGAAAGTTATGTCAATCCAAAATTTATATTATCAACGTTTCTACTCGCATTCATTCAATTTTTAGATGAAAATTAAATGAATAAATTATTATTTTCTAATGAAATTTATTCTATTTCCATGGTATACTTTGAAAAACTATAAACGATTGTGAGGAGAATGATGATGAAAGGTATCCGAAAAATAACGCCCTACATTCCAGGAAAGCAACCGAATTTTGCAGACATGATAAAAATTAATACCAATGAAAATGCGTTTCCTCCGTCACCAAAAGTTAAGGAAGCACTTGCGCACTTTTCAACAAACCAGTTGAAGCTGTACTCCTCCTTGACAAACGAATCCTTGACCACGGCTTTAGCTGAAAAATTTCAATTGAAACCTAAAAATTTTTTGATTGGCAATGGTTCAGATGAAGTATTAGCTTTTTGTTTTTTAGCTTTTTTTAACAGTGATTTCCCCGTGCTATTTCCAGACATTACTTATGGTTTCTACAAGGTTTGGGGAGAGTTATTTCACATTCCTTTTGAAGAAATTCCGTTAGATGCTGATTTTCAGATTGATTTTTCTGACTATAATCGAAAAAATGGGGGGATTATTCTCACGAACCCAAATGCGCCAACGGGTGATTATCACACGCTTTCCGAGATGAAAGATTTTTTAAAGAAACATTCCGATGAAATTGTGGTTGTAGATGAAGCATATATCGACTTTGGTGGAGAGAGCTTGGCTCCGCTAGTGAATGAATTTGACAACTTAATTGTCGTACAAACTTTTTCAAAGGCTGCGGCACTTGCGGGATTACGTGTTGGCTATGCGGTAGGAAATGCGGAATTAATTAGCATCTTAAACGCCATAAAATCTTCCTTTAATCCCTATTCTGTGGATATTCTGTCAGAAAAGTTGGCAACCGCTGCGGTGAAAGATGAGGAGTATTACAAAAAAATCAATGCAGAAATCTGTCAGACAAGAGAGTATTTTACCGAAGAACTGGCAAAACTCGGCTTTCAAACGGTTCCTTCAAAAGCAAATTTCATTCTCACGACTCACCCAGAGCGTTCAATGAAGAAACTTTTTGAGGAACTAACGAATCAACACATCTTTGTCCGTTACTTTGATAAACCACAGCGCCTTGCTTCTTTCTTACGCATTACAATAGGCACCCGTGAAGAAATGGAAGTTGTTTTAAATGCAATAAAAAAATTAAGCTGAGGAATCCCCCAGCTTAATTTTTTGGTTCACTTTCCTCATAAAGCCCACTGTTCACCCGATACCAAGCATACGCATGCTGAACAATAACCTTAGTTGATGCATAAAGTGGAATGGATAAAATCATTCCGACAAGTCCAAAAACCTTTCCTGCCCAAAGCAAAACAATCAGCACCGTCAATGGATGAATTTCTAACTGATTGCCCAAGACTAACGGCAAAATCAAATGACTTTGCAAATGCTGCTGCACGTAGAAAATCACCGCGACCCAGACAAGCATCCAAGGCCCCTGCATTAACGCTAAACAAAGAGCGGGCACCATCGCAATGAGCGAGCCAAACGAAGGAACTAAAAAGTTCAAAATCCCTGCGAGCACCGCTAAAGTAATCCCATAATTTAAACCACAAATGGAAAACGAAATTGCCAACACCACCGTGACAAATACTGCGATTAACAATTGCCCACGAATATAAGAAGATAGTTTTTGATTAATTTCCGAAACAACGGACGTTGTTTCTGAGCGCCACTTCACTGGTAGTAGGGACAAAACGAAAGGTAAAACTTTCGCATCATCCTTCAATAAATAGAACAGCATGAACGGTGTCACCACCAGCCCGATAAATGTTTTTTCAATCGTATCAATAATATCAGACATGCTAGAAAGTGCGGAACGACTAGCTTTTTGTCCAAAATCAATCGCATATTTTGACACTTTTGAGAGCTGTTCCATGATTTGATCATGAAATTGATACATAAACGGCTCGTCCAATAATTTCTCAATTTCCTTATTTGTGTCACGAATTAGAGTGGGAAAATTTTTCGCAAGACTTTTTATTTGTTCCTCAATCGTTGGAAAAATCGTCCAGCTAAGTAAAACCACCAAGCCAACCAAGCTCAAAAAGATAAGTGAGATGGAGAGCGCTCGAGGCAGTCGATGCTTTTCAAGCCAGTCCACGATTGGTGCCATAAGGTAATACATGATGAGTGTCAGCACGACTGGAAAAACCACCAAGCTGATAAACTGCCCGATTGGTTGAAAAATAAATGTGACGTTCGATAAAAGCCAAATCACTAATAAAATTAGCGCAAGACTTATCATTCCCTCATTGAAACGATTCGCCAATATCCGAATGCCGAATGTTTTGATGGATTGATATTTCTTATTCATAATAAAAATCCTTCCCTTTATAAGTTTCCACTAGATAAAATCCTTAAATTCGTAATCGGTTCAGTCCCTCACTGACCTTTACTCCCAAGACACCCCATTATCTCCTATCTTCTACACAATGAAAAATATTTTCTCTAATTTTTAAACATTTTTATAAATTCGAGCTCTCTTTCTATTTTTCTATAAATAAAATTGATTCATTGATTTCTCATTTAAGGTTAATTAAAGATTCATCTGATAAACTTATCAAAAAAATGATAAAAGTCGTGGTCTAACTATTTTCTTACAGCTTGTTTGGATCCGTACGGATAGGAGGAAAACATGAAAAAGAAATTATTTGCTCACATGGTAACCAAGCTAGCCATGGTTGGACTCATTGGATCACTTTCCTGTTCTACGGTTCTCACAACCTATGCTGAGACTGAAACAAGTACTAGCTCGGCGATACAAGATGAAAAAGATGACCGACCAGATGATAAGGATACCCCACCAGAACAGGCAACAACTAGTAGTGTGACTTACTCTGAAGCAACCTACAAAACTTGGAAAAAAGCTTATTCAAAATTAGACTTAGATCAATTTTTAAACCCAACTGACCCTACAACCATCGCCCCTCATGAACCAACAGCAAACGACATTGCTGCCTTCAAGGAGTGGCTTCAACAGGGCGGAAATCCTAAAAATCAAGTCATGAAAACTGTCTCCGCTGCCGTTGGTGAAACGATTGCCAATCAAATGTGGGATTCCCTCTATGCGAATTTTTGGCAACCATTTATGAATGAAGCGAACATCGGTAGTGCGGTGAGTGAAACAAGCGGTTTAAAAAATGTGGGAGCTATGCAACAGGGACAATTTGCTGCCTATTTCGCAAGTTTCTTCCCAACATTATTTAGTGGAAAAGACGGAAACTCCTCGTTTGAATTTCAAAGTATTCTGACACTCATTCAAGATGGTTTCGTTGTTTCAAGTGATGGAACTACTTATCGCCTACATAATGCACAGGATGGAACAATCGTTTACGAATTAGCCGCAGATGAAGTACAGACAAATGAGGCACAAGCATTTACTGTACTAATTTCAAAAACTGGCAAGACCTACTATCAAGCTGGGATAGATAAAGTAAGCGAATTGGAAGAAAAATTCAATGTGAAAACTGGGGATGATTTAATCGCTGTCCACATGATTCCAAAACCAACCTCAACAGAGGAACAAAAATATCCTTACCTCTTCCCAGCTTCAAATTGGGCGTTAACCTTTACAGGAGACGAGCCGTCATGGTGGACGAGTGACCTAGAGGAAAAAGTACAAACGGCTTTCAAGGAATGGAAAAAAGTAGCCTATAACTTTGATTTACAGGGATTCTTAGATTATTTCAGTACATTACCAAGCACCGCACAAAAGCCTACTGCTGAAGATATTGCCCTACTCAAAGAATGGGCAATCTATAAGAACAGTTCAGATTCTGACACGAAATACGCTAAAAATGGAACCGTTTGGGCAGGAGATAGCATTTGGAATGATGCGGCACAATATTTGAATGATAAATTTGGAGAAGTTTACGGACAATGCCCAGGACCAACTGCTGTAAAAGGAATTACCGCTCTTGGCATCACTTTAGACAAGGCGACAGAAGATAAAGTCGGAAGCTCCGTGGGTGAAAAAGAATTTTTAGGTATTTGGTTCACGAATACAACAGAATGGGACGCAACTGGAACTTCTACCTATCCTTATGAAGCAATCGCTAAATTATGGAAGAAAGGTTTTATCCCATCATTTGACGGAACCACTTGGCGTTTATCAAGCGGGAAAGACGGAGAAATTGTTTACAGTATTACTGAAAAAGAAATTCTTGCAGCTACAAAAGAAGATCCCTCTGAAAAGCAAGAGAATCCATTCGTTTTATACGGTGCAATTGGTGCGGCACTCCTCATTATTGTTGGCATGATTGCCTTTGTCATCAAAAAGAAAAAATAAAACTTCATTTAAAAGACGAACAACCTAGCAACCTTCCTTCTGGTGTTCGTTGTTCGTCTTTTATCTTTTATTTAAACAGTTCGCTTCTTGGCTTCTTTCACAAATATATCCATTTCCTTATACAGCTTTTCTCGTAGTTCGTCTAAATTCGCATGAACGAGCTGCTTTTCTTTCACCAATTGCCGACCATTCACCCAAACAGCTGAAACATTACTAGCATTTGCTGAATAGACGAGAGCAGAGTAGGCATCAAAAATTGGAAACATATTCACACTCTTTGTTTCAACCAAGACTAAATCTGCTTTTTTGTTCGGTTCAATTGTCCCAACACGAGAAAAACCTAACGCTTTCGCCCCATTTTTCGTTGCTAGCTTTACAATTTCTTTTGCTGGAAAAGCTCTTCTATCATGATTTTTCGTCTTATGGAAGTTTGCCACCATTCGCATTTGCGTAAATAAATCAAGCGTATTACCACTACTTGGTCCATCTGTTCCTAGCCCAACAAGTACCCCTTGTTCAAGCAATTCTTTGACGGGTGCCACGCCTTTTGCTGACTTGGTATTCGCTCCAATACAATGTGCCACACTAACGTGTTTAGGTGCCTGTGTCAAAAGTTTTATATCCGCTTCATTTAGATGAATACAGTGTGCCATGATAAACCGATGTTCAAAATAGCCTAAAGATTCCAAAAAAGCAAGTGGGGTCTGTTGATAATTTTCCGCAAACTCTTGCATTTCATAGTCCATTTCCTCAACGTGCATAGTGATGGGTGCCTGATATTTTTGACTCAATGCCACGATTTTTTTCAAATCACTGGCATTGTTCGTATTTGGTGCATGGGGTGCAATCGCAGGTGTAAGTAGCGGATGATTTTTCCACTTTTTCAAGAATGCTTCACAGTAGCTCAAGCTCTCTTGCGTGTTCTTACTATCACAGGTTTCCATGTCAATAATGGTTTCACCAACCACCGCACGCACACCCATTTCTTCGCAAGCTCTTGCCACCTCGTCCTCAAAATAGTACATGTCACAAAAACTCGTCACACCGCTAAGCAGCATTTCGCCAATCGCATAAGCGGTACTTGCATGCACAAGTTTCCTTGTCATATAGGCTTCTAGTGGGAATAAGAACCGTCGCAATCGGTCGGGCACATCATCGCCAAGCGAACGAAAAGGAATCATCCCACAATGTGTATGTGTATTGACAAAACCTGGAAGTAAAATACCGTCTTGCCCGTCAATCACTTCATCTACAACTGGTAAATCTGCACGCATAGCACCAACTTCTACGATATCTTCTCCGTCAATCAGCACAAACCCATGTTTATATTCTGTTTCCTCATCATCCATGGTTAAGACATGAACATTTTTGATTAAAGTTTTCATGCCAAAACGCCGTCCTCTGGAAAAATTAACGGATAGAAAGTCTGTTCACGCGTATTCATCATACCAAAATCTGTCACCTTAATCGCAGGAGATACAGGAAGAGAAAGCGTTGAGAACGACATGATTTCATTCATGTTTTGATAACCTAAATCTTTCATGCCTTGACGAACACGTTGTAAATCCACCCCTAATTCTTCAATCGGCGCTTGGGAAAGAATGCCCCCAATCGGTAGCGGACAATGCGCCATGATTTCTTTGTCATTTGCGACAGCATAACCCCCGTGCATAGCAAAAATTTCTTGTTGTGCCAAAAGCATTGCCTGCTTAGAATTTCCCATAACCATTAAATTATGATGATCGTGTGCCCATGTTGTTGCTATGGCGCCGACCTCGGTTATCGCTTTATCCACTAACGCATAGGCAATATTGCCATTTTTTCCATAACGTTCTAAGACAACTAATAGCGCACAATCTGCACTCTGCCAATCGAGTACCCCATTTACCACCGGAATTTTCTTAACAATTGGTTCCGTAAAGGTACCGATTACTTGTTTTTGAATCACATGACAGCGTACCTCCGAAAGTGCAGTATCAACTTTCAAGGTCAAATCGTCCGTGGTCAAGGTCTTACAATGAATCGTTTGATAGTAAGTGTCGGGGAATTGTTCGATTTTTTCAGGGTAAGAAATTTTTTGCCCTTTTTCATGAACCTTCTTCCCTTTTTTGTAGACCTCAGCAATCGAAAACTCCGCTAACTCATCAAGCAAAATAAAATCTGCCAATTTACCCGGAGCAATCATCCCTCGATCATTTAAGCCCATTCGTCTTGCTGGTGTATACGTCGTCATGTAAATCGCTTGTTCCATAGGTAAGCCTGCAGCAACTGCTTTTTTCACATTTTCATTCAAATGTCCGTGCAATAAATCATCTGCCATGACATCATCCGTCACGAGACACGCATATTCGTAAAACTGATTTTCAACAATGACCTGCATATTTTCTGGTGTGATAGATTTGCCTTGAAATTGGATAAACATGCCATTAGTAATTTTTTCATATAAAGACTCAGGAAATTGGTGCGTGTGGTCTGAGGAGATTCCACTGTACAGAAACGCCGCTAAATCTTCTCCGTAAACTTTCGGACAGTGCCCCTCTAAAGGCATGGTTGGACGGTTTTCTTGAATCACATCAATAATTTGACGAATCAAGGAGTCGGGATCGTTTGCGATACCATTAAAATTCATCGCTTCCCCCAGACAGATAATTCTCGGATCCTTCAAGAGTTCCTTTACCTCGGCTAGTCCAATAATCCCGCCAGTAGTCTCAAGTTTAGGAGTGGTTGACGGAACAGACGACGGAATTGCGTGAAAAATATCCAACTCTGTATCTGCTGCCATAAACGCTTTTAAGCCCTCTAAACCAAAAACATTTGCCATTTCATGTGCATCCGCAACCACCGTCGTCACGCCAAAAGGTAAAACCGCTTTAGAAAAAATCGTTGAAGTCGTCATAGAACTTTCAATGTGCATGTGACTATCAAGCAAGCCTGGAACCATATATTTCCCCGTTGCATCAATCACTTCTTGAGGTGCGAGATAGGTTAAATCCTCCGCACTCATGTAGTAAAATTTTCCATTAGAAATCGTGATATTTTTCTTTTCAAACGTTTGCTTTACCGTGTTAAAAACAAATGCATTTTTTACTAATAAATCTATCTTCATTGTGTCTCTCCTTGTTCTCTTCCTCAATTGAATACGCAAGAAAGTCTGAGATAGCCTCAATCTATCTCAGACTCACTAATTTTTCTAAGCGTTAAGCAGACGGTTCCATTGATCTACCCAGCTAGTTAGTTGTTTATTTACAAATGTAAAGTCAATCATTTTCGCACGGTCAGCAATTTTTCCGTAAGTTTTATTTCCTGCTTCTTCGTCGGTTAATTCCACAGATTTGTTAACAGGTGCTTCATTTAAAGAAACAGCCTTTTTCTTTTGAGAATCTTTTCCAATACGGTAGTTAATATATTTGTAAGCCAACTCTTTGTTTTTCGCTTTCGTTGGAATATTCATTGTGTTGTAGTTTGCGTAAGTGCCACTTTCAGGCACAACGTATTGAATGTTCTTAGAATCCCCTTTGACAATGTCATAGGCAAAATCTAAAACTACAGCTGCTTCAATTTCACCAGATTCAAACATGTTCGCAAGGTCAGAAGATTTTGCATAAGTTTTAACAATATTTGGTTTTAATTCTTCTAACGCACCAAATGCTGCTTTTCCGTCATCTTTTGTGATGTCTTTTCCAGCATAGTCACTCGCAATATACATCATCAGCGGGCCACCAGTAGTTGTAATATCAGGAATCGCAATTTTTCCTTTTAAATCAGAACTCCATAAATCTTTCCATTCTTTGATTTCGCCAACCTTATCACTGTTGTAGACAATTCCAACACTATTTACAGTGTAAGGAACGCCAGCGCCACCGTCAAAAACTTCTTTCGCACCCTCTGTTAATTCAGATAGGTTTGATAGCTTAGATTTATCTAGTTTTTCAAATAAACCTTGTTCAGAACCGTCAGAAGCATTGGCTTGGGCTAATTCAATCACGTCAATGCCGCTAGCTGGGTTATTTTTCAATTTTGTTAAACGGTCTCCACTGTTCCCAACATCTAAAGTGACAGAAGCGTCAAATTCCTTTTCAAAAGGCTTGATAATATCGCTTTTCACGACATCTTCACTTAAGCCAAAAGTTGAAACCACCAAATCTTTTGATTCTTTAGAAGAACTTCCACTATCTTTTGAATCTCCTCCAGAACATGCAGCTAAAAATAGCGCACTTGCCAACACAACCGTACCTAATAAAAACTTCTTTTTCAAAATTGCTCCTCCTTTTTATTTATCTTCCAAAAGAATTAATTTTTCTTTTGGAAATTTTAAAGCGATTTTATCGCCTTTTTCATAAATTTGTTTGTCCGTCCCATTCACTAAGAAAGCTCCTAACGCCGTTTTCACTTCGTATTGATAGCTTTTTCCTAGGAAAGTCCGTACTTCAACCTGACCTGTCACAAGATTTTCTGTCTCGTCACTGGCAATTTCAATATCGTCTGGGCGAATCGTCGCAACTAGCTTTTCTGCGGGCGCTTCTTCATAAACCGTTTCAAAAAGAAACTCTCCACTTTGATATTGCTTTTCTTTGACGTGCTCAATCTTAAAGAAATTTTCAAAACCAATAAAATTTGCGACAAACTTAGTCTTTGGATAACGATAGATATTTTCGGGTGTGTCGTATTGCTCGATCACGCCGTTATTCATGACCGCAACCTTATCGGAAATAGAAAAACACTCCTCTTGGTCATGTGTCACAAAAACTGTCGTAATTCCTAGTTGCTGTTGAAGTCGTTTGATTTCCACACGCATTTGGACACGTAATTTCGCATCTAGGTTACTAAGTGGTTCGTCTAAAAGCAATAGTTTAGGTTCGATAACCAAGGCACGTGCAAGAGCGACCCGTTGACGTTGCCCACCTGATAGCTGTTTTGGATAACGAGCACCAAATTGCTCTAACCCACAGACTTTCAGCATTTCATTGACTTTTTCATCTATTTCACTCTTTTTCAGCTTGCGAAGCTTTAAACCAAAAGCCACATTTTCAGCAATCGTTAAATGAGGAAATAACGCATAGCTTTGGAACACCATGCCAAAATTACGCTTATGAACGGGAACCTTGATGATTTCTTCCTCATCTAGTAAGAAAGAACCGTCATTGGGTGAGATTAACCCAGCAATCACGCGAAGAGTCGTCGTCTTCCCACAACCACTTGGACCAAGTAGAGAAACTAGTTCCCCTTTTTCCATGGAAATATTCAAATGTTCAAGAACATTTTGTTTCCCGTCATAACTCACACGAATATCATTCAAATTTACAAAACTCAATTTATTCTCTCCTTTATTACAGATCTAAGAGGAATTGTTCAGAAATCGAGAAAAATAGCAAAAAGATTTTAAGGAGCTTTCTACCTTGGAATCGTTTTGTTCTACACTTCGTTCTGCATACCGTTCTTGCTAACAGCAAGCTGAAAGCAAAACGAACATCTTTTTTCTTGCATTTCTATTCCTCGTGCTCGACTTCGCTACAATTCTAAGAGCTTTAAGCTACGTTGAAAGTTTACTTTTATAAGTGCGTAAGCTCTTTGTAGAGAGTGACTTGTCTGTGAAACAGACCGTTGCAAAGCAACAGTTTCAGCTTGCTGAAAGAAAAGACACTCTATACAAAGATAATCGCTCATTATTTGGTCACTTTTTGCCTTGAAAGCATTTTGTGCTCCATTTCATTTCGCATACAGTCATTACTAGTAACTTCATCATAGGTCTAACATCTCAAATCTCTTAAGCAATAGATGCCAGACCAAGTGTTTTTTCAATAATAAACATCAAAACAATTGTCAGTAACATAATCATGACTGAAATTGCAGAGACAGTCGGATCGTACGTGTATTCGATATAGCTAAGTAAAGACGTTGGCAACATGGTTACACCCGGACCGGATAAAAACATGGAAACAGGCACATTGTTAAACGAATTAACGAACGCTAACATGAATGCAGCAAAAATCCCTGATGAAACATTTGGTAAAACAATCTTGATAAACGCATGAAATCTCGTACAACCGAGTGTCCAAGCTACTTCTTCAATCGAAAAATCAAGCTGTTCCATTCCTGAACCAACCACACGAATGATGTAAGGTAGGCTAATCAAGAAATGTCCGATTAATAGTCCTTGAATCACAGGCAATTTTAGCTCAATAACAATAAATTGGAACAAGGTATACCCGACAACAATTCCCGGAATCATCGTTGGGGATAAGAAAAAGTTTTTCAAGAATTTTTTTCCTTTGATAGAGTATCTTGACAGTGCATAGGAAGCCGGAACCCCTACTAATAAAGCTAAGAGAGTTGCTCCCGCACCGATAGATAAACTCAATTTGAAACTCTTCATGAAGGTATCCGACGCTAGCGCATTCCCGTACCATTTTAAAGAGAATTTTTTGATTGGAAACTGAATCGTTGCTGCTTCACCAAAAGAAGTGACGACAATCACCACTAGGGGTAAAAATAAGAACGCAAAGACGAATAAAGCAACAATAGTCATTCCTCGTTGTTTACGCATTGTCTAACTCCCTCCTATCGACACGTGAAGCAATAAAGTTCATTCCTTTATTGACTAATAGTGTAATGACAATCATAATCAAGGCAATCATACTTGCAGAAGTCCAGTTTCCTAGAGCAGAAGCCTGTTGATAAAGGAAAGTCGCAAGCATCATATTTTTATTTCCACCTAATAATTGTGGAGTTGTATAGGCGGTCATTGTTCCAGTAAACACTAAGATACTACCGACAATCACTCCCGGAACACATAAAGGCAAGACAATTTTATAAAAGGCTTTGAACGGACTTGCACCAAGCGTTTCCGCCGCCTCTAACGTCTCCGCTTCGATATTTTCCATGACTCCGACCAGCGTCATAATCATCGTTGGTAAAAATAAATATACCGAACCAATAATAATTGCAAATTCTGTGTATAATAACGCAATCGGCTCCGAAATAATTCCTAATTTCAAGAAAGTACTGTTCACAATGCCTGATTTCCCCAAAATATTAATCCAAGCAAAGCTCCGAATGACCGAGTTGGTTAACAATGGGAACATGGTCATCGCCATTAAAATACTTTTCCATTTCTTGCTCACTCCGGCAATATAATAAGCAGCAGGAATCCCTAAAATAGCAGAAATCACTGTTACGATTAACGAAATGCGTATCGTTCTCATTAAAATCTTTTGATTATAGCTATCCGTCAAAAATGCCCAATAGGCTTTCAAGCTAAATTCACCGTCTACGGTAAATGTCGGTAAAATACTATTTATCAAAGGAAGTATCATAAAAAATAAAAGTAGTAGAATTACCGGCAACATAATAAAGTACGGAATTTTCCGTTTCATCCCTAATCTCCTCACATTTTCTCACTTATTCCTCTGAATTATACCCAAAAAGACGAACGTTCGCAAACGTTTTGTTAAAAATATTTTGCATTCTAACAAATATAAAAAGAATTAATTTTTTTTAGTAGAATTGATTTCCTATAAAGACACACTTATAAAACGAAAAAAACTGCCTAGAAAACTAGACAGAATGATTGAACAACCATTTAAATTTGATGCTTATTCAACAAACCTTTTACGGTACTTTCGCTAAAGAACATCTGAGTAATCATGACTCGAATCGGCAAACTAATCCCCTATGAGCATACTAGCGACAAAGGAAAAGCTAATTCGGATAAACGTATTTTCCAGCGCAAAGAATCTTGTCAACACGACACTAATCGCAATGAGTAAGCCCATTGTTGCAATGAATTTTGCTGAATATTTTTTCATACCTATTGACTCCAATAAAAAATCCCCAAATAATCTGTATCAGATATTCAGAGATTTTTATTTATTCCTTCGTTTTATAAATCAGAAAATTGAATGTCTAACGTGACTTCTTGCTCTACTGCTTGCAATAATTCCCCATCAATTAAGACTTGTGTAGCTTTTTCTAATTCGTCATACATTTCAATATCTTTATCATTTTCAATTAATTTAATTGCTTCTCTGAACTTATCATAGGCGATTTGTGTTCCTTTTCCTAGAGAGAAATTTCTTTCTTCTAAGCGGAAATCAATTGCTTGGCAGGCTGCCATAAATTCAGTCGCGAGAATACGACGTGAATTTCCTACAATATCTCTCGCTTTTCTTGCGGCAGTGGTGCCCATGCTGACAAAATCTTCTTGATTTTCACAAGAAGGAATCGAATCTACACTTGCTGGGTGAGATAGAATCTTATTTTCAGAAGCTAAAGAAGCAGCAGCATATTGCGTAATCATAAACCCAGAGTTCAAGCCTGGATGTTTCACTAAGAATGATGGTAAGTGACTTAGAGAAGTATTGACTAAGCGTTCGATTCTTCGTTCTGAAACATTACCAATTTCTGAAACGCCAATGCCTAAGAAGTCAAAAGGTTGTGCCATTGGTTCTCCGTGGAAGTTCCCCCCAGAGATGACTTCTCCACTTCTTGTGATAATTGGGTTATCTGTTACTGAATTGATTTCAATTTCTACTTTTTCCTTCACATAAGCAATCGTGTCTTTACTTGCTCCATGAATTTGTGGCATACAACGTAAAGAATACGCATCTTGTACACGTTCTGTTGTAGCCTCCGTTGTTAACGTACTGTTTTCAATCAAACGGCGGATATTTCTAGCGGTTGCTAATTGACCGCTTTGAGGACGGATTAAATGAAGCTCTTCTTTAAACGGACTTTCAATCCCACGATGTGCTTCTAAAGATAAGGCACCCACAATATCGGATAATTTTAATAATTGAATTGCATCATAGGTTGCTAAAGCACCAATCCCTGTTAAAACGGTGGTTCCGTTGATTAATGCAAGTCCTTCCTTTGCTTCCAGCTGAATTACTTCAACGCCTGCTTTTGCCATTGCATCTGCGCCCGCCATTAATTCGCCATGAAAATAGGCTTTTCCTAAGCCAAGCATTGGCAAAACCATATGAGCAAGTGGTGCTAAATCTCCAGAGGCCCCGAGTGAACCTTTTTCTGGAATATGCGGGCAAACTCCTGCATTTAGCATGCTTAATAAGGTATTGATCGTGCTCATACGAATGCCTGAATAGCCTTTTAATAAGGAATTGATACGAATTAACATGACGGCACGAACGGCATCTTCAGCCAGAGGATTGCCAAAGCCACTCGAATGCGTACGGATAAGATTTTCTTGCAATTGCACACAGTCGTCACGTGGAATGCTGACATTACAAAGTGAGCCGAAACCAGTTGTTACTCCGTAAACCACACGTTCATTATCAACGATTTCATCAATAATTTTTCGTGAATCGTTTACTGCTTCTATTGCAGATTCGGCAATTTCAACTTTTTTATAATTTCTAGCAACATCAATTACATCTTCTAGTGTTAAATCATTCCCTGTCAATACTAGGCGTTCGACTACTTCGTTTTCATCTGATACTCGTTTATTTTCCATTAGGACTACCATTTTCTTTTCCTCCAAACAAAGTTAAGGTGAAATCTTAAAGTGGTGAAAATTAGCAACGTAAGAAACATCTTGTTGACCGAACTTACGCTGCTTTTCACTTCTTTTTTCACCGTACTAGACTTTTACTAAAGTTACAGAACCTTTCTCCTATAACTAATTTTATCACTCTTTAAGTGGCGTTACTCCATCTTTTTTTGACCCATGCAAGACAAAATACAAGATACTTGCCACTACGATTGAACCACCTGCAAAAATAATGTTAATAATGTTTGATGCGGAAATCATCCAAATACTAACGATGACACTCAAGATAGGAATAACCGGACCAAATGGAATTCTGAACACTGGTTTTATACCCATGTCTTTCTTTCTCAAAGCAATGACTGCAAGAGCGGTTGGAATGTATTGAATGAAACGCATCACTACACTTAGTTCTGCCAATTCTTCAAAGGAACCACTTAACACTAAGAGAGCGGCTAAAATACCTGATACAACAATAGCGACAATTGGTGCATTCCGCCTGTTTTGCTTCCCGAAAACGCGAGGAAGTAAGCCGTCATCTGCAATTGATGCAGCATATCTTGGAATCATCATAGAATCTCCCATGTTCAAGCCACCTACTGAAATCAAGGCACCAATGGAAATTAAGTAGCCACCAATAGGCCCAATCATCATAGAAAAAGCATCCTGTACGGGTTTCGTACTATCCATGATTCCATTTCCCAGCATAGCAATCGTTCCGGCAATAATGACAAAATACAATAATGAAACAATGATAATGGAAGTTACAATAGCTTTTGGTACATTTTTCTTAGGGTTACGCATTTCCCCTGCAACAATTGGCAAGGCTTCAAACCCGATAAATGCGTAGAATACGGTTAAGGCGGTGGAGTTCATTCCACTTGCAAATGTACTACCTTTTGATAATTGAACAAATGGTGTGAAATGCCCCGCATCAATTCCGTGTTTCAAGAAGAAAACACTGATAGATACAAATGCGATAATTGGAATCAACTTGGCAATTGTAATTGTAATCGTAAAGGCTTTTGACGTTTTCACCCCAAAGCTGTTAATAATTGATAAAGTGAGAAGGAGAAGCAAGCTGATAATCGTCTCTTTCCCCGCTGCTTGAGGAATCAATGAGACAAATAGCTTAGCAAACCCTGCTGCCATTGCTGCCCAAGCGATAACAGTCACTGCCCATCCGAGCAGCCCAACATTAAAGCCTACAAAATTCCCAAAGGACGTTTTAGAATATTGATAGGCTCCTCCGTTTTTATCAAAATAACCAGATACTTCTGCAAAACAAAAGGCTAATAATAACACTAATAATACATCGACTAACATCGCTACCAGTGAAGCAGGGCCCAATGCTTGATAAATTTCTCGGGGGAGTAAGAAAATCCCTGACCCGATTACCGCATTGATTCCGTAGAGTGTCGCTCCACCTAAGCTAAACTTTGCTTTTTCACTTTCTACCTGCGTACTCATTTTTTAAATCCCCTCTCATAACAGAGCGTGAGCAAGTGTTTAATAATAACACTTCGCCCCACTCTGATTTTCCATAAGACCATTTGCTTATTAGAAATAGGGATAGTTGTACTATCGCTTAAATGATTTTATTTTCACAATTGAAAGCTCATCTCTTTTTTCGACCAGAGATAAGAAAATTATTTATATTTTTAACAAGCAACTTATTGTTTTGTTATTAAAAATTTTTATTCGTTCATTTTTTTGTTAATTTGACTTGTATCCATGCGGGTTGACTAGAGGAGTTTATTTTTATTTCTTCTTTTTCCGAGAGTTCTGAAAGAGACATAAGTTCTCCTGCATGAATCAAAATAGTTGTTTGACCAATTTCAAAAGTGATGTTGTCCGTGATACTATAAAAGAAATACTGAGCGTGTGGAGTTAAAATCTCCTCTGCTTTCCCAATTTTTGCCGTGACCTCACCAAAATAATCATCCGTAAACATTAGGTTGAAATCCGTACAACAGCCCTCACTTTTTGTCACCCTACTTCCCTCAAAAGAAGTTTGCTCATAAGGTTTCAGATGAACAGACGAAACTTCATGAAACAGCGTTACCTGATTTTCCAAAACCATTAAGATTCTGTGATACTCAGGAAGTGCTGTAAATGTTGTTTTTTCCTCCTCCACTGTGGCAGAAGAAATCCGAAAATCAAAGTTTCTCTTTTCATAATCACTATTTTCAGGATAGATAAACAGCTGACGAGTCGTGCCACCACTCCAATTTGTCACTGTGAAATCTGATTCTACTAATTTTTTTACTTTCATTTAGAACAACCCTGTAATCGTTCCAAATTCATCAATATCAATATTTTCAGCGGCTGGAACTTTGGGTAAGCCAGGCATGGTCATGATATTTCCCGTCAAAGCCACAATAAAGCCTGCACCGGCAGAAACTTTTAAGTTACGAATAGTTATCGTGAAATCTTTTGGACGTCCAATCCGCTTAGCATCCTCTGAAAATGAATATTGTGTCTTAGCAATACAGATAGGATAGCTACCAAAGCCCAAGCGTTCTAGCTCTGAAAGTTCTTTTTTCGCAGCAGGAGTAAGCTCAATGCCTGTTCCACCATAGACCTTTTGAACGACTTTGGTTAATTTTTCTTTGATAGAATCCTGCGTATCATAGGTGTAGCTAAAATGATTTTCTTCTTCTGCAAGAGCAATCACTTTTTCAGCAAGCGCAACGCCACCTGCACCACCTTGTCCCCAAACATCTGATACGGCAACTTCTACCCCCATTTTTTCGCAAGAATTATAGACCGCTTGAAGCTCTGCATCGGTATCAGTTGGGAATTTATTAATCGCTACTACTACTGGAAGTCCGTATACATCACGAATATTTTCCAGATGTTTTTCTAAGTTTGGAAGTCCAGAAAGAATCGCCGAAACATTTTCTTCCCCTAATTCTTTCTTAGATACGCCACCGTGCATTTTTAAGGCACGAACAGTCGCCACCAAGACCACCGCATCGGGTTTCAAATCTGCTAAACGACACTTAATATCAATGAATTTTTCCGCACCAAGATCCGCACCAAAGCCTGCTTCTGTAACGGCATAATCCGCATATTTCAACGCCATTTTTGTCGCTAACACACTGTTACAACCATGTGCAATGTTGGCAAACGGGCCCCCGTGAATCAAAGCTGGTGTATGTTCTAAAGTTTGCACGAGGTTCGGGTGAATTGCTTCCTTCAATAAAGCTGCCATCGCTCCCGTTGCTTTCAAATCGCCCGCAGTCACGGGTTCTCCATCATAGGTATACCCGACAATAATTTTCTTTAAGCGTTCCTTCAGGTCAAGAATGTTTTGTGCCAAGCAAAGGATTGCCATAATTTCCGAAGCGACGGTAATATCATAGCCATCTTCACGTGGTACCCCATTGGCTTTTCCTTGCAATCCATCCACAATATGACGAAGTTGACGGTCGTTCATATCCACCACACGTTTCCAAGTAATCCGACGATTATCAATTCTTAGTGCATTTCCTTGATGAATATGATTATCTAGCATTGCGGCTAACAGGTTATTGGCTGCACCAATCGCATGAAAATCACCTGTAAAATGTAAATTAATATCTTCCATTGGTACTACCTGTGCATAGCCCCCACCAGCCGCACCGCCTTTCATCCCAAAGACAGGGCCAAGGGAAGGTTCCCGAAGCGCAAGCATTGCTTTTTTACCCATTTTACGTAAAGCGTCTGCTAGTCCAACCGAAGTCGTCGTTTTCCCTTCGCCTGCTGCAGTTGGGGTAATCGCTGTAACAAGAATCAGTTTCCCATTGGGTTGATTCTTCATTTTTGGAAGTTCATTTACATCTAGCTTTGCCTTGTATTTTCCATATAAATTTAATTGTTCTACGTCAATTCCAGCTTCTTTGGCAACCTCTACGATAGATTTCATTGTTACTGAATTGGCAATCTCAATATCTGATAAATGTGACATGTGCTACTTCCTTCTTTCACTACAAAGTTAAGGGAAATTCTCAAAACCTAAGAAAATATAGTAAGGATAATTTTCTTCAACTTCTTTCCCATGCTTCACTACTCCATCTCGCCCAACCAATACATTCACCTAAACCTATTTTTTAGACTAAATTGTTAAAAGCGTTTCTTCGTAAATCTCATCAGCTATTTGACTGCCTTCATTTAGAACTTTTTGTCCTTTTTCTTGATACTCCACGACAAAGGCTTCATCTTTGATACTTGAAAGGTTGATTAAGACATTTAACCACGCTCCCTGCAAGCCAGATTTTAAGTTTAATGCTGCCACGCCTAAATCACTGGCGGCGTTGGTATTCGTTTTTCCAACCGCACGTTTCGTGATTTTTAAGACCTTAATAATTTCCTCCATGATAGCAAATGGAGATTGTGCAGCACCCTTTAAAGCAGACTGCATAGCAATTTTTCTTTCTGCCTTGTCCTCATCGGTTTCTTTGGGCATGGTGAATACTGCGGAAACAACATTGAATGCTTCCGTATCCTTATCAATCGCTAAAAGTAATTCTTGTTGTGCTTTTTTCGCTTCAACAATAATTTCTTTCGTTGCTTCTTCATACTCTAAATATTTCTTCTTGCCTTGTGTGAGCTCGCCCACCATGACAACTAAGGAAGCGCCCATTGCTGCGGCAAGTGCAGAAGCCGAGCCTCCTCCCGGTGCTGGTAATTCAGAGCCAAGTAAATCCATAAACTCTGTGACTTTTAAATCAATCAGTTTCATCTTTTTCCTCCTCAATGCGACTTTCTAGTTTAACAAATGATTTTCAAGAATTTGCTTAGAATAATCAAAGTCTTCCACTTTCAAATAATACTCCGCACAATCAATCATTGCTTTTGCTGGAGTTAAGCCAATCACTTCACTACCAATGATGTTGACTCCATAGCGAGCTGCTTCAAAACGAATCGTTTCAAAAGCACGATAAAGCGGTGTTCCTTCAAAATTCACCATGTTCATAGAAACTTGAGCGATATTCCGATCTTCTAACATGACACCGATTGCTTTACAATATTTAAAGCCGCCACCTGAACCACGCACAATTTTTGCAATTTTATTGGCAATCGTAATATCCGATGTATCAAGATTCACGTTAAATGCGACTAACGGCATTCTCGCACCGACCGCTGTTACACCCGAGGTTGGATGAATCTTGCGTTCTCCAAAATCAGGTGCCCATTCTTCTTGTTGTAATTTTTCAGGCATTCCTTCAAATTGCCCACGTCTAACCTTAGCTAAATTAACACGCGCAGGGGTTGAAGCAGATTCTTCATATAGGAAAATCGGAATATTTAATTCTTCATTGATACGTTTTGCCACTTCCTTAGAAATTTCTACACATTCTTCTGTGGTAATATCTTTGATTGGCACGAAAGGCACCACATCTGTTGCCCCCATGCGTGGGTGTTCACCATGATGTTTTGTCATGTCAATATGTTCACTTGCATATTTCACCAAGCGAAATGCTACTTCTTTAATCCCTGCTACATCTCCGACAAGTGTAAACACACTGCGATTATGATTTTCGTCTGACGAATAATCTAGTAATGTCACACCTGGAACACTCTTAGCTGTTTCAACCAGCCCTTGAATTGTTTCTTGATTTTGCCCTTCACTAAAATTTGGGATACATTCTACTAATTGTGCCATAATATGTTGTTCCTCCTAATTTACATTTTATTTTCCATCTAAAATTTTATTGGTACCGCTTGCAAAACAAAGGATAACATCTAAAAATAAGGACGTCAACTGCTCAAAACCCTTAAATAACAAGGATTTTCACGCTATTTTCGCAAGAAAAAGAGGCTGGGACAATAAGTTCTAGTTCACCAAAATAAATAGACCAGAAAATCGAAATTTGATTTTCTGGTCTGTTTTTCTCTATGTATCTAGATTTTACTGATAATTCGCTGCCAG
>JAISJD010000013.1 GCA_031261705.1 Lactobacillales bacterium
CATTTGGTTTGTCTTACTTTGTTCAGTTTTCAAAGGTCTACTTGTGTTGTCGTTTGAGTTATTTATTAACCTCTCGCATCAACTTTTGTATCATATCATCTCGCTGGCTTGTTGTCAACCGAAACGTTTGATATTTTTTAAATGTTTATTCCTCGTTGGAACATTTATGATAATATCATCTATTTTGGGTTCCGTCAACGATAAACTGTTTCTTTTTTTGACAAAAAAAGCATTCAATTTGCTGATTTTTTAATGATTATTCGTGTTATTTAGCAAAATAATCAAAAAAAAGGATATGTTTTCAAATTATTTCACCGATAATGCGAACGAACATTAAGGATATTTCTTTTTTCATTTGCATAAAAAAAGAACTTCCCTTCTCAATAAAATCAGGAAGTCCTTCTGTTTTTTAAACAAATTTTATTTTTTTCCCATAAATATAAGCACCCACGATACTAGCAAGCAAAATAAATGTCATACCCATCAGAAGAATTTCTTTTATTCCAATCCCACCTGTGAGGGGAAGTGATTCAACTTCGTCTTCAACGTTTGTAATCTCAACTTCTGTGTCGTGGTCTAAATCAAACACCACACCATTCGTCAATTCATCATTTGCTGAAGTCAACTCTAGGTTAAACTGTCCTGTTACATCTTCTTCTGGTGCCTTACTGGTATCCCAGACTTTTTCATTGGTAATTGCGTAAATATATTCTTTTCCGTCCAGACTGTGTGTCGGAAGATTGTCAATCTCAGTTTCAAAATTTGAGGCATTATCTAAAACAATTTCTTGTCCTATAAACTCATTATCTAAGACTTTCACACCTTCATTTTCAGTATAGCGTACTAAATCAAACGTTACCTTATATTTTGTAGAGTCGCCCTCTGGATTGACTAAACTCCAGTTTTTCTTCACATTAAGACTTGTAGTTTCAATTTCATCAAGAACCTCCGCAGTGTAGTGGTAGTTCGCTCCATTTTCATTCACTACTACATCAAATGGGGCAAATAGTTTATAACCCACTTTTCCTTGCGTTTCCGTCACTGTATAGGTTCCATAAGGTAAATTGTTTAGCACAAAGGAGCCGTCATTTCCAGTCGTTGTTGTATAAGTTTTCGTCGAGTCAGATTTCAATGTGGCAGTAATACCTATACCCGATAGTAATGGCTTTTCTGAACCGTCTGTCGTACTACCTTTTTTAATCCCAGTAATCTTTCCTTTGATCACTGTATCCATGGCTTGATTGTTGATGGTGACAGTCGTCGTTGCGCCAGTCGTCACACTAAATGGAATTTTTTCCGCATTCAATAGATAACCTGTTGGCGCTTTTGTTTCTATCCAATAGTAATCCCCAAGAGCCAAATGGTTCACTTGTATATTCCGACCATTTGCGCGAACAACAATTTCATCATTTTCACCTATGCCTGTTCCAACACTGGTGACAGGAGAAAATGCATCTGTTGTTTTTACTGGTAAATCATTACTATCATCCTCGTCATCATCGGCATGGAATAAAGCAAACTCCGCACCATTTAACGTAGCATCGCCTTGTGGTGTAGTGCCAGTTTCTGCGTCTACTTTTTCAAGAAGTGCATTCCCCTTTTTTTCTTCGTTTGGAAAGGTTACATTTATCCCATAAGAACCACCAGCTGTCGGTAGCGTAAATGTATAGGTAGTTGGATTAATAACAAACCCAGGTCCTGCTGTTGCTTCCGCAAGTGTATAAGTACCTAATGGAAGATTGCCTACTGCCGCATAACCACTAGCATTGGTTGTCAGTATCGCTGTCGGAGTTCCAGTAGCTGTTGTTCCTGGGTAAATATGAAAAACGTTTCCTGCTAAGGAGTACTTGTCATTCCACATTGTATCATTAGACTCATATCCTCTTTTTTGAATTTTTACACTTCCTAATGGAATATCTAATTCTGCCGCTGCAGTAATTGTTGCTTTTACATTAGTATTCGCCGTAAGCATAGATTGAGTATCAATAACTCCGTTCACTAAAGTGGTTCTAATTGTAAGAGTGGTTCCCGGTAAATTTTCAACAGACAAGCTTACTTTAATCTTTCCAGTAGTGCCACTAGTATAAACAATCTCTGGAAAAGAAGAACCATTATAAATCTCTTTACTGGTTGTACTATCTGTAAAGGTTGCATTTCCTGAAGTGATTTCTGCTTTTACTACATGATTTGTTCCATTACTTCTCTTTCCTGTAAAAGTTTCTCCGCTCGCTGCAGTGATTACATAAGAAAGAACTGCTCGATTTGTCGTAGAGCTGTTTGATAAAGTGGCAGTCAATGTATAGGGTCCATAATTTCTAATGGCATCCGTCATTAACTGATCAGCTAAGGTGGCTATACTACTCAATATAGTACTTGAATACGCAGTCTTTAAAGACGTCCACCGAGTAGGATTTGCTTCATAAATAGACTGACGAAGATTATAATGAATCGCTGCATTATTCATATACATGGATTGATTATTTATCTGTGACATATGAGCATGTCCCGTATCAGCTACATTGGGACCCGTGACTGCTGTTGTATCACCTGAACCGGATTGACCGTACGTATGAATCAAATAAGCATATTTAGCGGAATTCTCATTATTATAAGTTATTGAGTTATACCCCGCCAAGCCTGGTAAATTTACATAAGGCGCATCTATTCCATAATTTATCGCTACACAATAAGCAAGTGGGTTGTTCTGAATCCCAGAATAATATGCCCCCATATTTTCACTTTTCACCTCATAATTTGTATTCTCTAAATAGTGGCCAATCAACAAATCACTATGTGGATGAGTTAAGGGTGATTGAACAACATGTGCGCTATGCCAAGTATCTACATCAAAATGTGAAGTAACCGTTGCATTTGTTTGTTGTGGCAAGACCATAAAAAGTAACACAAAGTAACTAATCAAGGAGATGATTGCCACTATTTTATGTTTTATTTTTAGTTTCATATCAATCCCTCTCAATCATTCTTTGTTCTTTTCTTGAAGAAAAGAACGGTCACTTGACAAATTAGAGCGATTCCAAGAACTGTCAGTCCGCTCTTCATCATTTCACCGGTACTAGGTAAAAAGCCTTCTGTATCTGGTAATCTTCCGCCAGTATCGGGTGTTTTGGGTTTATCTGGAGGCGTTACGTAATCGTTATACACAACGGCATTATCCATAGTGGTTGTCTTACTTAAGACCGTAATCGTTACAGGTTCTGAATTTTCATCAGGAACCGTTACTTTTACGTGCATCGCTTCATCCGTAATTGTATAACCTGTAACCGTACTCACTTCTTCAAAGTAATAAATTCCTGCATTTAACCAATGACTATTCGTGGAAACTTTTCCAGTGCTATCTGAAGTGATGATTGTCACGTCACTACTATTCACATCTTCAATCCACTGATTATCATTGTCCCCAGTATCTTCATGAAGATACCAACGTTTTCCATTTTCATCTATCTTATAAAGACGGAATTTTGCTCCTTGTAACGCACCTAAATCTTTTTGAGTGCTAACTTCGCGCCCATGTTTATAAAAATAAGGATCACGAGCGTACTCATAGTTTTTAGGGTATAAATCAAGCGTTTTCATTGGTGAACCGTCTTTATTACTTAAAGGGAAACTGATTAAAATAGGTTGAGAAATTTCATTTGCCACTGCTGGCTTTCCTGTTTCAATAATGAAATAGCTCGCATTTTTCCCATTTGAAGTAGAGGACAGCGCAAAATCAACTTCACCAGTAACTCCTTGACTACCTGTAACTCCAAGGGCAACCACGCCATCTATAAATGGTGTCACTCCTTTATCTGTAAATAATTTTATTAAGCTATCACGTGTTTCCCCACTTGCAATGAGGGCGGTCACGTCATACACTGTAAACTCTGCACCATCTAAGGGTGAACCAACCTGAGGAGTAATTGGCAAACCTGCATTATCAAAAACGGTGGTTGTATCATTTTCATTTAGTAAAACTTTATGAAGCCGTAGTTCAACATCGGCGGTATCTGCATAAATCGTCTCTATCTTAACCACGCCGAAAAATAGAAAAAGACCTATAAAGCTAATAAGTAATATGCTTTTTACTTTATTTACCATCTCACATACCTACTTTCATCGTTAGGCTTTTATCTTTTTAGCTTGTATTATCCGAAAAACAAAATGACGTAGATTTCCTTTGGGTTTAAATGTCAATTCTGCTTTTGGCAGCTGATTCTCCTCATTTATTTGTCTCACCATGTATTGATTACGTGGTAAATTTGGAAAGGTCACTCGATTTTTCGTTTCGCTTGGAGAAACAATAAACAGCTCGTTTTCTCTATATAACGCAGTTTTTCCATTTGCAGAAAAAAGCTGGAATTTATCTCCTTGTTGAAGATCTAACTTTGTTGCTACAAAGGTTAGACTCTTCCGTTGACGCTTGATACACCACATACAAATTATCCAAAAAATGACAAGTAGAAAAAGAACAACGAACGCAATCATTCCAACAATGATGGCATTTCTTTTCTTTACCTCTTTTGCCTTTAGTGTTTCAATCTCTCCCATCATCTCGGGAACAAAAGGGACTCTGCTTCCTGTCACTAATAAACGTTTGGAGTTAATTCCAATCGGAACACAAGTGACCAGTGTCGCTAAATCTTTGCCCTCTTCTCGTTTAATTTTTGACACATCACTTGGAATGACCTCCGTCATTGAATAAATCTCATACGCCAAGTAATTATCTCCAACGAGCAGAATGAACAAATCACCTTTTTTTAATTCTGGAACATCGGTAAACAGTCGCGCAGTTGGAATCCCAGAGTGTCCGGTAATGACCGTATGCGTTTTTAATCCACCACTTGGAAAGTTGGATGTGGGTAACCAAGCGGCTCCATGTTCCATGTACTTATCTGATATAGAATCGAAAATCGGCATTCGAGCGTGAATCGTTGGTAGATAAATTTCTCCAATAGTGTGTGAAATGAGTTCCTTGTTCGTATTCGGATTCGTTAGGGGGATGGACTGTAACCCAACTTCCGAATAGGGATTTGCCAGAGCTACTTCTTTGGCTGCAAGTTTCCGTTTCGCATTTTCTTTTGCTAACTCTTGCGTAGAGAGATTTTTTTTCTGAAATTCACGCATCGTCGCCTCATTTTTTAAATCATTTAAAACATTTCCCCAGATAGGGCAAGTGATTAGTGCGACTCCTACAAAAGCTAAAAGAACGACAACCCACTGAATCACAAATTGAATATTCTTTTTTTTAGAATAGCGCATCTAATCACCTACTTTTTGTTGTCATCTATCTTTTTAAACAGAAGGTTTGCTATCTTCATTTCTTTTACGGCTGATAAAGTACACACCGACTGCCGCAGATAAAGCAAGTACGCCAACGGTAATGACAATTTTCATTCCTTGTCCACCAGTGAGTGGAAGAGTGTTTTCAGGTGCGTTGTCAATACGATCAATCGCACTTCCTGTAATTCCTTCTAACGTTGTTGTGTTATCAAGTGCCACAGTAAATGCAAGAGGTGTTGTATTTAATAGATAACCAGTTGGCGCTTGCGTTTCCACGATTGCATAGGTTCCAGCTTCAAGACCTTTTAAGGTAATGCCAGGGTTTGCAATTATTGTTGTAGTTTTTGTTACATTTGCATCAGCTATTTCTTCGTCAGTTGCTACATGATAAACTCCGCCTTCAAGAACAAACTTGATAGGATTAGCAGCAGCATATTTTGTTCCTAAATCTGCCACAGCAGGACCTGTAATATCAGGTGTTGGCGTCGTTACATCTGTATGACTTGTTTGATAAACTTTAAATTCTGCGCCGGTTAATTCTTTGGCAGTAAGCGCATCTTTCTTAATAAATTTATGTCCGTAAGTAAAGACTTGTACATCATCTTTTCCTTTTACATAGGTCAAGTCGCCACCTGAACCATTGCCGATAATATAACTCGCTTCATTGATTAAGTTGTTTTGAATGCCCGCAGTTTCCTCGTTATCTCCTACTAGTGCATCTTTATTAATTTTCGCCGTAACAGTAAAGATTAATTGATTTCCTGCGAGAGCTCTCATATTCTCAACCAATGTTGCTTTTGCTGCTGCATCGCCAGTATAAGCAGGTGTATTTAAATTAATCGTTGAAGTTTCTCCACCGACATAACCCACTGGATCAGGGATTCCTTCTGTCACACCATTTATCACAAGCCCTAAAGCAGACACAGGTAAACTTGAAATATCTACCGCTGTTCCACCCGTATAGTTTATTGTTTCCCAACGAACAAATGTCAAACCTGGTTCTGGATCATCTGTCACGGAAATATTTTGATATTTAAATTGTTGTACGCCGTTACGTGTAACAACTTGACCAAAATCATTTGGAATATCTAAGCTAATCGTATAAGTAATCTTTTCACCGATTGCTACATTTGGATCGGATACTTGTTTGATAATCTCAGAAACAGAGTTTTTTGGATATAAATGAATCGTGTCTGCCGTTTCTAGGTCACTAATTGGAAGTGCAACAACCATTGGGACTGCTTCACTTATAGTATCTGTATCCCCTGCTGCCGTTGAATTTTCAAACACAACATAGACTGCATTTTTTCCGTTACTTATCTTCGGAACTTCAAGAGTGCCGGGTTTACTATGTTCATCGCCCGTTGCAGAACTTGTGAAACTAGCCCCGGTGTTAATAACAGCAGATGAACCTATGTTGGTTGCCGATGCTGAAGAAAGTCCTTCATAATAAGCTTTGACATCTGCTAGAACGTCTGCAGATGATTTTGTAGGATTTGCAGCAGCATAAGCATAGTAATAAGTAGTAATATCGTAAGCTGTGAAAGTTACTCCAGCTAAGTACTCATTGCTACCATTTTGAATGCCTTCAATAACATTCCCTGTATTCGTAATGTCCGACCCGTCTTTTGCTCCATTTTGATAATTTTTTAACTTGTGAAGATCCAATTCGACATTTCCTGTTCCAATAGCTTGTGCAGTTAAAACACCTACATTTGTTGGTAAAACTCCAACGCTGTAGCTCACACCCCCTAACACCAATGCGGCTACTGCTAAACTATGAATAATTTTTTGCTTTTTCATTAAGTTTTCCTTCTTTCTCTTATGACCCCAGATTGTAAAGCATCAACATTTTGCCCACTCATAAAATACTTATTCCTCCTTTCATCTATTGTGGAAAAGCAAATATATTTTGTAAAAATAGCATTCGCTATCTAATACATCCATTTTATAATCAAATTCTTATATTAATTTTTAAAACAGTGATAATTTTTAATCGTACAATTTATATGTATTCCCAAAAGTCCAAATAAATAGCCATATACCAACAAAAAAATGCTTTTCATCTTATTATAAAATCATTTTTCTGATTAACTAATAATTAGAATTTGATTATATATTATTAATATAATTTGAGTTTAACATGTTTTGGCTATTTTTCTAGCGATTTTATGGTCAATATTTATAATCCCTCAATAAATTTAAAGATTTTTCATTTTCTTCAAAAAATATCAATAACAGACCACGTTTCATTCGTTTAAAATAAATGTTTTTCCTAAGAACAACCAATGATTTTTTTATTTTTCAGAAAATCCATTTATTTTTAGGTGTTTAGCTCATTGAAGTTATTCGAAAAAATCAAGAGCTTCCGATTTATCTCAACATAAAAAAATTAATAAAAAAGCACCTAACGTAACTGATAAGCTCCCATCATTCGTAGAATAGAAATTTTTGTTTTTTCTATTGTCTACTATGATGGGAGCTTATCAACCTTTCAACGTTAAATGCTAATACTTAATATTATTTAATTTCTTGTATAAGTCCCACATTTCTCGTGGCTGTGGGTATTTCTTAAATTCATGTCGATGAGCTTCAAAGAATGGTTTACCATTTCCGTAGTTTTTACAAAGCCAATTATCAGAGGTTTTCAATTCCTCTATTGACATGTCTGCTTCTTTTGCAGCGACTTCATCTCGAGTTGGAGCGAAATCATTAAATATACTTCCGACAGTCATTATTTCCTCACCTCAATCCCATTATACTGGAAAATTCCAACCAAAAAAAGCCCCAAGAATCCTCACCTCAGCAATAATTCTTAGAACTCACAATAACTATTTTAAAAATAGGGAACACCGTCAATTTCAAACCGTTGAAAGACATGCGATAATTTATCCGCAAATTCCCAAGAATAGTCTTCGGGAAGGTTGGTTGTCAATTCTCCCTCATTCCCCTCAAAAACAAAAAATGGAAGATTCACACTTGCCACCTTGACATTGGTTAATTCAATTAGACTTAAATTCTTAAGATCAAGCTCTAGCTCCTCTTTGAAAAAAGAAAGTAAGCTACCGAGCGCGGTATACCCTTCTTCAATATCTGTCACGGCAAATTTTTCTGAAACAGTTTGATCATGTTGAATTAAAAATTTATTTCTACCTGTTTCTTCATTTAAAATAATCGTTCCTGCAACCTTATGCACAGCCACGCCCAATCATCTCCTACCCTTATTTAGATGTGTTTATCGAAGTGTTACTCGTTAAATCATGAATCGCTTCATCTATCCACTGCGGAAGTTGTTCGCGGATGCTACGAAAGCCAATTTTTTTATTCTTATTGGTAAAATACTTTTTCCGATAAAAACTTTGAGGAGCGACATGCTCTTCTAAGGTTCTGAGGGACAAACTAATTTTTTTTGAATAATCATCTATGTCTATTACTTGCGTCCGGACTTTTTGCCCAACTTGAATCACGGAATGAATATTTTTTGTGTAGCCAGCTTGAATTTCAGACACATGAATAAGTCCTTGTGTATCATTATCTAAGTATACGAATGCCCCGTATGGTTGAATACCCGTAATTTTTCCTTCAATGATGTCGCCAATTTTATAAGTCATACTCTTCCCTCTTTCCTTGATAAACATTATACTACAAGTAGGTAAATAATTATATTTTAAATTTTTCATAGGAGGAGAAGCAATGTACGATTTTCAAACAGTCATCAATAGAAGAAACACCAATAACATCAAATGGGACTCCATTGGAAAGGAATACCATGAGGATGATTTGCTTCCCTTATGGATTGCAGACATGGATTTTCGAGCAAATCCTAAAGTTTTAGAGGAGCTACAAAAAATTATTGATTTTGGTATTATCGGCTACTCTGACCCAAGTGATAGCTTGTACGAAGAAATTATCGCTTGGCAAAAAATACAGCATCAATATGAAGTACCTAAAGAAGCGATTTTATTTTCTAGCGGTGTAGTTCCAAGTATTTCACTTGCGATTCAAGCCTACACTGAAATTGGCGATGCCGTCTTAATCAATAATCCTGTTTACCCACCCTTTGCTCGTTCAGTCAAATTAAACCAACGCAAGCTCGTTGAAAATCGCCTTGTAAAACGCAATAATCACTATGAGATTGATTTTGATTTATTAGAAAAGCAACTTGTTGAAGAAAATGTAAAGCTTTATCTTTTATGTAACCCACAAAATCCGGGCGGACGTGTCTGGACGAAAGAAGAGCTAAATAAACTCGGTGCTCTTTGTAAAAAACACCACGTTCTTGTTGCTAGTGATGAAATTCATGAAGATTTAGTTTTTGCACCATCTGCTCACACCACCTTTGCAAATGCTGGAGAAGATTTTGCCGACTTTTCAATTACCATGACTGCCGCTACAAAAACCTTTAACTTGGCGGGAATCAAAAACTCCATGGTCTTTATTGAAAGCAAAGACTTACGCGAAAAATTCTCACACGCACAATTAAGAAATAATCAACATGAAATCGGTACATTTGGACTTGTTGGGACAGAGGCAGCCTACAAATATGGAGATGAGTGGCTTCTTGAATTAAAAAAAGTATTGGCACAAAATCTCGACTTAGTAGAAAAAGAATTGGTTGGCAAAACAAAAATAGAGTGGATGAGACCAGAAGGCACGTATCTTGCATGGTTGGACTTCTCAAATTATGGATTGACGGACAAAGAAATTGAAGAACGTTTAATTCACAAAGGAAAAGTCGTATTAAATGCAGGAATTAGTTTTGGGAATGCGGGTACACAACATATGCGTTTAAATGTCGCTGCACCAAAAATAACGATTGACGAAGGAATCAAACGGATTAAATTGGCTTTTGAAGATTTAGAAAACTAATTTTAAGGACTTTCAAAAAATACCCTAAAAGAGGAGGCTTCCAGCGTATTGGAAAGCCTCCTTTTGCTTATTCTGTTACTTCTACTGATTCGATAACCACGTCGTTTAGCGGGCGGTCTTGTCCGTCACGCTTCACACCAGCAATTTCATCAACCACTTTCATGCTCTCTTCATCTGCTACTTGTCCGAAAACAGTGTGGCGGAAATCTAACCAAGGTGTGCCTCCACCTTTATAGGCTTCGATAATTTCAGTTGGGAAACCAGCACCTTCTAATTGTTCCGTCATGCTTGCTGGAACATTTTTATTTTGTACGATGAAAAATTGGCTTCCATTTGTATTAGGTCCCGCATTTGCCATAGATAATGCGCCACGTAGATTGAAAACATTACGTGAAAATTCATCTTCAAATTTTTCGCCATAGATACTTTCACCACCCATACCTGTACCAGTTGGGTCGCCCCCTTGAATCATAAAATCAGGAATGACACGATGGAAAATCACGCCGTCATAATAACCTTTCTTTGCAAGTTCAACAAAGTTTTTCACTGTTTTTGGTGCTTCTTCACTAAAAAGTTGCACATGAATATCACCACGGTTGGTTTTAATCGTTACTTTTGGTCCTTTTGCATTTGCTAAATCTAATTGTGGAAATTCACTCACGATTATCGCTCCATTCTGTTCTTTTCTTACCCTTTAATCATAGCGAACTCGCTCAAAAAAAGCGAGTATCTTCTATTTTATGAAAATTTAATAAATGAATGACGTGACACTTTTTCTAAAACTGATAAAATGAAGATTGTATTATGAATAATCTCTGGGAGTGATTAAATGCAAAAAGATGAAATTTACGATATTACAATTATCGGTGGTGGACCTATTGGCTTATTTGCAGGCTTTTATGCAGGTTTACGCAAGGCAAAAACCAAAATTATCGAAAGTTTACCAGAACTTGGCGGACAATTGAACACGCTCTACCCTGAAAAATATATTTACGATATTCCAGGCTTTCAAAAAATTAAAGCCGGCGACCTTATAAAAAACTTAATCAAACAGTTGGAACCTATGAAACCAACAATCTGTTTAGAAGAAAAGGTGCTTAGTTTGACGAAAGACGAAAATAATATTTTTACGCTGACAACGAATAAAGGAACTCATCAAACATTGGCGGTCATTATCGCGGCTGGAAATGGCGCTTTTGAACCTCGGCGTTTGAGTGTTGAAGGTGCCGAAAAGCATGAAAATAAAGGAATTTCTTATTTTATCCGTGACATGAATCGTTTTAAAGACAAAGTCGTTGGTATCGCAGGTGGAGGAGATTCTGCAGTGGATTGGGCGTTAATGCTTGAACCAATTGCTAAAGAAGTTCACCTCATTCATCGCCGTCCGCAATTTCGTGCGCATGAGCATAGCGTGGAATTATTACATGATAGCTCGGTGCATGTCTTGACCCCATTAGTCATCGAGTCCCTTGATGAAGATGAAAATGGGAAATTGGTCGGCGTGACCTTAAAAGATGTGAAATCAAAGGAAGAGCATTCCCTTCCGCTTGACCATTTAATCATTAATTACGGCTTTGCTTCAAGCATTGATCCGATAAACACGTGGGATTTAACCTTTACGAGAAATAATATTGTGGTTCATTCAGATATGTCTACTTCGATTGCTGGAGTTTACGCTATTGGTGACATTAACACTTATAACGGCAAAGTAGAGCTTATCGCGACTGGTTTTGGCGAAGCACCCACTGCCGTCAATAATGCCTTACATTTTATTCACCCTGAGCAACGAGTACAGCCTATGCACTCAAGTAGCCTGTGTGAATAAAACAAAAAAGGAACAACAGACTTTGCAAAATGAAGTTTGTCGTTCCTTTTGTTATTTAGCTACTGGTACTGGGTCAATCAAGCCCAACATTTCTAGTGCGTATTCCACACCATTTTCTTCTATATCCTTTGTCACATAATCAGCAAGTGGCTTCAATTCCTCATTCGCATTTCCCATAGCAATCGAAAGTCCCGCATATTGAAACATTTCTACGTCATTTAATTCATCACCAAAGACCATTAAATCTTTATCGGTCAGCCCTAATTTCTCTAAAACTTTCTCAATTCCATTCGCCTTAGACCCATGAATCGGTACAATATCGCAAGAATGTGGGTGCCAACGAACCAAGCGCACCTGACTTCTTAGCTCTTCTGGCAAAACATTGTCCTTGTGTTCATCGGTAAACGTCCACATTTGATACACGGGATTTTCTTGCCAAAAATCAGGCTCCTCCGCCAATTTTCCATAGACAACCGTAATCGCATCATCAACTAACTTTGTCCATTGTGAAACTACTGCACGATTTTTTCCGACCATACCATATTCCATACCGACAGCGTTCGCCCATTCGATAATCTTTTGAATGGTTTCTTTGGGAATCGGATTGCTAAAAATTTCTTCTCCCTCTTTAGTACGTACATATTGACCATTAATCGTCACATAGTAATCTGCCCCTAAAGCTCGAACTTCAGGAACGACACCAAAGTAAGCACGTCCAGAGGCAATTCCTGTACGAATCCCCTTTTTATGTAGTCGTTCAAATACGCTTGGAATAGATTCAGGCATAAACTCCTTATCCTTCACGCGTAAAGTATCATCTATGTCAAAGAAGATAATTTTTACTTTCTTAGCGAGCTCTCTCAATTCTTGTTGTGTTTTTTCCAATTTGTTGTTCACTCTCCTGTATTTTCAATAACTAGGACTCCCAGTTTCCCAGAAGTCCTACCTTTTTCCTAAACTAAACAGCTTCTTTAAAGGTGTAACTTGGTTCCTCTAATGTTTTATCGTAGTCGACATATAAATCATAATTCGCCATGAACCAGTCATCTGCTTGATCTACATAGTAAGTGATTCCATGTCTTTCTACTGAAGCCATTATATTTTGTGGTACTTCCACTGTCATTCCCACTGAAAAGCCCTCATGCACATTGGTGCTTCCGTAAACTTTTCCGTAGAATCGGACAAAGCTACCCGGTTTTAAATCAAGTTCCTTTTCAAACCATTCATATGCACGTTCAGAAATCTGTAATTTCATCTCTTCTACCCCTTAAATAGTTTATCATCAAGCGCTTCAACATCATCAGTAGAACCGACTACCAATAAGTTATCATTCTCATGAACGACGGAATCGGCTGTCGCTAATTCCACTACTTGATTTGTCCGACGAATTGCGGTGACACTGACACCAAATTTACTTGGTAAATCTAATTCTTGAAGGGTACGGTTGAAAAATTTCTTGTTTGTCACTTTGATTTCAGCCATTGAGAATCTATCGGACAACTCCAAATAGTCTAGTAAGTTATGTGAGACTAGACGGTGAGCGATTCGAATCCCCATATCTCGCTCGGGATGAACCACTCTATCAGCTCCAATTTTTTCTAACACGCGCGCGTGGTAATCATTTTGCGCTTTGACTAAAACATTGGGAACACCCATTTCCTTGACCATTAGGGTGACTAGAATACTTGCTTGAATGTCCTCTCCAATCGCTACTACAACGGTATCAAAATTCCGAATCCCAAGAGAGCGCAAGGTTGTTTCATCCTGCGCATTGGCAACAACGGCATGCGTGGCAATATTCATGTATTCATTGACTCGTTCTTCACTGCTGTCAATCGCTAAAACCTCTTGACCTGACTCGATAAGTGTCTTGGTGATACTTCCTCCAAAACGTCCTAATCCAATCACTGCAAAACTTTTCTTCATTCGTTTTCCCTCACTTGTGATTATAGCACTAAGAGTCGTTCCTCTTCAGTACATCTGCTTATGTTCCTTATTATAACACGAAAACCACCAAAGAAAGACTTCTCTAGTGGCTAAAAATCAGCTTACTAAATGATGCTTAAATGCATAAATCGCCGCTTGTGTCCTATCTTCAACTTCGAGCTTCGCTAAAATATTGGAAACATGCGTCTTGACCGTTTTCAAAGTGATAAATAACTCATCTGCAATTTCTTGATTACTACGCCCTTGAGCGATTAATTGCAAGACTTCATTTTCACGATTCGTCAATTCTTCGTATAATTCAGGCTCCTTTTTACGCGACAGATGTTCCATCATTTTATTGGTCACTTCTGGTTCTAACACACGTTCCCCGCTAAATGTCGCTCGTATCGCATTAGCAATTTCACTTGCGGAAGAAGTTTTTAATAAATAGCCAGACGCCCCCGCTTCAATCGCTGGATATACCTTTTCATCATCAATGAAGCTTGTCACAATTAAAATCTTAGCTTCCGGCCACTCACCTAAAATCTTCTTGGTGGACTCAATTCCGTCCATTTCGTCCATTACTAAATCCATCAGAATAACGTCAGGACGTAAAGCCAAGGCTTTTTCGTAACCGATTTTCCCATTTTCTGCTTCTCCAACCACCTCTATATCGTCTTGCACAGACAGATAGGAGGACACGCCAAGGCGCACCATCTCGTGATCGTCTACTAATAATACATCTATCATCCTTTTCACCTCAGCTACATTATACAGTTTTCGTCTTTTCCTTATCGTCCCCTTCATTATCCACGATTGGCACCTTAATTTCAATACTTGTTCCCTGTCCTTTAAAACTAATTATTTTTACAGTTCCGCCCATACCAACGACACGCTCGCGGATATTTTTCAGACCATAGCTTGCAGATTTCTCTTGATTAATGTCAAAACCTACCCCGTCATCAATCACTCGTAATAAAACGGTGTGATTCACCTTACGAAGATACACCTCTAGCTCGTCAGCTTTCGCATGACGCAAGGTATTCGACAAAAGCTCTTGCACGATACGAAACAAGTGATCCTCAATGAAAGAACTCAGCTGAATATCTTCTACTTCCCAAGTCAGCTGAATCTTAATCTTGGTTTGTAGTTCACGCAATAACTGTTCGATTCCTTGCCGTAAGCTCTTTCCTGATAATTCAATTGGGCGCAAATGTAATAGAAGAGCGCGCATTTCCGATTGTGCGGCATTGACAATATCTGTAACCACCGCAATTTGCTTGCGATAGCTTTCAGGAGTATTCGTGGTTTGTGCGGTTTCATTTAAAGCGGAAAGAATCATCATCGCTGCAAAGAGTTGCTGACTCACAGAATCGTGCAATTCACGAGAAAGGCGATGACGTTCTGTGGTTAAGATTTCTTCTCTGGTTTCTCCGTCAACGACTTCTTGTTGTTTGGTTAATGATTGCAATTGCTCAGACATCTGTTGAAGCTTTTCAGCTAATAAATGAATGTTTTGATGAATTTGATAATTTGTCGATAACTCAGAGGACTCTTCCGTTTCGAAATGAATCGTTTCGTCATATTCCCCACGGACTAAATGACGCAAATTTTCTTCAATCTGCTGGTCAAATCGACGTTCCACCAGTGACACTAGCACATACGTGATAATGCCCACGATGATAGAGAGCGCAAAAACATAGACCAGTAACGGCACACGTAAAAAGCTGGTCGTAAGAATTTTTTCCCAAACACTTCTTCCGTCTTGTGAATTAAAGGAGAGTAAGAGACTGACGATAATTGCAATAAAAGTCGCAAACGTAGAATAAATCAAGACGGAAATTCTAGGCATTCTGTCTATCATACACTAATCACCTCGATATCTCCTACAAGCGTACTGACAGCAATCTTCAAATGACGAGTCGTTTCATCATAATCTGTACTAAATAAAGACACAGATTCATTTTTCAACTGCATTTTTTCCTTATCAAAGTCAACACTTCCAGCGAGCGATGAAAATTCTAAATGAACGCCCACTCCGATGGGTACTAAAATTCTTGTGCGACCAATTCCCTTGCGAACAAGAATTACACTATCCTCTTTCGGAAGTAACGTATTTCCTAAATCAATAATTGTATCTCCTGCCAAAATCTGAATGTTAATATCATCCCATTCGTACACATTGGAACCGAAATTTTGATTCCCAACCCATTGCCATTTTTGACGTCGTCCATTTTTAGGTTGAGCCTCTTCCGTTTCGATTATTCGCATTTCAGGGTCTTTCCATTTCACCGATTTTTTAGAAAGCGGAAATTTAGAAACATCGGAGAATCCCCCAATAAAGACGAGGAGAACAATTAACATCGCCCAGATAAAGAAATTGCTCAATAAAATGACACTTAAAATAATCAAGCCCAGAATCAAAACAAATTTTTTAAAGGAATTTTTTCTCTTTGAACCTGCACCATACACTGTAAAAAGAATCCCAATGACAGCAAAAAATAGCAAACTATGTGTCTGAACAATCGAAATAAGCGCACCTAAGCTAAGAAGCCCCTCAATCATCACAAACAATTTTATTTTAGCTGGCATAGTCCCACCCCATTCATTCCATATTTTCTTAACTTAATCATACTGTATCTTTTTCTATGTTTCCATAGGGCTTACGACTGAATCTATCTATAGCCCTTCGCACAACAAAAAGGGTAGAAGCCTCATTCAGCTTCTCCCCTCTTAATTATCTTAATTAAGCAATAACTTTCGTAATTTTCACTCTCATGTCGCCGCCCGGTGTCGTAATCAACACTTCTTCACCAAGCTTATGACCGATAAGACTTTGAGCGATAGGGCTTTCATTGGAAATCTTGCCTTCAAATGGATTGGCTTCTGCAGAACCTACGATAACATATTCTTCTTCTTCGCCATCTGGTAATTCAGTAAAAGCGACTGTTTTTCCGATAGAAATTTCATCTTCATCTACACCATCATTATCAATGATTTGTGCAAAACGAATCATATTTTCTATCGTTGCGATACGTCCTTCTACAAAGGCTTGTTCATCTTTTGCTGATTCATACTCAGAATTTTCTGAAAGGTCACCAAATGAGCGAGCTATTTTAATACGTTCAACGATTTCTCCTCGTTTCACCGTTTTTAACTGTTCTAATTCATTTTCCAATTTTTCTTTTCCCTCTTGGGTCATTGGGTATACTTTGTCTGCCATAAAATCTTTTCTCCTTTTTTTAGCTTTATATCTCGTGCTAAAGAGTATCATTAATTCTTTAATATTTCAATAAAAAGTAGCGAGAATTTTTTCAAATCCCCGCCAGTCTTATTTAATTATTAACATATTTATCCACTAATTCTTGGTGTTCTTCATATGTTTTTGCGAAGTAAACTTCACCCGTTTTAATATCTGCTACAAAGAATAGATAGTCGTTATCTTTGGGATTTAACACAGCTTCAATTGAATTTTTGCCTGGACTATCAAACGGCCCTGGTCCGTAACCAGTATGGATATAAAGGTTATACGGTGAATCAATTTGCGTATCCTTTTCTGTCAATAGTTCTTTATGCTGATTCATTGCGTAAAGAACGGAAATATCCGATTGTAACGGCATATCAATGCCCGGTGTCATTCGGTTAAAGAATACTTGGGCAATCTCCCGACGATCTTCGTCTTTTACCCCTTCTTTTTCAACCAATGATGCTAATGTTAAGACTTCCTGTACGGTCATTCCTTTAGCCTTAATCGTTCCATAGTAAGCACTCATTACTTGATTTTCAGCAGTAATCATTTCTTCCACAAGCTGCTCAACTGTCGTTCCCTTTGAGTAATTATAGGTCGCTGGGAATAAATAGCCCTCTAAACGATAGCGAACATCTTTTGCCTGACTAGCACTAGTAAGTAGCTCTGGATACTTCTTCAACATTTTATCAAAGAATGCTGGGTCTTGCACCACTTTCATAAATTCCTCTGAGGTGTAAGGTGTTTTCTCTTTTTTCTTCGTTAACGCATTGACTTCCATTGCCTGAGCAATCTGTTCAATAGAAAAGCCCTCTGGAATCAAAATCTTTCCTAAAACTGGTGGTTCAGGTTTCTCCGTTCCTCCCTGTTGTAAAAGATTTGCGACATCCTCAAGTGACATACTTGGTTGCATATTGTAGTAGCCCCCTTGAAAATTCGCTAGATTATGGAATTTCGTATAGTAATTAAAAATCATGCCATTTTTTATCACTTTATCTTGTTCTAAAATGTGACCAATTTCTTTATTGGATGAACCAATCGGAATGTTTACTGATACATAATTCTTATTTGTGCTATCTAGTGGTTTTAATGCGCTATCCACATATCTATACCCTGTAAAGCCAACAATCCCCACAACGATAACAAGTGCAGCCACAACGATTAAGACAATGCGACTAACAATCTTATCTTCTTTGTCTCTTGGGTCGATTGCCTCTTCTATTTCTGGATTATTTCGCTCTTCGTTTCGACCTTGTTTTTTTGATGTTTGAGAAGCTTGCTTTTTACTTTCTGCTCGTGTCATTGGTTTTACTTCTGACTCTACTGCGCTTATTTCTTCTTTAGGCGCTGACTTTTTATCAGACGTTTTTTTCTTTGAACGAGTAAGCTTGGACTCATCAGAAAGTGGCATCTTTATCTCCACCTTTGAATCCTTTTCGTCAGTAGTAGGGGATTTTTCTGTTTCACTTTTTAGCTTAGCTTCTGCTTCATCTTGTGTAGGTCGACTCGAGTTCACTGGCTCGTTTGCTCCGTCGTCATGTAAGGCACGTAATATCTGGTCCTTAAATGACTCTCCCGGACGTTTTTCGCCTAGTGTTGGCTGCTGTTTCTCCTTATCTGTCAAAACCGCATCCTCCTTGTCTATACTTAATAACCACACTATTATAACTGAAAAGTTTGGAAAATGAAATAACTATCGTTAAAACGAAACTTTTGCCACGAAATTGTAAAGAAAAAGGCGAGATGTTCACCATCCCACCTTAAGAATTTATTTACTTTTTATCGACACCTAAAGCACGTTGGATTGCTTTCACAATTTCAACAATAATAATCATTGAGAACGATGCACCTAAAACCATTGCCCATTGAATGCCATCTAAATGAGTTACGTGGAAAATCTTGTTAAATCCTGGAACGACAATCGTCACTCCTAGTAGAATAAACGATACTAGAATTGAAATATTGAATGTTTTTGATTTAAACGGTCCAACCTTGAAGATAGATTGGTAAACAGACTTCACATTAAACGCATGGAACAGCTGAATCAATCCAAGCGTTGCAAATGCCATGGTTAACGCATCTGCATGAATTTCTTTAGCAACTGTGTGTTCTGGGAACAGTAACGCTAAACCGTACACGCCCAAAGTCAACGCCCCTTGCAAGAACCCTTGATAGATGATTGAACTCATCACTCCACCAGAGAAGAAACTTGCCGCACGTCCCCGAGGTTTTTGTTCCATAGCTCCCGGTTCTGCTGGCTCTACCCCTAAAGCAATTGCTGGGAATGTATCTGTTACAAGGTTAATCCACAATAAGTGAACTGGAAGTAACACATCCCAACCAAATAGAGTAGCTAAGAAAATCGTTAACACTTCCGCCATATTGGCTGAAAGCAAGTATTGAATTGTTTTTTGAATATTTGAGAATACTTTTCGTCCTTCTTCAACTGCCACAATGATTGTTGAGAAGTTATCATCCGCTAAGACCATATCAGAAGCACCCTTAGAAACCTCTGTTCCTGTAATCCCCATACCGATACCAATATCGGCTGTTTTCAGAGCGGGTGCGTCATTCACACCGTCCCCAGTCATCGCAACAACTTTTCCTTCTTTTTGCCATGCTTTGACGATACGAACCTTATGCTCTGGAGAAACACGTGCATAAACAGAATATTGTTCAACTTTTTTCGCAAATTCTTCATCCGATAAGTTGTTCAGTTCAGCCCCTGTGATAACTGCTTCATCGCCTTGATTTTCGCCAATGATTCCTAAACGTTTGGCAATCGCTTCAGCAGTATCTTGGTGGTCTCCAGTAATCATGATTGGACGAATGCCCGCTTCCTTAGCAACACGTACCGCTTCAGCAGCTTCTTTCCGTTCTGGGTCAATCATACCAACTAAACCAGCAAAGACTAATTCTTCTTCGACAATACTTGATTCCATTTCTGGAACCTTATCTACATATTTATACGCCATAGCTAATACACGTAACGCTTGTTTAGCTAACTCGTGGTTTGTTTCAAGAATCTTTTTTCGTCCCTCATCAGTCAAGGCAATTTCTTTTCCGTCAATCAATTGTTTCGTTGTCCGTTTTAACAATTGGTCTGGCGCACCCTTAACAGCAATTAAGAAACGACCGTCTTCCATTTGATGAACGGTAGACATTAATTTACGGTCCGAGTCAAATGGTAATTCTGCTACACGTGGTTCTTTTGCTACTTCTTTACGAACATCATAGTCGTGATTCAATCCATATTGAACCAATGCTGTTTCTGTTGGGTCTCCGATTAATGAACCATCTTGAGCCACTTTTGTATCATTGGCAAAGTTCATTACCTTCAAGACCATGTCGTCATGAGAAATAGTATCTTTGGCATCAATTAATTTTCCATTGGTTAAAACTTTTTCAACTGTCATTTGGTTCATTGTTAATGTTCCTGTTTTATCAGAAGCAATAATTTCTGTTGAACCAAGTGTTTCTACTGCTGGTAATTTACGCACAATAGAGTTTCGTTTCGCTAAGACTTGTGTTCCTAGTGCCAAAATAATCGTAACAATCGCTGGTAATCCTTCAGGAATCGCTGCTACTGCAAGAGCAACAGACGTCATTAAGCCTTCAAGCGCATCTCCACCACGGAACATATGCACTGCAAAAGTGATGACAGCAATAATTAAGATAGCTACGGTCAATACTTTTGATAAACGGTTTAAGTTTTGTTTTAATGGAGTATCTGTTTCATCCGCTGTTGCTAACATTCCAGCAATTTTCCCAACTTCGGTACTCATTCCTGTGTTAACGACAACCCCAGCACCACGACCATATGTGACATTGGCATTTTGATAAGCCATATTGATACGGTCACCAATGCCAAGTTCTACATCATCTAGCGTCCCGAGTTGTTTTTCAACGGGTACAGATTCCCCAGTTAATGCTGCTTCTTCAATTTTCAATGAAGCCGCCTCAAACAAACGCATATCCGCTGGAACAACATCTCCTGCTTCAAGAAGAACGATATCTCCGGGAACTAAATCCTCAGATTTTACTTCTTCCACCTGATTATCTCGACGAACACGAGCCGCTGGACTACTCATTGATTTTAACGCATCAATTGCAGCTTCGGCTTTATTTTCTTGAATGACCCCAAAAATTGCATTAATTAAAACGACGGCAAGGATAATAATTGCATCGCTAATTTCTTCCCCTTTACTTGTAACAACAGAAAGGACTGCAGCAATCAACAAAATAATAATCATTAAATCTTTGAACTGATCCAAAAATTTCATGAATACCGAACGTTTTTTGCCCTCATCAAGTACATTGTAGCCGTACTCTTTTAACCGAGTTTGAACCTCTGCTGAGCTCAAACCTTTTGTTGTTGACTTCACCTCTTCGAGAACTTTTTCCTCGCTCTGGGTGTGAAAGGGTGCATTAAATTGTGCTTTTTTTCCTGTTTCTTCTGACATTTCCAGCCTCCTCAAAAATTGAACAACAAAAATCCTGTTTTAATACAAAAAAATAGGACTTCTGTATGCGACATAAATCGAACATACACAAGTCTCACTGTTTAAGACAACACCAGAAATCTAAATTTCGCAATGGTGACGTTGTCACAGACAAGCTGCCAGTTACTCCCTTATGATTCAGTCAAATGACCTATTCATTTTACAAGTGTATTATAGCAAAAAAAAACAGTTTTGCGCAATTTATTTATAGCCATTTAGCGAATTTTTAGAAAAAAACCGACTATTTTTCCACCCAAAAGTTCTCTTTGTTGCCACGTTCCATTCCTTTTACAAATTTTTGCCGAATATCGGGATATTTTTCAGCAATTTCTGTTACTAAATGTTTGATTTCTTCTCGTTTGGTTTTCTTATCCACAGGGCATGGATTAAAGATGATTGGCAACTCGTGACGTTCTACAAAGCGCACAATGTCGACTTCTGGGACATAAAGAAGCGGACGAATCAGAGAAATCTCTGTTTTTGATAGATAGGTTACTGGTTCAAAGCTTTTCATTTGTCCGTGAAACAGAAAATTCATGAAATAAGTTTCGATTGCATCGTCTACATGGTGCCCAAGTGCCACCTTATTACAGCCTAATTCTTTTGCGTGCGAATACAAGATTCCTCGGCGGAGCTTCGCACAAAGAGAACAAGGGGAACGTTCTTTGCGAATATCAAAGACCACTTCCATAATATTTGTAGGTACAATATCAAGTTCATAGCCAAGGGATGCGACAAACTCCTTTAGTGGCGCAATTTCCACTGGTAAACCCATATCTAAGGTAATGGGCACAAGTTCAAAATCAAAGCCCAGACGCTGATGAATTTTCAACTCATGCAGAAAATAAAGCAAGCTGGTGCTATCCTTTCCACCACTCATCCCAATTGCTACCCTATCTCCCGGCTCAATCATTTGATGATTTAAGATGGCTCGACGAATTGGATTGAAATAACGAGCGTTTTCTCTGTATTTTTGACTTACCTGTTCCTGCATTCACTTTCCCTCACTGTTAAAAAATTTTTCTTTCAAACTATATTGTTTTCCCGCAACAATGTCGTACTCAATCATGCGGTAATCCTCATAAATTTTTTGCTCCTCTTTGGTTAAGCTGCGTTCCGCTTGCCAATCTCCTTTTTGATAATAGAGATTTTTCTCAAATGCTGGCAATACCTTTTGCAAGTTTAATAAAAGTTTTTGATAACCAGAAAGAGCTAAGTTCCCTTTTTCAAAAGTCATTGGACTGAAATAAATCGGACTTGTTACGATAGGTTCCACGCTTTCTTCACTTTGCGTATCATAAATCATGAACTCTGTTTGGTGAAGTGTCGCATTGGTATTTTGTTGACGAATATTTTCATCATAGATTCCTGGCAAATGGTCGCCCCAGAAAACGATAATTGTCGGACGTTTAAGTTTCTTAGCCTGCTCGACAAATTGCCCTAACGCCTCACTCGCTTCATGAATATCTTGAAAATAATTATCCAGCGTTCTATTATTTGCAGCGCCAAAGCTGTAAAAATCAAGCGTTGAGTATTTATTTTCATAAGGCATGTGTGTCTGCATAGTCACTAAATGCACAAACTGTGGTTGAGTGCTTTTGTCTAACTGTTTGAGCACTTCCTTATAGGCAGATTCATCACTAATATAAGGATTGTTTTCCTGTTTTTCTGTATTTGTCATATTTTTCTCGGACAAAAATTGATTGAAATGAAGCACACGATAGACATCTTCTCGCTTATACATGGACGTATTATAAGGGTGAATCGCTGTCGTCTCATAGCCTAAATGTTCCACCTGTTCGACGATTGAGGGGAAATTTTCAAGCTTTGGCACAAGCTGTGTGTAAGGTGTCGTGAGCTGAGCGTTCAAAGGCTCAATCGAAAAACTCGTCAGCGCCTCAAATTCAATATTGGCTGTTCCACCTCCGTACCCTTGCGACAGCATAGAACCACGAATCCCCTTTCTAGCGACCTCTTGATAGCTTTCAATGGGATTTTGATTCAGCTCAATTCCTTTCAGCAAGTCGGGATTAGAAAAGCTTTCACTCATAACGAAAACAATGTTGGGCTTTTCACTCGTTGTTGTCTCTTTTACAGGCGGATAGTTCTTAACAATTTTTTCAATAGTTTCCTGTGAATATCCCTCAGGCTTATCCATGGGAGAGACATTTAGATTGTATAGGAACCCGCCGACAAAGCCGACATTGTAGTAGTTCATTTTTTGACTGTAGGGAATCCAAAGCGCCGATTGATTATAGCCTTGTCTAAGAAGATTCTTTGGTTGATTAAATTGCCCGATGTATCCCAATGAAAGTACAGTCATAATAAGTGTCCCTACTCGAAGAATTTGTCCTTTTCGGCTTAATTTAAAGCTTGCTTTAAGCGAACGATAGACGATAATTAGAAGTAAAGCAACACCAATCACTAGCACCGCAAATAGCTTCACCCCAAGCATGTCATAAAGTAGACGTACCTGAAATAAAATAGAAAAATCATCTGGGTAAATGGGCTCTTCACGCTTTGCCATTTTCATGTAATCCGCAAAGCCTAGAAAACCAATAAACAAGGTATAGAACGCTCCGCCCCCTCTAAAAGAGCCAAGTAGCGAAACAAAAAACAAATACAGCACCAATAAAACCAACGTTCCTAGCAAAAATTTTGTCGTGTGCCACGAAAATGCAAAGTTAGTCGCAAGTTGAAAAGAAAATTGATTCTGACAAAGCTGTAAATAAAAGCTACTCAAAAGCACTAGAAGAACGGAGAATAGCCCCTCAAATAAGTAGGTCAATTTTTTAGAAAACTTTCTCACTTCGTTCCCTCCCGTTGTAAATAAATTCTCTTTTTATTTTAGCACAGATTCCTTCAGGTTCAGATGAAAAAAACTAGAGACTCAAAATTGAGACCCTAGCTTTCTTAAAATATTCATTTTTCCTTACTGAATTTCTCCACCGATAACTTTTAAATCAGCTTTTTCATGGTAAGCTACAATTGCCTCAATTGCCGCTGTCAACCCTTTTGTAATATCCGTTAAGCTCATGTAAGGTTGATTTGCCTTATCTAAAACCTGTTCTGGAATGTAAGGCACATGGATAAAGCCCCCTTTAATCGTTGGGTAGTGCTTATCAATCAGGTATTGCACTTGATACATAATGTGATTGCAGACAAAAGTTCCAGCAGTATTTGAAATACTTGCAGGGATTCCAGCCGCTTGAATGTTTTTCAACATTGCCTTGATAGGCAGCTGGGTGAAATACGCAGGTGCGCCATCTGCTTGAATCACTTCGTCGACTGGTTGATTGTCCTCATTATCAGGGATACGTGCATCGTCTACGTTGATTGCTACACGTTCTGGAGAAATGGTGAATCGTCCGCCCGCCTGTCCGATATTTAGCACCACATCTGGTTGGTATTGTTCAATTGCGGCTCTCACAACTTCGGCAGATTTTCCAAAAACCGTTGGAATTTCGATTTGAATCACTTCTGCTCCCTTAATTACTGGTGCTAAGCCTTTTACCGCTTCTAACGCTGGATTCACAGCTTCTCCGCCAAATGGGTCAAACCCCGTGACTAAAATTTTCATAAATTTTCCTCTCATTCTTAAAATTCTCTTTAAAACGCCCAGAAATACATTAATCCTATATGCAAAAGAATCATAATGAAGGCGATTGGCGCCTGTGCCTTAATCACGGCATTATTATCTTTCATTTCTAATAAAGCGACAGGTAACGCATTGAAGTTTGCTGCCATTGGTGTTAATAATGTGCCACAAAAACCTGCAGTCATCGCAAGAGCTCCGGCAATCACTGGGTCAGCCCCTTGTGAAATTACAAAAGGTACTCCAATTCCCGCCGTAATTACGGTAAATGCTGCAAAACCATTCCCCATAATCATGGTAAAAATCACCATACCCAAACAATAGGCAATGACGCCGATCAACCGATTGCCATCGGGTACAAAGCCAGAAATAGCATTAGAAATCACGGTACCCACACCCGCCGCATTGAAGATAACTCCTAAAGCCGCTAGTAGCTGTGGTAAAATTCCTGTTGTCCCAACCTGTTGAAGCATTCGATCCGTATCATCTAAAATCACTTTTGGTTTTGCTTTTGTGATAATCATTGCAATTAAGAGAGAAAGAATTGCCGCAATCCCAATCCCAATCTGACCAGACAATGGGCCAAATGGAGCAATTTGGGAAATAACGACTGCGAAAAGGGCTAAAGAAACACATGGAAGAAAGATTTTTCCACCAATTCTAGCCGCAGCTTTTTCTGATTTTTCTTCATCAATATCTGCCACTTTCCCTAATTTCACTTGCTTGAAGAGGGTCAATGCCCCCATGACTAAAATTAAAATTCCATCAATCATAAAAGGAATATAGTTTCCTAAAGCAAAGACTACTCCAAGTAAAAGCCAAAAGATAGCCGTACCAATTCGTACCGAGTTACTCTTATCACGAAACGCTCGAACTGCGGTCATGATTAAAGATAAACCAACTAAAATATAGAAAAATTCTAAAATATTTCCAGCAAAAGGAGTCATGAACTCAACAAAATCTGCATATGTTTTTCCCATTAGTTACGCTCCCCTTTCTTTGCACAGTATTTTTTCGCCATTTTTTTATCAAATAAAATATTCGACCCACCAACTAAAACTAGCGCAATCAATGCTACGACCACGGAAGCCTTGACCACCGCACCAGCTGAAATTTTATAGCCGAGCGCCTCCATTGTTGTGACAATGAGTAAAATTCCTGGAGCAGCAATAAAAGTATTTTGCGCAAAGAAATTACCATAATTTTCCGTTGCTGCAGAACGTGTTTTGATTTTTTCTTGATCCTCTGTACTGATTTTCCCGTACTTATTTTCCGCCGCAGCTTGCGCCATTGGATTCACAATTGGACGAATGAATTGCGTTTGACCTTGAATACGAATAGAAAGCGCACCAGCCAACTCACGAACAAACATATAAATCGTCAAGAAACGACCGGGAGTTAAGCCCTTTATCTTTTCAATAATCACTACTGCTTGTTGACGTAAGCCAAAGCGTTCCGATAAGCCAATCATTGGTAAGGTTAATAGGAATAACGTCACCATACGATTAGACACAAAGGCTTCTCCTAGTAACGTCAAAAAATCTACAAATGAAATGCCTGAAACTAACGCCGTTGCAAGAGCTGCGACTAAAACTACCGCTATTGTATCGAATTTAAAAATAAACCCCACTAGGATAATTAATATCCCGATTAATTTAATAAGTTCCATTCCTCTTCTCTCTTTCTTTTAACACATTCCGTCATTATTAATAAATATATAGTTGAGATTGTACCAAAGTTAAAAGGTTCAGTCAATAACATTGCTGAAAATTCTGATAATTCTGTACCTATTATCAAGTCAGTGATTGATTCTCTTTTAAAAAAATAAAAATAACGAGTTAGTGATTTAATAGACAAATTTTAAAAGATAACAAAAAACAGTCTTATCTTCAAAAAATAAGACTGAAAATTTAATGAATTAATGTTTTTTCTTACGAAGCTTATAAAAATATTCGCTCATTGAGAAAAGAAGTTTATTGATTGGCAAATCAAATTCTCCCGCAAATTCTTCAATCGTTGGCAGAAAATTATTCTTAAATTGAAGTAAACCGTCGTTTAACGTGCCCTCTAAGCCGCCCATATTTGAGGTTTCTGCTCCACGATTAAAACACTCCTTAATGGTTTCAAACCAAGTGAGATAAGCTGGCATGTAGCGTTTATAGCTTTCGTCCATTCCAGCATAAAGAATTTCACTCGTTTTTCCAAACACAATGGATAAAGTTCCTGCAATGACCACCGTGTCGCCAAATTGGTTCATTTTTTCTTCCAATTCATTGACTTCTCGTATTAAAGAGGTGCGTAATTCTTCCAAGTTGTGACGTTTTTTCACTTGATTTTCTTTTAGCTTGGCAAGTGCTGTTTCGTTGTCATCGTAGCGTTTCTTCGTTGCTTCAAATAATTCTTTCAAATTTAACTCTGCAAGCATGATAAATGCGTCCTCTGGGTAAGCATTTAACAATTTTTCAAAATATTCCTTTTGACGTAAGGCGATGTGTTTTCGTTCTGAAGTTTTTTCCATGATTTGCGCAAATTCTGGGATAAATTCTTTTCCGCCAAGACGTACCTTGACCCCTTTATTTCGAGCAGTTCGGAGCATTTGACGAGTCTTTTTCGTGAATGATTCCTCATCAAAATCTTCTTTGTAAACATTGGCTTGGAAACGTGGTTGAATGGTTTCATCCATTGCCATGGTTAAACCTTGCCATTTTGCCCCACAGGAAATGAGTGTTTGAATTTTTTTCTCTGCTTCCCCATTAATCACCTGATCTTCTCCCACATGAAAATCACGATAATGAATCGTTGGATCCATTTTTAAAAATAAAGCTTTTTTGGTTTTTCCATATTTTTTCAAGTTTTCCATAAAAAAATGAACGAGAGGTCTATTCAAATAATCCATGATTGCCCCTCTCGGTGTGTAGAGCATTGTAAGCCCCAGAGGAAGTGTCTTAATTAAAACAAGGGCAGAAGCCACTAGCTTTCCGTCCTCATAGACACCGACAATTACATGTCCCCAATTATCCTTTACCTTTGCCCATGCACTTGATTGTAAAAGGTTCGCATATGGACTAGTTTTGACAAACGCATCATGTGCTTGTTCGTCAATATTTATCTTAAATTCATACATTTATATTTACTCACTTTCATTTCATATGTAATACACAAGCTCTATCATACACGCGAATGGACTTTATCTCAATAGTTATGAAGCTTTCTACTAGTTTTTTTAATTTTTAAATCTCTCCAGTAGTGGTATACTATATAAGAGTTTTTATTAAAGAAAGAGAGAGAAAACGTGAAACATCACTATCACCTTATTATTAATAGCAACGCCGGCAGCGGAAATGGTGCAAAAATCGGCAAACAATTAATAGACATATTAGAAAATCGTAAGGAAGAATTTACAACCTATTTTACAAAATACGCGGGAAATGAGGTTGAAATCATTCATGAAATAGCGCCGACAAAACTAATGGAGTGGCACGAAGGCTTACAAGTTGAAACCTTCCCCTTACTCGTGGTTCTCGGCGGAGATGGAACGCTACATCAAGTTTTGAACGCTTTAGAAAATTATAGCACAAAAATCCCTGTTGCTTATGTTCCTTCAGGTTCAGGCAATGATTTTGCACGTGGCGTTGGCATTTCTCGAACGACGAAAGAAGCCTTTCTTCAAATTCTTGAGACGGACTCACCACAAGAAATTAATATGATTGACTTTGACGAAAGGGTTAGCAACCATCATGGGTTAGTGATAAATAATTTGGGGATTGGAATTGATGCTTCTATCGTTGCTGCAACCAATGATTCTGCAACTAAAAAAACATTAAATAAATACAAGCTCGGTAGTCTTGCCTATGTTTTATCTGTTTTGAAAGTCATTTTTACACAAAAAGGCTTTCCTGTCCTTATCGAAGTGAACGGTAAAGAATATTCGTTTAAAAAAGCATTCTTATGTACCACAACGAATCATCCTTATTTTGGCGGTGGTGTCCCTGTCGCTCCTGGTGCAGACCCAAGGAAAGATTCCCTTGATTTAGTTTTGATTGAACGTTTAAATATTTTTATCCTTTTCTATCTATTGATTCAGATTTTTAGAAAGAAACATTTAAACTCACGCTTTGTTTATCATTTTGAGTCGAACAAATTACGACTAATCTCGACTACTCCTCAATTTGCCCAAACAGACGGAGAAACGATTGATAAACAGCCTTATGATCTTTACTTTACGACAAATAAGCGCTACATCTGGTTTAAGTAACTAGATGTAGCGTTTTTCTATCTCTTCATAAAATCATAAGGGGTTATATTTTCCATCCCAATCATTGGATTAATTTTTTCTGCTCGAATCGCCGATAAAGTTAATACCGTTTCAATCTGCTCGGCTACTTCCTCCACCTCTTGAAATGTTTCTTGTCCGCCCACAATTTGAATAGGTTCTACTTCAACTGGCACTATTTCTGTAATAGTTAATGCTCCCGCAGTCGCAATTCTTTCTTTCAACATGGTTAAACGACTGGCAGATTCATTTTGCACACTTTCCGCAAAGGCTTGTTCTTCTCCAAGTAAGATTAAAAGCTCCTTACTTCGTGTCACCGCAGTATAAAGTAAATTTCGTTGAAGCATACGACGGTACTGACGAACCATGGGTAAAATTACCATTTTAAACTCTGAACCCTGTGCCTTATGGATTGAGGTCGCATAGCTTAGAGTAATCTTATTCCATTCATTCCGACCGTAACTAATCTCTGTTCCGTCAAAATCAATAATTAGCTCATCCGTTTTATCCTCGGAATCTTTCGCATACACAATCCCTGTAATCATCCCAAAATCACCGTTAAATACGTTTAACTCAGGCTCGTTCACAAGGTGAAGTACCTTATCCCCAATGCGATAAATTGTCTTATTAAACTCCACCTGCTTGCGCTTACCAGAAGTATTAGGATTGAAAATTTCTTGCATCATTTTATTCAACGCATCAATCCCTGCAACTCCTCGATACATCGGGGCAAGAATTTGAATATCTTGGGCGGTGAATCCTTTTACGATTGCCTTTGATACAATCTGACGAATGAGTGGCTCGATATGATACGCATCACTTCTAAAGAAAGAACGATCCACCTGATTTTTAGTGAAATCAGCGGGAAGTCGCCCATTTTTTATCTCATGCGCCAATGGAATAATACTTGAACCATCGCCCTGACGGTAAATATCCGTTAGCTCAACCTTTGGAATTTCCTCCACTTGTAGTAAATCATGCAGAACCTGCCCCGGCCCCACAGACGGTAGCTGATCTTTATCTCCAACGAAAATCACCTGCATCTCTTGCGGAATCGACTGTAACAATGTGTTTGCAAGCCAAGTGTCAACCATTGAAAGCTCGTCAACAATCAATAAACCACCCTCAAGCTCTTTAGCTTCCTCTGACATATTTTTTTCACGCCCAGTGATTCCAAGCATGCGGTGAATGGTACTGGCAGGTAAGCCAGTGGTTTCGTTCATGCGTTTTGTCGCACGTCCAGTTGGAGCCGCCAATAAAAACGGAAAAATAGCCTCATGATAGTCATTAATATCTAAAGATAAATCATTCAGCTCAGCAAAAAGGGTCACAATTCCGTTGATAACCGTGGTTTTCCCTGTTCCTGGTCCACCTGTTAAAATGAAAAACGGGGACCGGATTGCCTCTTCAATCGCTTTTTTTTGCGACTCTCCATAAAGAATACCGAATTTTTTCTCGATTTTACGAATTCCTTTTTCTATTTTCTTCTGAGGGTAGCTGATTTCTTTTTTTCTATTCATTAAGCGAACAATCGACCGTGCGACTCCTAGCTCTGAATAATAAAGTGATTTCTCAAAAATCTTTGTTCCTTCTTGTTGAATTTTGCCCTCTTCGGCTAAGTAAATAATTTCAATAGCTACAAGCTCGGGATTGATTTCCACAGGTCGAGCATTTTCTAAAGTTTGAAGAACTACTTCAAGTAAATGCTTCGCTTCAGCATAAGTATTTCCTGTCATCACTCCATCTTGATAGATTTCGTGGAGGACTGCTGCTCGAAGTCGTGCTGGAGAAGTCGCCGAGATACCTAATTGTTCTGCAATTGCATCGGCTTTTTTAAACCCAATCCCCTCAATGTCCTCAACTAATTGATAGGGGTTTTCATGAATAATATCCATAGTTTCATTTTTATAAGTATTATAGATAGCAAACGAAAGAGAACTCCCAAAGCCAAACTGATTTAAGCCAATAATGACCTGTTCCATTCCGTGATTTAAACGAATGGTCTCAACAATCATCGCTCGTTTTGCTTTCGTCAAACCCGAAACCTTTTCAAGAACACTTGGTTCCTCTAAAATTATGTCAATCGCTTCAATTCCTAATATATCAACGATTTTTTGTGCCGTTTTTTTCCCAATTCCTGGAAATTTTTCACTAGATAAGTAGCTAACGATGCCATGTGAAGAAGTTGGACGGAGCTGCTCATAAGTTTCTACTTGAAATTGTTTCCCATAGCGAGGGTGGTCGACAAAGGTGCCAATAAAGCGGTAGGCTTCCTCTTCTTGAATTTGCCCAAAGCTGCCTGTCACGACAACCTCATCTTCTAAAAAGTCCGTATTTGTCTCTGAAATTTTAATCAGCATGACCTTATAGAAATTCGTTGGATTTTGGAAGAAAATCGCCCGCACCGTTCCCTCGATATATTGCTTTTCTTCAAATAAATCCATAGCTACTCACCTTGCTTCCCTCTATTTTTCCTCATTTAGAAAAGAATCCTCATTCCAAACCTTGAGTGTGAACGGTAATTCCTTATCCTCTGTTTCCAAAATCGTCACCGTATTATTCTTCAAACCACCCATTGCACGAAGTTCACTAAGTGGTTTGCCAATCAAATGTTGAATCGCTGCGGTCAACGCTGCCCCATGACTCACAAATAAAATTGGTCCCTTATTTTCAAGCGTAGAAGTCACAACTACCTGTGTCACTCTGTCTAAAACGCTGGTAATCGTTTCTCCCTTGTACGGATATGGGTCATAATTTGATAAATCATGACGAAAGGCTTCCATTTGTTTTGGATATTTTTCATTGGCGTCTTTAATGCAGACTCCCTCTAATTCACCCAAACCAAACTCACGCAACCCCTCTTTAAAGACAATTTCACAAGGAGTTTCGAGCTTGGCATAAATGCCCTGAGCTGTTTTTCTCGCACGTAAAGAGGGACTGCAATAAATACGCTCGAACGGAACCTTTGATAAATAGTCCCCTAATTTTTCAATTTCAAGATAGCTACTCGGTAAAAGGGGGGAATCTCCTGAGCGCCCTTGTAATCTTCCAGCTTCATTCCACTCGGTTTTCCCATGACGTGTAAAGTATAATTCCATCACAATGCCTCCACTTAGTCTAATTTATCGTGTTCATAATGGTGTGTTAGCTCTAATTTTGGAAAATTTTGTTGGCGCAACGCTTCATAAACCACTAACGCCACGGTGTTAGAAAGATTTAGTGAACGAACATGTTCATCATTCATAGGAATCCGCAAACATTTTTCCTCATTTTCTCGCATAAATTCTTCTGGCAAGCCGGTTGTTTCCTTTCCAAACATGAAATAATGATTCTTTCCATCATCATAGTCCACTTCAGAGTAGACACCGTGCGCAAATTTTGTAATCAAATGAAGATTTTCTGTATCAATGGTTCTCAAAAAAGCTTCTAAATTTTCATGATAGGTTATATCTACATCATTCCAATAGTCCAACCCGGCACGCTTTAAATGCTTATCATCCGTGGAAAAGCCTAGTGGTTCAATTAGATGTAGAGGAGAATTGGTCGCCGCACAGGTACGCGCGATATTTCCAGTATTGGCTGGGATTTGTGGTTCAAAAAGGACGATATGATTTGTCATTTGTTCTACTTCCATTCTATTAAATTCATCAATTATTTTCTGAAAAACAAAAAAACGCAACGACTCGGTGTCTAGCACGGCAAGTCATTACGTTAGTGAAGCACTCTTCACTAACTTTTATCTGAACAGGACCAGGTAAAAACCAATGAAAAATAACTTGTTTCTAATATAACACTCGCGCGTTAAATTTACAACTAATACATTAAATTTTTTTACTATTTTTTCCCCACCAATAATCGAACATCTATCGAGACAGAAGCAGGGGGATTTTCTTCCACTTGTTTCTTGACTTCTTGCGAAACACCCCACTCTAAGGGAGACATTTCCAGTAAATCAAGGCATCGTTTTTCCGGAACTTCAAAAGTATAGGAAATGCGCTCATTATGAACCAAAGTCATCTCCTCCTTAAATTTTTCTAGGACGAGCTGATTAGAATACTGTTGTTTTTCTAGCTCGTTAGGATAAAATGCTTTTCGTAGCTCCCGTAAGTAATTTTCCTCTGGGATAATTTTTACCAGCGAGCCACCCGTCTTTAGCACTCGGTGAAATTCTCGGTAATGTGACGGTGAAAAAATATTCAAAATCGTATCCGCTGACCCGTCCGCAAATGGAAGATTCGTCAAATCCGCCACACACCAAAAGGCTTCGTTCGTCATAGGCTGATTACTGGCTAGATAAACCCCGTCTTTAGAAATATCAAAGCCTATCGTTGTTCCCTCTACACCACGTGTGTTCAGCTCATGAAGAAAACTTCCCTCGCCACAGCCAACATCTATCGTCACTCCTGTTATATGGATAAACTTTTGAATTGCATCCAAAACAGGGCCGTATTGCCCACTTTCAATCATTCGACCTCGAGGCGCCAGCATAGCCTGATCATACCCCGACTTCACCGCATGTTTTAAAAAGTAAAGGGTCCCCTTTTTTGAAAGGTCAAAGCGATGATGATTCACGCATTGAAGATTAGATTCAACTGCACTCATCGCCTCATGACACAACGGACAACGAAAAATAGCCGCATGTTTATGTAAAAAATCCGCTGCAAGTTCAATTTTTTTCTTCAATTTTTCCTCTCCTTACTATCGTTTGTATTCTAGTTTATCATAAGTAGTGGTAAAATAGTCTTATAACAAGGTAGAAAAGGAGCTTTTCATTCATGATTTTAAAAGAATTTTGTGCTGAAAATTTCACGCACGTCCCTGAAGCAATTCAAGCAGGGGTAAATCGTATCGAACTATGCGACAATCTTGCTTTCGGGGGAACGACACCAAGCACTGGTGTGATTGAAGAAACAGTCAAATACGCGCATGAACATAATGTACCAATAATGACAATTATTCGTCCACGTGGCGGTGATTTTTATTACAATGATATTGAACTAAAAATTATGGAGTTAGACATTTTAGAAGCAGTCAAACGTGGAACTGACGGAATCGTTCTCGGAGCGCTTGATGAAAATAACTGGATTGACGAAGAAGTCGTGGAAAATTTATTGATTCCTGCTGAAGGGTTACAGACTACTTTCCACATGGCATTTGATTCAATTGATCCTGATCGTCAATTTGAAGCGATTGATTGGTTAGTTGACCACGAATTTGACAATATTTTAACTCATGGTGATACAGAAACAACAAAAATTGAACAAAACTTCGACCATTTGAAAGAATTAGTCGACTATGCTGGCGATAGAATTAATATCCTTGTCGGTGGTGGTGTTAGATTTGATAATTATGAACAGGTTGTTGCCAAAACTGGGACGAAAAACGTTCATGGAACAAGCATTGTAAAAATATAATAACAAACAAGCGGACAACTCTTTATTGGGTTGTCCGTTTTCTTTTAAAAGCAGCATCAAGCAATACTTATCACTATAAAACCAACCCTGTTTTTATATAAAAAGATAAGATTGAACTTTATTTACTCTCGACTCCTAAAATATTAAATATATTCCGCCAGATAATATAAAATTTAAACAAAAAAATAAGCGGACAAAAACACGCCCGCTCATTCATTCTTTTATTTTCCACACAAGCGATAAATCGCTTCTGCATAGATTGTCATTGCACGATACATGCTGTTTAATTCCCAACGTTCGTTGGCTTGGTGCATGTAGTCTGGTGTGTCTGGGAACATTGCCCCGAATGCCACACATTGATTCATAGTACGTGCAAAGGTTGCCCCACCTGATACGATTGGTTCTGTCATATCTCCTGTAATGTCACGGTAAGTTCCTAGTAAGTTTTTAATTAATTTACTATCTAGTGGCACATAAAGTGAATCTAAGAAGTCAAATTCTTCATAAGTTAAACCATAAGGGACAATTGCTTCAGAGAGTTGTTTTACAAGAGCTTTCTTTTCAATTGTTACTGGAATACGCATATCCACACCGATTTTTGTTTGTTCTGGTGTGATTTCTAGGCTTGCGAAATTCATTGTTAATTGTCCTGATTGTTCATCTTTGACAACCCCAACGACATTTTCACCTGTCGCATTTTCTTTGACAACTTTACCAAGAAATTCAATTGGTTTGAAGTCTGTAATATCAGAAAGCGCCATTGCTAAACGTGTAATCGCATTTTTACCCTCAACGGCATCTTTTGCGTGAACACTTTGCCCTTGAACGATAATCCCATTTTCAGTTTCTTCATATGGGAAACCAAGTTTGTCTAGGCTTGCTTTCACTTCTGCTAATTTTGTTCCACTGTAAGGCGCTTCATTAGGTACTACATTAAGTGCACCCGGTGCTGAAACAGCGATTTCATCTGTTCCTGGTCCAACAAGATAGGCTTGTAATAATCCTTTTTCTGCATAGATTAATGGAAATTCTGCATCTGGGGCAAAGCCTTGTGTAATACTTTCTTCTTTTTCGTTGTATCTATCCAAACAACGCCATAAAGTTTCTTCATCCGTCCCAAAAATGAAGCGAATCCGACAATTAAAGGTAACACCAGCGTCCATCAAAGCTTTAACAGCAAATAGAGCAGCCATTGTTGGCCCTTTGTCATCTTGCGAGCCACGTCCGATAAGTTCACCATCTTTAATGGTTGGTTCAAATGGGCCTGTTTTCCAATTTTTTTCATCGCCAGCAGGGACAACATCCATATGACAAAGCAGACCGAACAATTCTTTTCCTGAACCGATTTCCGCATAGCCATAATAGCCTTCTGGGTCTTTAAATGTTTCAAAACCTAAGTCTTTACAGATTTCTAGCACCTTATCCAAAGCTTTCACCACTTGTTTTCCAAATGGGTGACCCGTGCCACTATCTTCTTCGTCTAAAACTGAAGGAATTTGAATCAATTCCTTCACTGCCGCTACTGCCGACTTTTTATGTTCTTCTGTCACAAACTCTCTCATAATACCATCCCTTCATGTGCTGAGTTAAAAAATTCTCTACTCAAATTAAATTATATTAAGTGAAGAACTCGGCTGAACAGGTCAAACCGAGTCAATCATCTTTTTCATAAGATTATAGAATTGCTGCTATACCAAGCATGATACAGATAACAATGAATAACACGACGATAAGTTTCCAAATGTATTTCAACCATACGCCAATATCTGTACGTCCGATAGCTAATGCCCCCATAACCACTGCAGATGTTGGTGTAATTAAGTTTACCAAACCAGAAGCAGATTGATAAGCAGTAATAACCAAATCTTTCGATACACCGGCAAATTCGCCCATGTTCCCCATGATACCCATAGTTGCAGCTGCAAGTCCTGAAGTTGACGGAATCAAGAAGGACATTGGAATATAAAATACAAAGGTTAAAATGATAAAGATACTGGAAGATAAACCGCTCAAGCCTTGTTCACCCCAGTGAAGAACTGTATCTGTAATCATTCCGTCATTCATGACTACTTGAATCCCACGAGCCACAGCTACGACAAGAGCAACCCCGATTAAATCGGAAGCTCCAAGCATGAACTCTTTGACAAATTCAGATTCTTTAAAGCCATAAAAGACAGCGACGATGATTGCCATGATTAAGAATAACATGGTGATTTCTGGGAAATACCAATCGCCTAATGGTAACATATTCTTTCCTAAGACAACCCCAAGTACAGGAAGCCCTGTTAAGAATTTCGTGATATTTTCAAAAATAGTAAAGTGTTCATTTAACATTGTCCATGGAATCAAGCTGATAATCATGACCCCAAACGTAATGAAGAATAAAACGTTGACGCGTTTTTGTGATTTAGTAATCGCCGCTTGACGATTGATAGCATCAATATCAAAATGTTTTTCATCTTCTGCACGTTGACTATAAACGATAGATTTCGTTGGGTCTTTCTCAATTTTTGACGCATAGCGGTAGACAAAGACAATACTAATCCCTACTAAGACAACAAACATCAAGACACGGAGTAAAATCCCGTCTCCCATACTAATTCCAAGCGTTTGTGAAGCCACCCCAGTAGCAAATGGGTTTACCGTGGATGCTAGACAACCAACCTGTGTCCCAATCAGTACGACAGATATTGCGACAATCGAGTCAAAGCCGCATGCCATCATTACTGGAATCAATAAAGTATAAAATGGTAAAGTTTCTTCTGCCATTCCGTACGTACTACCACCTAGTGCAAATAAAGTCATCAAAATCGGAATCAGAATTTTTTCGTGCCCCTTGTTGTTCTTGATAATAGAGGCAATCCCTGCATCCAATGCGCCAGTCTTATTAACGATTCCTAAGAACCCACCAACAACTAGAATGAATAGTGAGATTGAAATAGCGCCATCTGTTGTGGCATTTCCTAGCATCCCATTGACTGGTGCCATGAAAATATCCCACAACCCTTGTGGATTTTGTTTCACTACTTCATATGTTTTTGGAATAATATTTCCTGCATCGTCAACCTTATATTGTCCTGCTGGAATGAACCATGTACATACAGCAATCACTCCAATGATTATGAATAATACCGAATACGCTGAGGGCATCTGAAATTTTTTCTTTTTTGCTACACTTTCCATAATACTCTTCCTTTCTGAATAAGCATAATTTGGGAATCATTTTGAAAATAAATAATTTCTTGTTTTTACTTTCTCTACTCTGTTATAAAACACTTATAGAAATCGTTTACATTACATTGTGAAAAGTCTTTTTAGCTAAAACTTTTACTTGGGAAACAAATGCTCCTCTTTGACTCCTTTCTATTAACGAGCGGACTTTCTTTGTTTTCCTTTACATCTTCTACTTCAACATTTGATACCAACATCTTTTTAAAATTCGAGCTTCCATAAAAATTTTAATAAATAATTTCACAACAACATCAAAAACACTCGAATTTCTTCTCGACCTTTCAAGATAAATTTATCACTCTTTTCTTAATCACGTACCAAATATTTGGTGTTTTTTGCCCTTTTTTTGCATTCTTCATTTAATTTCTTAAAACGTCAATCTTTTAAGAAATTAAATGAAAAAACTCGCCAAATTCCTAGTTTAGCGAGTCTTTCTATCTATCAATTTTCCGCAAATTCATTGGCAACAATCCAACCGAGTAGCTCCGTGATTGCCACAGCAGTAGTTGCATTTAAGACATTTCCAGCAACTGGTACCCAACCTACTAGAAATTCACTGATTCCTCGACCAATCATTGTGGCGGTCGTTTCAAGAACGATACTTTTTGCTACACCGTCCTTTAGTGAATGGGAAAACAGCTTGCCTAAAGATATAACCATTGTCACCTGAATCGGAACAATCACCGCTGCATCACTTCCTGGAAGCTGAGCCAGTCCACCACCAACTGCAGCTGTTGCCACACTTGCTGTATGTATGATGAATGCAGCTTTACGCCGTTCTTTTTTACTTAGCTTTTTCGTCTGTTTCAAAATCTTTGCACGCTCAGCAAGGCTTGCCGCCTCTAACACGTTATTGCCAATATCTAACGCTTTTTTCAAGGCAATCATCCCTCCAATCTTATGACAAGATTATTATACTTCAATTTCAAAGTTATACATCCGTCTTTAGAATGATTCCTTTTTGTGAAATTTAGTTCATAATCACTGATAAAAACAGTCCGGCAATATTGAAATAAATCAACACACTGGTTAAATCGCTTAGTGTTGAGATGAACGGGCCACTCGCTACTGCAGGGTCAAAGCCCAAACGTTCCATAAGCATAGGAATCAGACTCCCCGCAAGATTGGCAACTGTAATCGCACAAAACATAGCGGTTCCCACTGCCACTCCAAGCATGAGATTATGCTTCCACACAAAAATAACCAAGAAAATCGCTATTCCTGTAACTATTCCGGTCAACATTCCCGTTAAGATTTCACTTAAAATCAAACGTGGAATGGAATGAACCTCTTCATCTTTAAAGGCTAATCTACGAACAGCCACCGCAAGTGACTGTGTGCCTGCATTTCCCGCTGTTCCTGTAATTGTCGTGATAAAAACTGCTAAAATACTTGCTTGACTTACCAAGGCTTCAAAATGATTGATTAATGAGGCAGTTGCCATTCCTAAGAAAAGAAGTGTGATTAACCAAGGCAAACGTTTAGATGCTGCCTTAAATGGATTTTCACTGACTTCATCCACATTAACCCCGGCGAGTCCTGAATAGTCGCTAACGGCTTCATCATCAATGACGTCAATAATATCATCAACGGTCACAATTCCTTGTAAATGCTGCCCTGAATCAATGACTGGAAGTGCCAAGAAATCATAATCACGAAACATCTGTGCCACATCCTGTTGGTCATCATCCAGGCTCACAGAAATTACCCGTTCATTCATAATGTCGCGAATCATCATATCATCCTCGTGAATGATTAAATCTCGAAGTGAAATCACCCCGAGTAAGCGTTCTTCATTGTCCACCACGTAGACGTAGTAAACCATTTCCGCAACCTCTGCCTGTCCCTTTAAGACATACATCGCTGAACGAACCGTTTGATTGGCTACAATCGCCACAAATTCCGTTGTCATAATGGAACCTGCCGTATTTTCCTCGTAGTGCATAAGTTCCTTGATGTCGTTTGCATCCTCTACATCCATTAAGCCAAGGTAGTCGTCTGCTTGCTTATCAGTCAAGGTAGCCAGTAAATCTGCCGCATTATCCGAGTACATTTCAGAAAGCATTTCTGCCGCATACTCTGGCATCATTTCTTCGAGGAATCCGTGAATATCTTCGTTATCCTCTTCTAAAATATCAAAAACTTCTGCCAACTCTTTAGGTGAAATATATTGATACAGCAGTTCCCGCTCAGAAATATCTAATGATTCATAAAATTGTCCCTGTTCATGTTTATGTAATGCTAGAAAGCGAGGACGAAATTCAGCCATCTGTTCATTCTTCAATGCAGATAAAATATTCTCAAATTGAGTTTCTATTTCTTCTTGGACTTCATTCACTATCCTCACCTCTTCTTTTAGTTTAGTTCATTTTTTCAACAATTTTACACATATCTTCTGGGAGTTCCGCCAGAAATACCATTTCTTCTCTTGAAAATGGGTGGATAAAAGCCAACTTGCGACAATGCAATGCTTGCCTCGCCATTCCAAAGTCCATTGCTCCAGCGTACATCTCATCTCCTAGCAAAGGAAAACCAAGATGCTCAAAATGAACCCGAATTTGATGTGTTCGTCCCGTATGGAGCTGAATGTTGACCAACGCCACTTTTTCACTTCTACGCTCTACCCAATAATCCGTATGAGCGTGCTTTCCCGACTCGTCCACTTTTCTTTTGAGCAAAGAACTTAAATCCCGGGTAATCGGAGCAATGATTTCCCCGCTCGTTGCAAGTTTTTCAAGCTCACCACTGACTAATGCTTGATACATTTTCGTGACTTTTTTCGTCCGTAACTCCACATCTAGTAGCGCATGTGAAAAACCGTGCTTGGCAAAAAGCATTAAGCCCGAGGTACCTCTGTCTAGCCTTGTCACAATATGAATGACCAGATTCGGCTCGTTTTTTTGCTTGAGATAGCCTTTTACTCGATTTGCCATAGTACCATTCGGGTGATATTGTGCGGGAATGGACGCCACGCCTGCTGGTTTATTCACCACCAGTAAATGTTCATCTTCATATACCACATCAATCGGCGTATCATCGACCAACAGGGTTTCATGTTCCTGTTCATCTGGAATTTGTACGGTCAAGAGATCATCTGTCTGTAGCTTGTAAAGAACATTTTGCTCAATACCGTTTACCTCAATCCGACCGCCTTGAAATTTTATTTTTGCCAGAAGACCTTTTGAAATTCCCAGTTCTTTGACGTAGGACTTTATCATTTGCGGGGTCGCTTTCTCGAATTTCCACTGAAAAATCATCTTACTCTCCGTCTCCGATAAAGGCATCTTTCACTCGATTCCAAAAATGAGTATGGCGATACGAAGCAAAATGAATTTCCTCTGAAGCAATCCGATAACAAACGGAAGAAATATTTTCTGCTTTGATTTCCAACTGGTCAATCATCACCGCATAGTCATCTGACTCTTGTAATGCAACTTTGACCCACTCATTTTGCCCAATCACAATCGGTGAACCTAATGTACGGAACACACGATTATTCAATGAAGCAATTTCCGCTAACTGAATTGCTTTAATGCTTGGGTGAATGACCGCACCGCCCACCGATTTGTTATAGGCGGTAGAGCCGGTCGGGGTCGAGATAGAAAGACCATCCCCACGGAAACGTTCAAAGAGTTCATCACTAATCAACACATCTCCCACAAGTGTCCGACTCCCACGGCGAATGGTTGACTCATTCAATGCCAAATAGTGCTTACTCTTGGTGCCGTCACGAAAGCCAATCTGCACATCAAGAATTGGGTAACTGACACTATTTGCACGATTTTCTTTTAGACTAGCTACCAATTCTTCTAGCTCAAAATCACGCCAATCCGTGTAAAATCCTAAATGCCCTGTATGCACACCAAGAAATTTCACCTCAGATAGACGATGCTGATAATTATGAAATGCCTTTAATAAGGTTCCATCGCCACCGACTGAAATGACAAATTCAGGCGTATTTTCATCTATTTTTATTTTTTCATCAAGCAACAATTCCATTAATCTTTTTGCCACTCGAACAGAATTTTCTTCTCCATTATTTACAATCGCAACTTTCATAAATCCTCCTAATTGCTAAGCTTAGTACCATTTCAGCTCTTCATCGTTATCATCTTCATTGCCTAACTCGTCTTTTACCTCTTGCTTTCGACCCGGATCGTACAAGCGCTGAGCTTCTTGAATTTCTTCACGAATAACTGACATTTCCTCGTCAAGCATATAAGCAATTTCTGCTGAACGCTCTAAACGAATTTTCAACTCTTCTGGAAACTCACCCTTATATTTATAATTTAGCGAGTGTTCAATTGTCGCCCAAAAATTCATTGCTAACGTGCGAATCTGAATTTCCGCTAAAATCTTTTTTTCTCCATTAATCGTCTGAACAGGATATTCAATGACAATATGGTACGAACGATACCCGCTCGCTTTTTTATTGGTAATATAATCACGCTCCTGCACAATTTTAAAATCGTGGCGTGTTCGTAAAAGTTCAACAATTGTCTGAATATCTTCTACAAATTGTACCATAATTCTAAGACCTGCAATGTCCTGCATTTCATCTTCTAATTTATCTAAATTGACCGCACGAACCTGTGCTTTTTTTAAAATACTTTCTACTGGTTTTACACGACCGGTGACAAATTCAACGGGTGAATGAAGATTTTGCTTGCGATACTGCTTACGAATCCCACGAAGTTTAATTTTCAATTCACCTACTGCTTGTACGTACGGGTCTAAAAAAATTTCCCAATCTTTAATCATACCACTGTTCTCCTTATTTACAGAGCTAGGGAAAACTAAGAAATTCAATTGAAGGTGTTTCCAGTCTTTGATTGATTTCAATTTTCTCGTGCTCAACTTCATACAAGATTAAGCTTCCTTAACCTTGGTCTACTATGTAGAATATTCTCGCAATCACACCATTGTTATTTTACCATAAAAATACAAATATTGTACCCTTTGTCTATCTATCTTATTACTTGACGAACCTTGAAGTTAGGTAGAAAATAAACGTGACAAAAAGATTGGAGGAAACAATGAGTAAGAACTTAGAAATCGAGTATAAGACACTATTAACTGAGCAAAATTATCAAGACTTACTGACACATTTCAACTTTATAAAAGACGAACAATTCACACAAGTAAATCATTATTTTGATACCGATAAGCTAGAACTGAAAAGTCGTGGAATGGGGCTACGTGTCCGTACTCTTGAATCTCGTGCAGAATTAACCTTAAAAGTACCACAACCATTTGGCTTACTTGAAACAACAGACAATTTAACACTAGAGGAAGCTACTCAAGTCATTGAACAGGAACAGATTCCAGACGGTTTTGTCAAAGACGAATTATTAAAATTCCATTTAAAACCAGAAAAATTAAAACGAATTGGCTGTCTGAAAACGACACGAGCAGAAAAGGAAATTTCCGAAGGTTTACTCGCTATTGATGAAAGTTGGTACGGAAATAAGCATGATTACGAGCTCGAGCTTGAGGTCAAAAATCCACAAACAGGTGAGGAAAACTTTAACAAACTCCTTGCTAGCCTAGGCATTAAAAAAATCTCATCAAAGAACAAAGTCGCAAGAATGATGGAAGAAAGCAAAAATAAATAACATATGGCAAAAAATAGCAAGTGTTCTTTCTTCTTTTTTTTATCAATTTCTGTTAAATTAGTAGTATAGAAATGAAAAATATTACTAGTTTAATAGAATTACATAATCCAAATTTGGAAGTGGGGAGTAACTTATGATTGAGATTTATTTGTTTGTGAACCCTCTCGGTGGACTTTGCTTCAGTGCAGAAAAAGCAATCATGGAGATGGCAAACGGTCAAAACAAGCGGTTTCATTTCCGCTTTATTCCGATTGTAAATATGAAGTCAGTAAACGCCTGCCTTACTCGGTTGGGCATCTCACACTCAGACCTTGAAAAGAGAAATCATTTCTTTGAGACGAGTTATTCCGCTGCTCTTGATTTAAAAGCAATGCAATTACAAGGGCGAAAAAAAGGACGTGAATTTTTATTTGCTATCCAAAAAGCTGTCACTGTTGACAAACAAGAATACTCTAAGAACTTAGTGCTTGAAATTGTACGTACAATTGGTGCAGATATTGAAATGTTTATAGAAGATAGACAGTCTGAACTAGTAAAAAAATCCTTTGCCTCAGACCAACAAATTGGGCATGAAATGGGTGTAGTTACCTTGCCTTCAGCAGTTGTTTTCAACTTCTATGGAGATGAAGACGGCATGATTATTGAAGAAGATATTCCAGAAAACATCCGAAGATTCTTTTCTCAACAAAGCTCAATGGTTGCTCCCTCTAAAAACGTTCATCATTTAAAACTAGACAAACAAGAACTTAAAAACTTTCAACTATTAAATTAACTACAATAGGCTATGAGCTGGCATAACTCATAACCTATTTTTTATCTATTTTGCTTTAAATCTTGCTTCTACTCGGTAAATGCGTTGCCCCTTATTCGAGAATTTTTCCTCATATTCTGTCATCACATTTCCTTCATAGCTACTCGTGTGTAAATCTAACCAAACCTTTTCAATTTCCATACCATATTGAGAAAAACTAGCTAACGAATATTCAAACAAGCCTTGATTGTCCGTCTTAAAATGAATTTCCCCATTTAGAACCAAAATTTGTTCATAGGTTGCAAGGAAAGTTTTATAAGTCAGACGACGTTTTTCATGACGAGATTTCGGCCATGGGTCAGAGAAATTCAGATACATTAAATCTACTTCATGGTCAGCAAAATAATTCGTCAGCTCGCTTCCGTCTACACGAAGTAATTGCACATTAGGTATATCTGCCTCAATCACTCGATCAAGCGCATAAGACAATACGCTAAGTTGAATATCAATCCCAATATAATTAATTTCAGGGTGTAGCTTAGCCATTTCAGTGATAAATCTTCCTTTTCCTGAACCTACCTCAATATGAATCGGATGATCGTTTCCAAAACGTTCATGCCATTTCCCACGCCATGTGGTTGGCTCTGTCACCACCCATTGTGGATTTTCTGCAATATATTCATCTGACCCTTTTCTTTTTCTTACACGCATGTCTTTCCTCTTCCTACAAAACAAAGAGGCTGAGAGTTCTCCCAGTCATCTTTAGTTGTTAATATTTGAATGTTTGTTTCAGCAATAAAATTTCGTTATTCATTCGTTTATAATCTTGTTTACGAAACTGACGGTCAATTTCATTTAAAAAGCTCATCGCCGCATACCATGTAATACGTTCAAGTGTCGTATTGGTCGGCTTTAAACCGTAAGACACCAACCAATTATTCCACTCCTCAAGCGGAACATAATGCCCTAAGAGATTGCCTAAATCTAGCGCAGGATCCCCTAAACGAACAGAGTCCCAATCGACTAAATACAAATAGTCCTCCGAGCCAATCCAGTTTTTATAATTCACATCTCCATGGACTACACAATAATTATTGGAAGAAAAAGCTGGTAAATTCTTCTCTAAATAGTCTGCCACCCGAGCTAAATAATGATTTTTTTCTAAACCTTCTGGTAAATTCTTTTTATACATTTCTATCATTTCACGTGGGGAAATACTCTTTCCACCAATTTTATTCATCATATCCACTAACATATCTGAATGGTGGAGACGGTAAAGGATTCGGACAACATTTCGATTATTCCCGACTTCTTCAGGTCTGAGGACACAGCCTTCTAACCATTCTTGAGCGGTAATCGTGTCACCATTTCCCATTCTTCTTGTCCAGACAAGTTTCGGCGTAATTCCTTCACGCGAAAGAGCGACTAATAATGGAGAAGTATTTCGTTTGATGAACACACGTTCTTGTTCACGCATACCCAGAAAAGCTTGACCCGTATCGCCTTGAATTGGACGCAAGCGCCATTCTCTGTCTAGCTGAAACTCCATTGCTTCCCCCTCTTTCTTGAAGATTGCCTTATAAAGTCTGTATAAAGCATTCTCTATTGTATCACCCTGAAAATATCATCGTCAACCGTTACCCTTTCTCTCTCATCTAAGTTTAAGGAAAAGAGGCTTATTTTTCCATTTTTTTCAACCGATTTGGTAAATAAAAGCGATTGAACAAAAAGGCTTCAACAAATAAACCAACGACAACAAATAAACCAAAAATCTTGTCTGACAAAGTAATCAATGTGATAATCCCAAAAATAATAGCCACGACAATTAAAATCATTCCCACTAGTTTTTGTACTGAGGCACGTTTATTTCCAGATTGTACAGGATAAAGTCGTGTCATCACCATATAATCAAATTGCGTATACATAGGAATCAGCTGGAACCCTATCAAATAAGTGAATAATAGCGCCACCCCTGCAGCAATCCAATTTTCTTTCAAGAAAAATAATACTAATCCACCGACGACGACCAGTCGAATGACTAACCCGCTATATTCCGTTCCACGTAAAAAGCCCCGAGAAAAGAGATAGAAATACGTGTTTTTTGAAGTAGTTTGAATTTTTTTCAACAATCCGTCGAGCCATTTCCGACGCTTTACGCTACTTGTAATTTCTGGTACATCCGTAAACAAGGCGATAAATTGATAAATACGGTGCATTCTCGCACGCTCCGTAGCCACCATTTTCTCCCAATCCAGCGGTTCCTGATTCAAACGATGATTCAATACTCGCCCAAGTACCATCCACCAAATAGCCCCAAGCACTACTACAAAAGGCGTCACCCACAAACTTAAAGCAAACAGAATAAACGCAACAACTAAATTTATCGTAAAATACTTTTTAACAAATGCTTCATTATTTTGATAAATGCGCTGTAATTTCAATTCTAAATCTATCCATTTAAAAATAAATAGTAAAAGAACATAGGCAAAAAAGCTTGTAAACGAGTTGCCAGTAGACACAACAATGAGCGGCATGAGAAACCCTGCAATGAGAAAGCAGGCGACAAAAGGCAACAGTAACGAATGATAAAAAGCTCCCTTTAAATAATCAAGCATTTGCTTTTCTTTCGGCAAAAGAAAAACCATGTCCGCATTTTCCGAAAGCGTTGCTAATTTCCCAACTTGAATCATTCCAATAAAAACAAGTAGAGCGGCCACTTTTCCCCAGAAGAAATTCTCTGGTAATGTCTTGACTAATTGAGAGTAATAAAACCCAACGCCCCCTAAAAGAAAAAGACAAACTAAGACAAAGTGGTCATTAAACACATAGCGCATGTATTTCATCATTCTTGTTAGGTGCTTACTTGAGCGTTTTTTATAAAACTCACGCATCATTTACCCCACCTCGACTTCTTTTGTTAAGGCGATGTATATATCATCTAAAGAGCTACCCGGCATATCAAACTCTGTCCGCAGCTCCTCAATCGTCCCAATCGCCCGAATTTTTCCCTCATGAAGTACGACAAAACGGTCACAATAACGTTCCGCAGTGGCTAAAATGTGAGTGGACATAAGAATTGCAGCACCCTCTTTTTTCATCTCTTGCATTAGCTCTAAGAGGGCATGAATAGCTAGTGGGTCAAGTCCTAAAAAGGGTTCATCAATAATATATAGGCTTGGTTCAATCAAAAACGCACATAAAACCATCACCTTCTGCTTCATTCCCTTTGAAAAATTAGCAGGGAACCAATCTAGCTTATTTTCTAAACGAAAAGTTTTCAATAATTTCTCGGCTCTTTTAAAAGCCACCTCTTGCGGAATATCATAGGCCATTGCTGTCACTTCAATATGTTCACGCAAAGTTAATTCCTCATATAAGGAGGGTGTTTCTGGGATATAGCCAATCTTCTTGCGGTAGCTTTCAGGTTGCGCTTGAAGTGTCTCTCCGTCAATTGCAATCTTTCCCTTTTGCAGGGTTAATAAGCCAATAATTTCTTTAATGGTTGTACTTTTCCCAGCTCCATTTAGCCCGATTAAGCCGACTAACTCACCAGAGGCAACGGAAAAACTAATATCCTTTAAGACAGGAATATGGCCGTAGCCACCTGTTAAATTTTCAATCTGTAAACTCATTTATTTTATGCTCCATTTCATTACAAAGTTCCTTTTTATTCTCCTTCTTTTATTATAACGAATTTTAACTCAACTTTATACATCTATGACTAAAAATATGGTAAAGTTAAAGTAAGAAAAATTGTGAAATGAGGGATTTTTTTATGACAGATTGTATTTTTTGTAAAATAGCTTCACATTTAATTCCAAGCTCAAAAGTTTATGAAGATGATGAAGTGTATGCTTTTCTTGACTTAACGCAAGTGACAAAAGGACATACGCTCGTTATTCCTAAAAAGCATGTAACAGATATTTTTGAATATGATGAAAAATTGGCAGCAGACGTATTTGCTCGCGTACCAAAGATTGCACGTGCGATTGAAAAAGCCTTCCCTGAGGTTGAGGGAATGAACGTGGTAAATAATAATCGTGAAGTTGCCTATCAATCTGTTTTCCATTCGCATGTTCACTTAATTCCTCGCTATTCTAAAGAGGACGACTTTTCTATGCACTTTGGCAATCACTCAAACATGTATGACGGCGAAAGTCTTGCTGAAATTGCTGAAAAAATCAGCAGAGAGGTGATTAACGAATGAGTTTGAAAAATTTTACTAAGGGATTACTCTTCGGTTCACTCATTGGAGCGTCTGGTGGCTTACTCTTCGCACCAAGAAAAGGAAGTCAGATGCGTGAGAATCTCCGCAATCAAATCGAAGATACCCTAGACAATGCAGAACAAATCTCTGAAAGTGTTCAAAATATCAAAGCAGCTGCAAATGAAGTTAGAGATGGACTTGAAAATTTACTAGCTCCAGCTATTCAAGGAATTGAAAAAGATATTACAGACTTTCAATTTCAAGTGGAACCTCGAATTAGTCAATTACAAGAACAGCTAGAAAAAATTGAAAAAGAATTACCACAGAAAGATAAATAACATCTATTTAAAAGTTGGAGCTTTTTTGCTTCAGCTTTTTTCTTATTAAATAATATTGACTATTTAATTACCGCCACTTACAATGGATATATAAAGGTATTTAACAGGAATATTTTTATAATTACATAACAAATTGGTAAGTGAGGTGATAAAATGATTGCCAATAAAGAACAATTTATCAAAGATTACATAAGAGTGACAAAATCTGAAGAGGTGAACGAAAAAAAATTACTCGCTCACGTTTGGCTGACTTTGACGAAACAAAACTTAGAACATTTTAAAATTGACGGCGTACATACTTTAAGTGGTCATCCAGAGCTCTTCTGGTTCAAAAAACAGGAGAACAAGCAGGAAGAGTTTACATACCTATATAACTAGACTTAGAAAATAACTCCTATCTACGTATGGGAGTTATTTTCTTAATTTTAAAGAATTGTTTTACAATATTCCTTGAAAGTGTGAAAAAAATGTGAAATATATGCTCATTCTATTACTAACTCAAAAATTTGTGGTAAGATAAGAAATGTGGCAAACTTACAGAGTTTGTAGTAGAACTAATTAAATTATAGGAGTGCTTAATTCAATGAAAAAAAACAAAATCATTTTAGGTGCTGCAAGTGCTTTAGCAATTTTTACTTTAGCAGCGTGCGGTTCAGGAAATAAAAACATTGCAACTATGAAAGGTGCAACAATCAGCGTAGAAGATTTCTACAACCAAGCAAAAACAAACCAAACCAATCAACAAATCGTTCAATCAATGATTATTTCTAAAGTTTTTGAAGAAGCTTATGGAGATAAAGTGTCTACTAAAGAAGTGGATAAGAAGTTTGATGAAGCGAAAAAACAATATGGCGATACTTTTGCTACTCAATTAAAAACATATGGTTACACAACTGCCACATTCAAAGATTACATCAAACAACAATTGGCTGTTCAAGCAGGATTGAAAGCTCATGTAAAAGTAACGGATGCAAACTTAAAAGAAGCATGGAAAACATTTAATCCAGAAGTAACTGCTTCAATCATTACTGCAAGCTCTGAAGACGATGCGAAAAAAGTTTTAGAAGAAGTAAAAGCTCCTGATGCTGACTTTGCAAAAATTGCTAAAGAAAAATCAACAGACACAGCAACTAAGAGTAAAGGTGGAGAAATCAAATTTGACTCTACTTCTACCACCGTTCCAGATGAAGTGAAAACTGCTGCATTTAAACTTAAAAATGGCGAAATCTCTGACGTCATCACTGTCACTGACCCATCAACTTATTCAACAAACTACTATATTGTGAAAATGGATAAGGCACAAACAAAAGGCAACAGCATGGATAAATACAAAGACAAGCTTAAAAAGATTGCCGAAGAAACAATGTTAGCTGACCAAACTTTCCAAACAAAGACAATTGGCGAAGAATTGAAAAAAGCTAATGTGAAAATTGAAGACAAAGCATTCGATAATGTATTATCTACATTTACAGGTGCTACAACTTCATCTTCATCATCAACTAAATCTTCTAAATAAGAATAATGAAAAAGACTTTGAACATATGATAAGCTCCCATCATAGTAGACAATAGAAAAAACAAAAATTTCTATTCTACGAATGATGGGAGTTTTTTGGTATGTCAAAAAGAAATATTAATTTATCGGTTTCTACAAAGCTAGC
>JAISJD010000015.1 GCA_031261705.1 Lactobacillales bacterium
CATTTGGTTTGTCTTACTTTGTTCAGTTTTCAAAGGTCTACTTGTGTTGTCGTTTGAGTTATTTATTAACCTCTCGCATCAACTTTTGTATCATATCATCTCGCTGGCTTGTTGTCAACTGAAACGTTTGATATTTTTAAAATGTTTTTGTCGTTTGAAACTCATTCGTTCGTAACGACAAGAAATAATATACCAAGTCTGCGCACTTTTTGCAAGGATTTTTATGCGACTTTTTTTCAGAAATATTTTTACGCTTCTCTGAAATCCGACTATTGTTCGTATATTAATCTTAAATTTAAAATTATGATATTTTTTTATTCGTATATTAAACGATATTCTTTGTTTTACGCTATATCTTCTCTTTATCTTTCGTAAAAATATTTTTTTGAAATATTTCCTTTTTTTGCTAAAAAGGAATAAAATTAAGGTAGGAACAAAAATAATTGATTATTGGGGTGGTAATTATGTTACAACAATACAAAAAAGTTATGGTCGCTATCGACGGTTCTAAGGAAGCAGAAGCTGCTTTTAAGAAGGCAGTAAATGTTACAATGCGTAATGATGGTGAATTAGTTTTGGCTCATGTCATTGATACACGTGCCTTTCAAACTGTTTCTTCCTTTGACGGAGTGTTAGCAGAACAAGCAAATGCACTGGCTCAACAAACACTTGATGCTTACGTTGTTCAAGCAAAAGAAGCGGGATTAACAAATGTTTCTACTATTATTGAATATGGTTCTCCAAAGACAATTATCGCTAAACAATTTCCAAAAGAACAAAATATCGACCTAATCATGCTAGGAGCTACTGGTTTAAATGCAGTAGAACGTCTTTTTGTCGGTTCTGTTTCTGAATATGTTATTCGTCAAGCGCCTTGCGATGTGTTAATTGTCCGCACCGACCTTGATAATAAAACTTCTACTGGTAAAACGAAATAATTTTTCCAATAAATAAAGACGTGGTAAAATGCGCCACGTCTTTATTTTGCTTAAAATCCATTTTGTTCGCTTAGCTGTTTGTACCATTTTCCACTTAACTTCATGGTACGTTTGCAATTATCTTCTATATCTACTCGATAGAAACCGTAACGATTGCGATACCCATTGAGCCAACTCCAACAATCCACAAATGTCCATGTGTGATAACCAAAGCAGTTACTTCCCGCTTCTATTCCTTTATGCAGCTGTTCAAGGTGTTCCTTCATGAACTCAATTCGATAATCGTCTTGAATTTCCCCTTCTTCAGTTAGAAACCTTTCTTCATCCGCTACACCCATTCCGTTTTCAGAAACATACCAAGGAATGTTATGATATTTTTCTTTCATCATCAAAGCCACGTCATAAAGAGCTTCTGGGTAAATTTCCCAACCACGATACGGATTCATTTTCTTTTCGGGCCAATCATAGCCTGCAACTAAATCTCTGAATCCTTGTGGTGGTGTTTGCGGGTGATCAGGTGCTTTCACACGGGTTGGCTGATAGTAGTTCAGCCCAATAAAATCTACTGTATTTTCAGCAATCAGTTTTTCATCTGTTTCCTCTACAAATGGGAGTAAATCAAATTGTTTTAACAGCTCTACAAGCTTTTCTGGCACTGTCCCCAAGACACACGGGTCTAAGAAGCTATAAACACTTCGATTATCTGAAACTTCTTTTGCAAGTAAATCTTCTGGTGATTGACTTCTAGCATAGGCTGGAGAAACATTTAAAATAATCCCAATTTCCCCGTGTTCTATCTGACATTTTCTAAATTCTTCGACCGCTCGAACGTGTGCCATTAACGTATGATAGCCTACTTGCACCATCAATCTCCAGTCATTTTTCGCTGGATAATGACAACCGAGCAAATACCCACACTCGATATGCACTAACGGCTCGTTAAATGTTGTCCAACGCTTCACCAAGTCACCAAACTGCTCAAAAGCCACCTTTGCATAATAAGCAAAATGCTCCACGGAGGCACGAATCTCCCAACCGCCCTGTTCCATGAGCCACCATGGCATATCAAAATGGAAAAGATTAATGATTGGCTCAACGCCCTCTTCTAGCATTGCTGTAAAGTAATCTCGATAAAAACGCACAGCTTCTTCATTTAAAGTCTTTCCATCAGGTAAGAGGCGTGTCCAAGCAATAGATGTCCGATAAGAGTTCATGCCTATTTCTTTCATACGCTTAACATCTTCACGATACTGATGATAGACGTCGCTCGTGATTTCTGGGCCTTGATTTTGATTAAATAATTCAGGATTCAGCTCAAACCACTTATCCCAAGTGGATGGAGATTTCCCCCCCATAGCTGCTGCACCCTCTGTTTGCGGAGCGCTCGCTGCACTTCCCCATAAAAAATCTTTTGGAAATTTTATCAATTCTTTTTCCTCCTAATGTCTAAGTACAACCCATGCGACCTCAGTATAAATTTCAACTTTTTCCAACACTTAGTTATTTTGAATGATTTCAGTTGTTTCCTCATCAAAGAAATGTGCCTTACTCATTTCAAAGGCTAAATCTAGTCTTGTGCCCGGTTTGAAGTAATCTCTCGCATCTACCCGAGAAACAAATTCTGTTTTGCCTGTTTTTGCATAAAGCATGGTTTCCGCACCCAATAATTCAGACACGACAATTTCTGCATTTACGATAGAATCTGGATTGGCTTCAATTGCGATTAGCTCACTCTTGATACTTTCAGGACGAATCCCCATAATCACTTCTTTACCAATATAGCCGGATTTTTTCAACATAGAAAATTGACCTTGAGTCGCTTTTAAATCAATACCCTCATGATTTGTCAACACGCCGTTTTCACCAACAGTCACTTTGAAGAAATTCATCGCAGGACTTCCAATAAAGCTAGCTACAAAAGTATTCACAGGTTGATTATAAACCTCCTGTGGCGTGCCAATTTGTTGGATAATTCCATCTTTCATGATAACAATTCTATCTGCTAGAGTCATTGCTTCCGTTTGATCATGTGTGACATAAATCGTTGTTGCACCTAGACGACGGTGAATTTTCGCAATTTCAGCACGCATTTGCACACGCAATTTCGCATCTAAGTTAGATAACGGTTCATCCATTAAGAAAACTTTCGCATCTCGTACAATTGCACGCCCCATAGCGACACGTTGGCGTTGTCCACCAGAAAGATTGGCTGGCTTTCGATCTAAATATTCTGTTAATCCAAGAATTTCAGCAGCTTCATCTACACGCACTTTAATATCTGCCTTTGGATATTTTCTTAATTTCAAGCCAAACGCCATATTATCAAACACCGTCATATGAGGATAAAGCGCATAGTTTTGGAAAACCATCGCAATATCGCGGTCTTTTGGTGCCACATCATTCATTCGTGTATCCCCAATGTAAAAGTCGCCAGAGGTAATATCTTCAAGACCTGCAATCATGCGAAGTGTTGTCGATTTCCCGCAGCCTGAAGGACCAACAAAAACAATAAATTCTTTATCCTTCACATTTAAATTAAAATCTGTTACAGAGTTTTCTGAATTATTATCATATCTTTTAGTAATTTTATCTAATACTATTTGTGTCATACAAAGCTCCCCTTTTCTTTCAATTAAAAACGCGGGGCAATCCCCAATGTAAATTGATATTCTCCACCTTTTAATAGCTGCATATGAGAAATATCATGTAAATTATATGTTTCTCCAAGACAAGTCAATCTATCGACAAATTGATGTTGCCGCTTATTTGGTGTTGCCTTGATTAGTAACTCTTTTCCATTTGATAAATGAATTGTAGCTGAATCAAACATTGGTATCCCTAACTCATAGTTGCCACTTCCCGGTACCACAGGATAAAAACCTAAGCTTGAGAAAATAAACCAGCTTGACAGACTTCCGTTATCCTCATCTCCTGGGTAGGCATCCACTCCGTTAGTGAATACTTGGCACAAGTGCTTAAGAATCACTTGTGTCGTTGCTCTGGCATTTACATAGTTAAACAGGTAAGGCACGTGAAAACTTGGTTGATTAGAAATTGCTACCTGTCCAAAGTCGAGCGCATACATTTCCGTCATTTCATGAATCTCTGTTCCATAGCTTCCAATCTTGTAAACAGGCGCTTGATTCGCAAGCTCTGTAAGAAGTGATAAAAAGCGTTCTTTGCCACCGATACACTGAATGTAGCCTTCAATATCATGGTACGCATTCAGGCTATTTTGCCAAGCACTCCCCTCGGTGTAGTCGCCACCCCATTCATGAGAATCAAAAGACTCCTTTTGTTTTCCCTTTTTATCTCGAGATTTCATCAAGCCAGTTTCTACATCAATCAGCTTGCGATACCCGAGTGATTGCTGCTGATATTTTTCCCCCAGTTCTTCTTTTCCTAAAACGAAAGCCACTTGCGAAATACAATAATCGCTATACGCATTGTCTTGCGTTTGATTCACCGATTCATGAAGTTCATTAGGCACATAGCCAAGCTCTTGATATTCCTTTGTACTCGCTCGACCATAGTTTGAATTTTCCGCTGGCACGGTTGCCGAGTGAATCATCGCCTCTAAAAACTTCGGCATCAAGTCCAGACGAACTCCTTTCACTGCCGCATCCGCAATCACCGAATCAATCAGCGTTCCTGGCATCATCCCCCGTTCATCTGGAGATAACCATTTCGGAAGATAACCCGTTTCCTGATAACAATTGAGAAAGCCCTCTAACATTTCCTCCAATTTATCCACAGCAATTAGTGAATACAGTGGATAAACGGTTTTACTCGTGTCCCAAAAACCATTATTCGTATAATAAACACCCGGCATCACCTTTTGCGTCATCGTTTGATAATGGATCGGTCGTTTTCTCTCGTCCAACTCATAAAATTTCATCGGGAATAGAAAGGCACGATACATATTATGGTAAAAAATACTGACTTCTTGTTGATTTGCATGGGTCAGCTCAATCTTTGCGAAAATTTCTTCCCACGATTGTTTTGCTGTTTGTCTTTTTTCTTCCCAAGAACTTTTCAACTCACGACTTAAATTTAACTCTGCTTGTTCTGCACTGATAAATGAAGTCGCAAAGGTCACGTTCACTTCTTTCTTCTCCCCAAAATCTAGTGAAATTGTCTCCCCCTCTGTACTTTCTAGCTCCTGCGTATTCAATATTTCTTCAGAGCTATAAAAAGAAAAGTACATTTTAAACTGTGAATCTTCAGATTCCACAAAATTTGAAACCCAACCAGTCAACTTTTGTGAGTGAACAGAAAGAATTTTCCGCTCTCCTGCAAGCTGTAAAAGTAAACCTAGATTAGAAGTAGCTCCCTTAATTTTCAAACACCCTCCATAGGTCGACGGAATAAGTGTCGATTCTAGCCCGTAACGATTAGAAAAAATCGTCAACTCATGTGGGTGAAACTGAGAACGTTCTTTATCATAGGAAGTAGTCGCTCCCCAAATATTCTTATGTGTCAGCTCCCCACTATACGGTTGCATTAACAAATATGTGAAATCTCCGACCCAAGGACTTGGTTGATGCGTGAGACGAAAGCCCTCAAAGGTGGAATCAAATGGATGAAACCACCACGCCCCACGACTGCCAAGCGTTTGAGGAGCAAAATAATTCATCCCGTGAGGAAGTCCTGTTAATGGTAAACAATTTCCGTGTGAGCGACCGGGCTGATTGTCCGTCCCATGTCGCACATCAATTTGTTCTACATTCATTACACACACTTCCTTTAGGTAAATTTCAACGTCAAAATCTCAGCTGGTGTGAGTTCATTTGAAAATTCTTCGCCGTTTTTTTCTAGTAAATCTACAACATGTGCTGCTTTTTCACCCAGTTTCACGTTCATTGGTGAAGTTTTTTGATTCTCCAAGTTATAGCCTCGTAAAATAATCCCCGTATTTTCTTCACTTTGTTTTAAAGCGGTCAGAGCGAATGTATCATTTTCCCATGAAACAAAGGAATGTTCGGTGTCTAACTTCCCGTCATGAATCTTTGTCTGTTTGGAAATAAGTTCAATTTGTGCGCCCCGTGCTTGTTTTAAACTTTCAAAATAATCTTCTATTCCATGTGCTTCAAAAGAATAGTACACACTGTTTCCCCCTAAACATTGTGCCTCTGGTGTTGGAAAATAGCCCCAATCGCCCATTTCCCCCACGGAACGAAGCAATGTAACCGCAATAGTCTCTGTTTCTGGCAATACTTCATATTCATTCAAACCAATATTTCCGACCGTCACCCCAAATTTACCGTCATTGATATTGACAAAAGCTTGTTGATGTTGTGGATTGGTTGGATTTTCCCATACATCGCTAACATTGTTCGAGCGTTCTACCACTTCAAAAATCGACTCTGCCTGATGAATCTCTGTTTTTAGATTGGTTGGGAATAGCACTCTTAGTCTATGATCTTTTTGTGTATTATTAAAGCTAGAAACAAAACTTAATCTACTACTATCTTTTTTCAGTGTAATAATAGTAGAAAGTTCAAAGCTAGAGGTTTCAGTGGAACGTTTAGCTTTACGTCCACGAATATCTCTCACCATTTGTTGTTCAAGAAGTAGCTGTTCATCGCAAGAAACCGGAAGTTCTAAGTGGTGTGTTAGCTTAACACTCGCCATAAATTCCGTATCTTTGATTACTTCTACTTCAAATGGAGCGCTCGTTGAGTAAATTTTACGCTTATCTATCGATTCTTTAAATACATATTCATTTCCAACATCCCCAACATCTTCAAATACCAATGAATTTGGGTAAATCTTTTTATTTTTCTTATCTGTAATTGTTAAGCTGCCGTTATTAGTAATTTCCGCTTTCACAAAAGCATTTTCTAACACCTGCCCACGTTCTTTTATCATAGAACTGGTGTGTGTTGTTTTACCTTCTTCCAGCTCAAGTGCATAAGTTTTCCAGCTCAATGGCGCAAGATTTTCAACATAAACCGTTAAATAAGCATATTTTGCCATGTATGGTACACGGAACGCATCTTTCGGTAAATCATAATTAAACTCGACGGATATGTTATCCACAATAAAGGAAATTTCTTTCCCATAACTATCCACAATGCGCATTTGTGGAGTAGCACTCTCTTCTAACTTATGATAAGCTTCTTCCGGATAAACACCCTCAAATAAAACACGTTCTAGTTCAATCTTGACTTGGGCAACTTCAGTTTTCGTCACGCCAGATGTATTATAAATCGTAAATGGATAGCTCGTTTCAGAAAAATCACTGGTATTGATTTCTTTTGCTAATGTTTCTAAGGCTTCCTCTTGAATAAATTTTGCGACTTCACGTGATTTTGCAAAACGTGTCATCATTTCTCTATGAACCTCGTCCACAGAGCAACCACAAATGGAATCATGTGGATGATTTTGCATGAGTAGCTTCCACGCATATTCTAATTCATCTTGTGGATAACTTCCGCTGACTTGACTTGCCATGACTGAAAGTGGCTCCGCTTTATTCTCAAGTGCCATTTGTGTACGGACGTTCTCCTGTTTCAAGTAAATTCGTGCCGATGCAGTGTTGGCTAAGGTATACCACCCTGGCGTTTCTTGACTCGTCAGCTCTCCGGTCACTGTTCCTAAATTTTCCGGTAAATCAGCTTTTACCGCCGTTAAATACTCATCAAAATTACTGTGGATAAATTCATAATCTGGGAATAATTCGTTTGCTAAAGCAATCGCTTGCCCCACATCCTTTTGTAACGGTTGATGATCCACTCCGTTCATCATTAATAGATGATTGGTTGAGGCATATTTCTCAGCATCTGCTAATTTTTGTTTCCAAAATGCGAGTGCCGCCTCTTTTTCATTTGGAATTTCATTCCCATTAGAATACCAGTTTGCAAATAATAAGCCGAAAATTTCTGTTTGATCGGAACCTTTCCACCACATTTCAGAATATTGAGAGGAATAATCTTCTCCAATCGAATTATTAAAGCCTGTTGGTTTCACCCCACGTCCAAAGGCGGCAGAATCTAATCCCGCTTTTTTCATGAGCTGAGGCGTTTGCCCCATATTTCCAAAGGTATCTGGAAAATAGCCCAGCTTCACTGGTGTGCCATACTTTTGACTTTCTTTCATTCCGACAAGCATATTTCGCACATTGGCTTCAGAGGAAATCAGGAAATCATCTTGTAAAATGTAAAAAGGTCCAATTTTAAGTTTTCCCTCACGGATGAATTTCTCAACCTTTGCACGATTCTCCGGCTTGACTTCTAAGTAATCATCTAGCGGAATCGTCTGACCATCTAAATGAAAATAGCGAAAAGTCGGATCGTTTTCAAACGAATCAAGCAATTCATCAAACAGCTCAACTACACGCATATGATGCTGTTCAAAAGGCATGTACCACTCACGGTCTAAATGCGAATGAGAGATAATATAAACTTTCTTTTTCATCAAGCTACCTGTCCTTTATTTATTAATTTTTATACGAATATCAAAATAATCCATAAGCAATTCACAAAACATCATGTTTGCCCAAGAAAACCATTCTCGTGTGTAATCATCTGGATTATCTACATTAAACCCTTCGTGCATCGCAAATGTTCCCGCATCTGTTTTAGCTAAAGTATCTAATATTTCTTTTTTCATTTCCTTATCTGTAGCAGTTAAGCCCTCCATAGCTAGAGCAATCGGCCAAATAGAATTTTCTGGTGTGTGACTACTTCCTATTCCCTTGGCAGCTTTTCCCTCATAATAATAAGGATTTTCTTTACTTAAAATTATTTGACGAGTGGCAAGATAGGTGGTATCTTCCTTATCACAATACCCAAGATAAGCTGCAGACAGTAAGCTTGGAACGTTTGCATCATCCATAATGCTGGCGTTACCTAAACCGTCCACCTCATAAGCAAAAATTTCTTGCTCCTCGGCATTTTTTACAAGAGCGTAATCGTCAATTCCTTTTTGAATCGTCGTTTTCAAAATTCTTGCGGCAATATAGCGACTTCTATCGTTTAAAATATTTTCAAAAATATCTTCTAAATAACCTAATACAACGACCGCAAACATATTTGAAGGAACGAGATAGCTATAAATACACGCATCATCACTTGGACGAAAACCTGACCAAGTCATTCCTGTCCGTTTAAATTCTGGACCAAAGCCGTCATTTACTAAGGTATCTTCTTTTCTCCAAGTATCCCGTGTAAAAAGATAGGTTGAATTGCAATGGTCAAGCTCTGTCGTCCAAACTTTCATGATACTATCTACTGCTTGTACAAAGGTATGATTAAACTGGCTCGTTTCCCCTGTTTGTAGATACAAAAGATAGGCTAGTTGAACTGGGTAGCAGAGAGAATCAATCTCATATTTGCGTTCCCAAATCCAATCATTCATCTTTGTATTATCCGTTTGATAGCCCGCACCATTTGCTTTTTCATTAAAAGCGTTGGCATAAGGGTCAATGAGAATAAATTGAAATTGGCGTTCTACCAATCCTAAAATCATCTGACGAATGCTTTCATCCTTATCCGCTAAAACTAGATAAGGGCGAACCTGTGCCACCGAATCACGCAACCACATTGCTGGAATATCGCCGGTTAAGACATAAGTCGTATGATCTGGCAATGCTTTGACGGTTGTTTCTAACGTGTTAGTAAAACAATTGGTAAAGATTTTCGCCCAATGTGCCTTCTCTCTTCCACATTTTTGGACGATTTCTTCCATAAATTCTTGAGTGATTGGACTAATAGCCATTTGCTACTTTCTCCTTACGTTCTTTTTGTGCGATACTTTCCAATATTGGTGGAAGAGCGGCTAAGATTTCATCGCAAGTTTGTAAGTCTGGTTTATCCGCCCAGATAGAAAGGTAAGTGCCGATAACTTGTGACATTTCTTCCTCACTAACGATTTGTTTTGCAGAAAACTCATTTATTTCCCATTCCTTGTGAATACGTTCTGCTGTTGGAAACGCATAAGAGGAATTTCCTAAAACATAATAGAAATAATTGTCGTTAAAGTTTACTAAACGGTAGCCGTTTTCTAACCAAGTAGAAACAGGCGCCATAAATTTATCCCAACGTGTCCAGTAGCAAATTTCTAATTCTTTATCGAGTGGGACAGTTGTATCAGCATTTAATCGTAAAAAGCCGTCATTCCAAACACGTGTGATAAAGCCACGTTTTTTCACTTTAGCACTCATTTGATTGACAAAATCAATATAGCAATCCAGCGGGTGGGCCTTTTCTCCAAATCTTCGTTTTGCCTCTTCCCCTAAACTTGGATATTTTTCAAGCTCATCAAAATCAATAAATTCATCTGCACCAAGGTGGAAGACCGAACATTCTTCAAACAAAGTCATATACTCCTCAAGAATCGCGCTGATAAATGCCACTGCTTCTCTATTTGTAATATCTAATGCTGAAGTTAGCGGAGTCATTTCTCCTGTGTCCGTTTTCATCTCCAGACACCACTCCAAATGATGAGCTAACACTTGCTTCAAGTGACCCGGAATATCAAATTCTGGAATAATTTCGATTCCATGACTTTTAGCATAAGAAAGAATTTCTTTCACTTCCTCTTGCGTTAAGTGTTCTTCTGAAGTAATCTCTGGAAACGCCTTACACTCCACGCGCATACCTTCGTTATCACTAAAATGAAATTGTAACCGATTAAATGATTGCACACTCATTTCATCTATTAATGTAAGAAGCTTTTCTTTTGACCAAAACTTACGTCCCGCATCAACTAAAACGCCACGTTCTGCTTGTTTCCAATTTTCCTGAAGTGTTTCTACCATTTTATTTCCTCCCATTATAGAGAGTTGAGTAGCGAGAACTTCGCCACTCAACATCCCAGTTTAATTCTTATTGTTTTTTCCAACGGTCATAAACAGTTTGATATGTTTTTACATATTCTTTTACATTCATGCCTTCAATTGTTTTCACATATTTATCCCAATTATCGAAGCTTTCCACACCTGTGATGAATTTTGCTTCCATTTGTTCGACATAAGTTGTTAAATCAGTAGCTGTCGCATTCACTTTGTCTTGTTCTTCTTTTGATAGATAAGCGACTGGGAACGCTATTTTTCCAGCAGGTTCTAATTTGTTCGCTGTTTCATCACGAATGAAGTCTTGGAATGGTGAAAATTCAGAATCATCCGCTTTTTTCTTAATGTTTGGTAGGGTTGAATTTAATTCTGGCGTTACAATCCCATAATCTGGCGTGATTTTTCCACGTTCATCTTCCATTTTATCTTGGTCAATACCATCATTAATGACTTTCACTTTTTTACCATTTGCATCTTTTGCATATTTCCATAGATAGCCTTCTGGGCCTTGGTTTAGGTACGCATAGCCTTCTTCAGAATAGAAGTAATCTACCCAGCGCATTGCTGCTTCTGGAGATGGATTGTTTTTCGTAATTGCAAAGGCACCTGTTGATAATTGTGGACTTGCTGGTGTCACTGCTTTTGGTGATTCTGGAGAAGAGATTGGTTGCCACATTGGATTAGAAATCGCTTGGTCTTCATTTTGACCTGTCGTAAAGAAGCTAAACCAGTCAGGGAAAACGCCGACACGGTTGTCATTTCCTTTCGCTTTCTTTTGTTCATCCGCTTGTGAGTAAACTTCTGGGTCAAGTAATTTTTCTGAATACAATTTATTCATATACGTTAGATACGCTTTGTATTCTTTAGAAATTGGCATATATTCTACTTTATCGTCACGTTCTTGTACCCCTTGTGCTAGAACTCCGAAGGCACCCATTAACCATGGTCTTGCTGATTTCATCGAAACATCTGTCAATGGAATTTCATCTTTCTTCCCATTTCCATTTGGATCTTCGTCACGGAAACGTTTTAATAAAGCGTAAAATTCATCCGTTGTTTTTGGCAATTCTTTCACATCTAATTTTTCTAGCCAACTACCGTTATACCAAATTGGTCCTGATATCCAAACCGCATTATCAGAAATCGAAACCATTGGTAAGGAATAGATATGTCCGTCTGGAGTTGTAATAGATTTCTTAATTTCTGGATTCTTTTCTAAAACTTTTTTGAAGTTTGGCGCATAGTCGTCAATTAAATCTTCTAAAGGCAATAAAATTCCTTGTTCCCCGTAATCAACTTCTTGCCCACGAGTAAGGAAATTACTTCCTGCACCAAAAATCACGTCTGGAATTTCACCGGAAGCAAAAGCTAAGTTCAACTTCGTTACAAAATCTGAAAGTGGTGGTGTCGTGTAAGAAAATTCAATATTTGTTTTCTTTGCATATTCGTTTAACGTTGGCATATCTTTCCATTCTGCCATCCCTGCTCCCGGAGCAAGCATTGTCATTTTCAATTTCTTATCCACAATCGGAAAATCTGTTTTTGATACTTCTACATCTGCTTTCTTGGAAGTATCTGCTCCCTTTGTGCTCCCACCACAGCCCGCTAAAGTTAAACTTAACAATACTGCACCGCAAACTAACGCCAATTTGTTTCTCTTCATTTCTTTTTTTCTCCTCTCATTTACAGGGCTAAAAGAATTCGTTAGAAATTTACTCCTTGTGCCCTACTCCATTATCTAAAACATTTCTGATTAGCCCTTTAAGGAACCAACCATAACACCTTTCACAAAATAACGTTGCAAGAATGGATAAACTACGATAATTGGTAAAGTAGAAACCAACATTACCCCGTATTTAATGACTTGAACTAATTGTTGCTTACTGAACAGCATATCCGCCATACTTGAGCTAGTCATCTGATTAGAAGATAAATCTTGTAACACAAGAATTTCCCGTAAAACCATTTGTAATGGATACATAGATTTTTCAGATAAATAAACCAATGCATTAAAATAACTGTTCCAATGACCTACTCCGTAAAACAAGCCCATTACCGCAATAATCGGCATGGATAGCGGTAAGACGATTTTGAAAAATAATCTGAAATCGGAGCAACCGTCAATCGCTGCTGCTTCTTCCATTTCACGTGGAATGGTTGTTTCAAAGAACGAACGTGTGACGACAATGTTATAGACTGAGGCAGCATTTGGGATAATCATTGCCCAAATCGTATCTAACATGTGTAAATTTTTAACTAATAAGTAAGAAGGAATTAACCCCCCACTGATAAACATAGTAACTAACATGAAATTCATGAAAAATTTCTTTCCATAAAAATCCGGACGACTAAGCGCATAAGCACACGGTAAGGTAACTGCTAAGTTCACAAATGTCCCTAATCCAGTATAAATGATTGTGTTCTTGTAGCCAGTCCATATTTCTTTATTTTCAAAAATTGTTTTGTACCCTTCCCAAGTAATTCCCTTAGGTAGCAGCCACATTTCCCCAGAGTTCACAAATTGTGGAGAGCTAACGGATGCACTGATAATATAAATTAACGGATATAAAACAACGATAGTCGCCAGAAAAACGAAGAGATAGACACAATATTTAAAAATCTTGTCTCCTTTAGACTCCCTGACTGTTTTCGTATTCAGCATATTCTACTCCTTTCTCACCAAGTGAAATAACTTCTACCACAAGCTGTTATCACTTAATTTTTGAGTGATTTTGTTGACGGTCAATAACAGAACCGCATTAATTAATGAATTGAATAAACCAACTGCCGCTGCATAACTGTATTGTGCGTCAAGTAGCCCTTGCTTGTAGACAAATGTTGCGATAACATTCGAGCTTTCCATATTCAGTGGATTTTGCAGAAGTAAAATCTTTTCATAGCCCATATTCATCAAGCTACCAACATTCATGATGAGTAAAATTACCATAGTTGGTACAATCGTTGGTAAGTTAATATACCAAACACGTTGCAGACGAGATGCCCCGTCAATAGTTGCCGCTTCATGAAGCTGGGTATCAACCCCCGATAGTGCTGCAAGATAAATCACGGATCCCCAACCAGTTCCCTGCCAAACACCACTCAATACATAAATCGTTTTAAACCATTTGGGATCCGTCATAAACGGAATCCGTTGTAGTCCAAAAAATTCTAATAGGTGATTGATAATCCCTGTTGATGGTGATAAAAAGGCAATCAACATCCCACCAATAACTACCACAGAAATAAAGTTTGGTGCATAAGTGACTGTTTGAGCAAATTTCTTTCCTAATCCGTCCTTCATTTCATTTAACGCCAAGGCTAAAATAATTGGCAATGGAAAACCGACAATTAAAGAATAAACGCTAATCCCTAATGTATTCTTCAACAAGTCCCAGAAATAGTAAGAATCAAAAAATCGTTGAAAATGTTTCATTCCTACCCACGGACTATCCCAGATACCAAGTGACGGAACATAATCCTTAAAAGCAATAATTACTCCGTACATTGGCTGATACGCAAAGATTAAGAAGAATAGAAAGGCTGGTAAAACAAATAAATAAAGTTGTCTACTATTCTTTATTTTTTTCCAGGTCACTTTCTTCTTATTGATAGGTGTTGCTTCCGAATACGCTTGCGTATCTTTTTTGATATTTCCTATCGAAATCAAATGTATGCCCTCCTTCTTTTGATAAAATAATTGTAATCGTTTTCATACGATGAGTTAATCATATACTGAGAAATTCGTCTCGACAATATGTTCTTTAATTCGGAATATGTTAAATCGGTAAAACAATCGTTTCACCCTTATTTTTTTTAGAATAAGGGTTGAAATGTGTAATTCTTGCACGCAAAAACCACTGCTTGCGCTAATTGAATACAAAAAAATATTCATTTCTTTCTGATTTCTAATGACACAACCACGAATTTTATATAAAATAAGGTATACGCTTACAAAGAAGTCTGTTATCTAAATTAGCTTATGTAAGTAAACAAATATGAGGGTGGGGGATAAAATGAAAAACATGACGAAAATGAGTGTACGATTTGGGGAGGGTGTCCTGTTCTTTTTACGATTACAATTTTACTGGATACTAACTTCTATTTCCTTGGGCTTGATTACAGGAATCATGCCAGCTACTTCGGCAGTCTATTATTATCTGTTCCAAAGCTTTCAACAAAAAGAGCTTTATTTTCCTACATTCAAGGAATTTCGTAAAAAATCTAAGGAATCCTTCAAGGGAAGCAATCTTTTAGGGGGTTCACAAATTTTAGTGCTCCTCATTTTATGGATAGATCTACGTGTAAATGCCCAATTTATTGCTAATCCTTTATTACATGGCTTTTTAATAGCTTGTTCCGCATTAGTTCTTGGTGTTTCGACGTATCTATTGCCAAGCTTTGTTCGTTATAAGCTACAAATGAAAGACTATTACAAACAGGCTTTCTACCTATTTTTAAGTAATTTAATCAATACCGTTGCTATGGTTTTTGGTATTTTTGTGGTTTCGGTTGTTTTTGTCTTGTTCCCTTTGCTTAGTTTAGTTGCTACCATTCCTTTACTTCTTTTGCCAATCGCTTGGTTTAGTTTCAAAGGAATGACGAAAATCGAAGAAAATGCAAAAAAAGTATAGGACTGATAAAATTGAAACATTTTCTATTAAATAGCTTACAAAAAACACAAAATAAATATTTCAAATCACATATCTTGGTCTTTTCTTTGCCCTTTGTTGTCTTGTCAATAAGCTTACTCCTTGTGATGACGTCAAATGCGAAGAAACAAATTTTAACAACAGATGCAAATTCTCTGGACCTAGCGACTTCACAGCTTCGTTCAGAACTCACACAGCTTCAAGAAACGGCAAAGGAAATTGCCTTAAATCCGAATCTTTCTCAATTTTTCCTTGAAAATAATGATTTTTCCGGACAGGCAAAGCAAGAATTAAGACGATATTCTATTGCCAATCGCATTACCTCAGATATTTTTCTGCATTACGACCAATCTTCACAGCTACAAAGCAGTTACGGTACGATGACGACAGAAACTTTTTTACGGCATAAATATCCAAATGCGACCATCAAAAGTGAAACGCTGAATCAGGCGCTGAACAATATGACCGTACCAACAGTTTTACCCGACCGAGAGGGAATGAACCCGCAATTTCTGTATTTTCTCACACCGATAAACGGAAGTAATGCACAACGCTTGGGTACGGTGCTATTTGTCATCCCAGTGATGAACCTCACCGAACAGCTAGAGCTAAATGTGGCAGAAAGCAAACAAAATATTTTCCTTTTTCAAAACGGACAGCTCTTAACGGGAACGGACAGCAATGCGAAATTCCAAGTTATTTATGAAAAATCTTCTGAGCACATCTCCACGCTATCTTTGAATAATGAGGAATATTTTTTCCATAGACAACAAGTCCCCGATACAGATTTAGTGACTTATTCTTTGATTAACAAAAACGTACTCAATCCTTTAATTGAAAGAATTGTCTGGACGATTTTGATTTCTCTACTAATTTTCTTAGTTATCGGCGTGATAATTGTAATGATGATTAGCTATAAACAATACGAACCGATTGCTAAGCTCAACTCTTTGTATCGAAAAGTGGTGAGTACGCAAGAGATTCAACTTCATGAAAATCAACCTTTTCTTGAAAATATTGGCGATTACTTGGTTCATCAGACGGAGCAGTTGGCTTACGAAAAAGTGGTTCTTCAACAGGTGGAAATTCAGAAATTTTGGCAACTCCTGTTAAACGGTTCTCTGCAAGACCTCACAATCATTGAAACAGAAATGGAAAAATACGGAGAACATTTCTCGCCCGGAAATTCTTATATGATTGGCGTTCTATCTACTAAGTTTGCAAGTGACCCACTGAAAAACATGAAAATCAAGTCTGTTTTGGTCGATTATTTACCAATCAACGATAAGCATTATCGAGTGAATTTTGTCGAAATGCCTTTTTCTGAAACAATTGTCTTCATTGTCCAAATTAAGAGTAAAAATGAAACAACTGAAATAAGTCAAACTATCAGGGAAACCATGCAGGCGTTTGTTCAAACGATTACCGCAACAAACGTACCCATCTATTTTGGGGAAGTCGTTTCTGTGATTAATCAAGTAGATAGAAGTTATATGACCGCTTTATCTGAAAAAGAGAAGAACTACCGGCCAACACTGCTCCTGCATGCGCCAACTGTTTTTGAGCAAGAAAAAGTGGTCGATCCAGTGAAAGTGAATTTCCAAGAAAACTTAATATTAAAACTACTTCAAGCTGTGCGTTCTGGAGCGACAACGACTATCGAATCGTTACTTAAAGAATTGTTTGAACAGATTAAAATTCAAAAATTAACCACTCCTTTTAAACGTGCCTATCTCTATAATATTTTTAATCAGCTACTATTTGTGATGAATGAAGAGGGAATAGAGATTCATTTAGACAATCATTTCTTTAGATCCGTACTGACTGATAGGGAAAGCTTTGATCTGATTTTACAGCTATCTTTAAAAATTGCGAGATATTTTGAAGAATCAAACGAAGAACAGAAAGAAAAAGTCAATGATGAAATTATCCACTACATTCATCAAAACTATACTCGAAACAATTTTTCTTTAGATGAACTGGCGGCGCACTTCACCTGCTCACTTTCTTATATGAGTCGGACGATTAAGGAACAAACAGGCGTGACTTTTTCTAAATACATTCAAAATCTACGCCTAGAAGCAGTCAAACAAGCATTAATTGAAACAAATAAACCCATCAAAGAAATTATCCAAAATGCTGGATATTACGACGTTTCTAACTTTACCAGAAAGTTCAAAACAATGACTGGGCAAACACCCGGAAATTTCCGAAAAGAAAATCGGGTGGAATACTAGAAAAGAAAGGAAGAATCAAGATGAAAAAGAAACTCGTACTCTTTGGCTTTGTTGTCCTTTCAATTGGTCTGATTGCCCTTTACTACAATAAAAAAGCAGAGGATGTCTTGAACATCACCAGTGCGGATGAAAAACAGGCACAAACAACAGAACTAAACGCAGAAGAAAAAAAAGTCAAAAAGGTGCTTGAAGAAAATATCGCCGCCGCTACCGCTAAAGATAGTGAACGCTATGTAAACACACTTACGAAAGCCAAACGAGCGGAAACCAAAAAAGAAATGGATAAATTTTTCAAGGAATATACTGTGGTGCATTCCTTACAATCCTTTCAAGTTTTAAAAGAGGATAAGACGCATATGTTGGTGGAGGCAAAACAAAAAGCTATTAACAAAGGCAAAAAAAGCTATCGAAACCATATCGCAACAGCCGACCATACCTTCGTCAAAGAAAATGGTGAATGGAAAATTGACAGTACGACTATGACCGATACACAATTTTTAGAATAAGCCTAAAAACCGAACCTAGAATAAAAATTAGGTTCGGTTTTCATTTATGTTGTTGGATAAAGCTCTAAATAGTGTTGTACATATGAATCCTTAGCTAAGCGAAGAATCTCGAGTGCTGTTTCCTCGTCCGTTATTAGTGAATTAATATATCCCTTTTTGAGCATAGCTAGAATTGCTTTAGGCTTTGCTCTGGCAATTCCCACTGATATTGGGACTTGTTTTAAATCCTCAAGATTTATCCCAATCGTTCGTTCATACAAACTGCTTTTTATGATTTTTCCATCTGCATCAAAGAATCGGCAACAGCAATCACCCACCGCTTCACACAATTTCAAATCCTCGTAATCACTCTTGGTTAATAAATCCCGCCACTGACTATCCTTACTAGATAGCTTGCCACCAATTCCAACGATTGCTATATCAAGCTTGCTCCAGGAACCAATCAAATCAGCAAAATACTTGGATTGAACAATCCCCTCTTTTAGCTCCTTTGTTTCCTGAACCACCGTTGCATTCACAAAATGACTGGTTCCTCCAAACTTTCTTGCCAACTCGTAAACCAAAGTGTTCACATGATATTTTGTGTTAATATAGCTTGGCCCACCGACCACTGGCACAAAGTTGGAATGAGTATTTTTCTTATTTTCAATCATGGAAATCGTGCGTGCAAGGGTTGATCCCCAAGAGACACCGACTAGCGAGTGAGGGGTGATTCGTTGCTTCATAAAAGCTGCACCAGCTTTTGCCAAACGCTCGTCTTTTTCTAGCTCGGTATCTTCTGAGTTAGCAGGCGCAATGGAGATAAATTTTAAACCAAAGCGTTCACGAAAACGCTGCTCTAAAGAATAGACCTTGGTGTCAAAATTTGCAATCTTAACCTCAACAATTTGTTTCTCCTTTGCTTCCTTTAACATGCGACTAATCGTTGTTCGATAAATTCCTAGCTGTTCTGAAATTTCACTCTGACTCTTATCTTCTACGAAATACATATAAGCGACTTGAGATAATAATTTCATTTTATCTTCTTTCACTGATTTTTCTCACCCCTCTTGCTTTTTCAATAAGCCGTCACTCTAGTTTCAAACATTTCTTCATGAATCATTGTGAGTAATAAATAAAGCGCCCCAATCGAAGAATAACATTTTTCAGGATAACTATGGTTCGATTGAATTTCCCACTGTTTTGCGGCATGGAGCGTTTCACTGATAGAATAGCTTTTCATCAACATATAGTGTTTCTTCCAAAAATAAACCTCGTCCACTGTTGGAAAAGAAGCGACACAAATACAAGCTCGCACATCATAAGGACGAAATTCTTCAATAATACGTCCCATTTGTTCATGTAGCTGTTCATTATCTGACGAACGCTGAAATTCACCAGTCTTAATTGGTTCAAGTGTTTTACAAACCAAGCAATATGTCACCGTGTCCTCAAAAATAGTAAAAATAATAAACATCGTCGCTTCCTCCAATCTTATGGAACTTCCTTTATTTTATAAACAGTTCTATTTCAAAAGAGTAATCGTTGTTCCCTCGCCAAAAATGCTTTCCCAATCCTGTGTAAAGACGTCTACTGCTTGCTGAATGGATGGCATTCCAAGAGCCTGCTGTAAAATATCCACGCTCATTGTTGATGCTTGCGCCCCAGCCTCTAGTGCTGTATTTACCTGTCCGACATTCTTAAAGCTTGCGGCTAGAATTTTGGTTTGAGCACTTGTCCGTTCAATTTCTTTAGCTACTTCTGTAATTAGGTCAACGGGGTTCATATTTTGATTTTCCATACGATTAAAATAAGGTGCAACATAATTTGCCCCCGCAGCAATCGCTAGGTACGCTTGAAATTTTGTATAAACTGCCGTGGCGGTGATATTTACGCCCTCTTTCTTCAATTGCTTCATCGCCTGTAATCCGTTTTCCGTCACTGGAATTTTGACATAGACCTCTCTGTCAATCTTTTCAAGAATCGTATGTGCGTCAGCTAAAATTCCTTCCACGTCCTCAGCAACTACTTGTACATGTAGGGTCTTATCTATCCCTATTATCTCACGAATCCGTTTCATGTGTTGAAAGAAATCAACTTTTCCCTCTTTTTTTACTATAGAGGGATTGGACGTTACTCCTGAAATTGGTAACATCTCCGTGTATTTTTGTATTTCATCAATATTTGCTGTATCTAGTAAAAATTCCATGCTCGTTCCCCTTCTCTTTCTTCGTTCACTTCATTATATCGTGTGTTTTTTCCTTTGTGACCTGTTGCTTTTAAGTTTTATGAAAACCTTTTTATAATAAGTCTCTTTTACACAATCTTTTATTTTCTGCACATTTGTGCAATTTCCTTTATAGAAAAAGCATGAGTAGAACAAAATGGACTCACGCCTTTTGAATTTTATTCCTTACAATACATGTTCGGTTCTTTCGATAATATCATCCTGTGTTGCTTTAGAAAGAACATTGAAGAATGCTGAGTAACCTGCCACACGGACAATTAAATCACGGTGTTTTTCTGGATGAAGCTGTGCATCTATCAACGTTTCTCTTGAAACCACATTGTATTGAATATGGTACCCATGCAACCGATTAAAGAAGGTGCGGAGTAGCATAATTAATTTTAATTTATCCTCTTCTTTTTGCAGTACTTGTGGATTCATCTTTTGATTGAGCAACACACCACCGGTAATTTCTTTCGTTGGTAGCTTAGACACGCTCTTCAAAACTGCAGTTGGGCCTTTCTTGTCCATCGCATGTGTTGGTGAGCAGCCCTCTGCTAAAGGTGTTGTCGCATTTCTACCATCTGGAGTAGCCATTGTGCCTTTTCCTTGCCCAACATTTGCTGAAATTGAAGACGTTCCCGCATAACGAGTTCCCCCAATTGGCCCACGACCAAAACGAGTGTTAGGGTATTTCTTCACTTCATCAATGTAACTTTCATAGGCATCAACGACTAATTGGTCAACATAATCATCATCATTGCCATATTTTGGTGCTCCGTACAAAAGGAGTTCCTGAATCGCTTCTCCCTTTTCACCCGCAAAGTCAGTCATTAAGGCACGCCACAACTCTTCTGGCGTTACCTTTTCTTCTTCAAAAACGACTTTTTTAATCGCCGCAAGAGAATCCGCTAAATTGGCAATACCGACCTGAAGACCACTGATGAAGTCATAAACTGCCCCGCCCTCTTTAATGGTTTTCCCACGTCCGATACAATCTTCGGTCAAGGTAGAGCATAAAATATCTGGCACGTCTTCTTCAAGCACCATGTCACAACTATTTTCAATAATGACACTATGACGAGTAAAATCACGAATCACGAGATCCCAAGCTTTTTCCAGTTCCTCGAAAGATTTCATCTCTTTAAAGTGCCCGATACCTTCGACTAATTTGATACCAGACTTAGGGTCTACCCCGTCATTCATCGCAATCAATAGCGTCTTAGGAAAATTAATAAAACTCATCCCCGTACAGCGGTACCCCCACTTGCCCGGAACGGCAGTTTCCACACAACCAATCGCACTATAATTATAAGCATCTTCCTCTTTCACTCCTTTTTCAATGAAAGACGGAATAATAATTTCATCATTGTTAAACGCTGGCATCCCAATGCCAATTTTGATTACTTCGACACATTCCTGCATAAATTCATTAGAAAGTCCCGCATGATAACGAACGGTTAAATTCGGTTGTGGTAATTTTGTTTGTGCCACACTTCTTAAAATCAAGTAAGAAAGCTTATTGACCGCATCTTTTTTATCCACAGTTTGCCCGCCAATTGTTACATTTTGGTAAAGCGGACTTCCCGCACTAAATTGCGTATGCGACCAGCTTCTAATTTTATTAATTGTTAAAGTTTTCACCCAAAGATTCGTCAACAGCTCAACTGCCTGCTCCTCAGTCATCTTCCCAGCAACTAAATCTTTTTCCAAGAACGGATTCAAGTATTGATCCATACGTCCATAGGATAAAGAGTGACCGTTTGATTCAATCTGCAACACTAGTTGAATGAGCCAGATAGACTGTATTGCTTCATAAAACGTAGTAGCCGGTTGATAAGGTACCTTGCGCAATATCCGAGAAATCTCTAACAATTCCTCCGAACGTTTCTTATCCGATGTTTCATTCGCCTTTACTTCTGCCAAAGCCGCATATCTTTCCGCAAAGTTTCTCACAGCCTCGATAACAATTAAAATAGAATCGTAAAAATACAACTTCTTCAAATTCTCTATCTGTGTTAAATCAAGTTTTGCCTTCGCTTCCTTCGTTCTTTCTTCATAGGAAACAAGTCCCTTATTGATAAGATTTTCATAGCTTACTGCAATATGAGCATCGCCAGAAGTGATATTCCCCTCTGCCTTAATAATTCCTAAATCATAGAATACTCGGCTTGCTGCGGGAATAGCTGCTAACCCTTTTTCTGCCGTTGTATTATGTTCCCAAAATGGAGCAATTTCCCTTAATTGTTGTTTCGTTTCCTCGGTAATGTAGAAAACATCTCCGTCACGTTTTTCAAACTCATCTAGCTCAGCAATCACCCAATCCATTGCATACTCTGGAAAAATCGGTGCAGAGCGATTATCAGAGGCTTGGTTCCCAACAATCAACGTATCATCTTCAATGTAAATCGACATATTATCTAAAATATTCTTCAACATATACGCACGTTTTAAGACGATTGGTTGATCTTGAAATGCTTTATACGCTTCAGTTGTTAAAACAGCACGTTCTGCACAAACATAAGGCTTCTTAGATAAGACACTCTCACGATAACAACGAACTCTATCCGTTAATTTTCCAAAATGCTCTTTTGAACTTGTTGCTTCTTCCAATTGGGTACTCATTTACTTCACTCTCTTTCGTATGAAATTAATTATCATTTCTAATGAAATTTTATCATGGAAACGGTTCAATTTCAATTCCTTCAAAAAAGCACTGGAAAGAAAAAGAAAACTGCACAAATGTGCAATTTCCCTTAAATAATTGAAAGACGAAGATTGTTTTCTCCAAAATATTCTTCATACTCTTTAGAAATTCCATTGTCCGTATAAAGAACATCTACTTCACCCGTTTGAAACTCAGAAACCGTTCCTTTATTGCCAAATTTGCTAGAATCCGTTAATATTACGACCTCCTTAGCCGATTGAGCCAACATGCGACAGGTATCACGTCTGGCAAAATCATTACAAGTAAAACCTCGTTCGTAATCAAAACCGTCCACACCAATAAATAATTTATCGACATAAAAATTTTGGGCAACTTCTCCAACCATTGGCCCGACATTCACCTGTGATTCTTTTTGGTATTCCCCACCAAGTAAAATAATTTTTACTGTTTCGGACTTCCGAACATAGGAGGCGACAAAGCAAGAATTAGTGATAATCGTTAAATCATTTCTGTTGTAGGCTAATTCCTCTGCTAATAAAGTACAGGTAGAACCTGATTCTATCATTACTGTTTCGCCATCTGCCACACTTTTTGCCGCCTCTAAAGCAATTTTTCTCTTTAAATCGTAATTTGTGGATAAGCGGTAGTTAATATTTTCTTCGTTATTAATGACCGCAAACCCATGCTGACGGTGTAAAATCCCCCGTTCCTCCAGCTTATCTAAATCCTTTCTAATCGTCACTTTTGAAACGTTCAGCACTTTGGCTAACTCATTTACTTCGATTTTTTTTTCTTGATTTACTAAGGCGATAATCTCTGCTTCTCTTGACAATATCTTTTCCTCCCAATACTTATTGGTTTCGTTCGTAATTATTTTACCTTTATTTTTTGGAAAAGAGAAGTAATCTCGCCAACTAAAAAGGACAGAAAATTTTCCGCCCTTTTTCCATTATTTTTTCAAATTAGCCTGCGCACATGCCAAGCGTGCAATCGGTACACGATAAGGCGAACAAGAAACGTAATCCAAACCTACCTCATGATAAAAATGAATAGACTCTGGGTCTCCCCCTGTTTCTCCGCAAACCCCAAGCTTCATTGCTGGTTTCACCGTTCTTGCTTTATCAATTGCCACTCGAATCAACTCGCCAACACCCACTGTATCTAGTGTTTGAAACGGGTCATTTTTGAGTAACTTCTTATCAAGATAGGCACCGATAAATTTTCCAGCATCATCTCGTGAAAAGCCAAAAGTCATCTGGGTTAAGTCGTTTGTCCCAAAGCTGAAAAATTCAGCATGTTGCGCAATTTCATCAGCAGTTAGGCAAGCTCGTGGAATCTCAATCATTGTTCCAACTTTGCAAGACCAATCCACTTTGCTATTTTCTACCACCTCAGTAATTGCTTCCTCCACCTGTTCTTTAACAAAAGCGAGTTCACGTGCTTCCACTGTTAAAGGTATCATGATTTCTACTTTCGTATTAATCCCCTGTTGAACCTTTAACGCCAACGCACTTTCAACAATCGCCTTCGTCTGCATGATATAAATTTCTGGGAAAGTTACCGCCAATCGGCACCCACGATGTCCTAGCATTGGATTTACTTCTTCTAAAGCGTCAATCCGTTCTCTAATTTCCACTTCAGAAAGACTTAATTCTCGTGCCAGAACTTCAATCTCTACATCTGTTTTTGGTAAAAATTCATGTAACGGCGGGTCAAGTAAGCGTACTGTCACAGGTTTTTCTTGAGTCAAAGCAAATATTTCAAGAAAATCACCCTTTTGAATCTCTTTCAAGGTCGCTAACGCCTTATTTCTTTCTCGTTCATCGGTCGCCAAAATCAACTTGCGCATATTTAAAATTCGTTCTTCCCCGAAAAACATATGCTCCGTCCGTGCCAAGCCAATTCCTACCGCATCAAAAGAAAAAGCTGCAGCAATATCCTTAGCAGTTTCAGCATTGGCTCGAACTTTCATTCTTGAACAAGTATCCGCCCATCCCAAAACCGTTTTCAAATTTTTATTTTCGCTTGCCTCTTCGGTTGGAATTTCTCCAAGATAGATTTTTCCAGAGCTACCATCTATGGAAACTAAATCTCCTTCATTCAAGACTTCACCAAATTTCGTGTGAACGGTTTTTGCCTCTTCATTGATGAGCAATTCTTCACACCCAACTACACAACAAACACCCATACCACGAGCCACTACTGCCGCATGAGAAGTCATACCCCCACGACTGGTGACAATTGCCTCACTAATTACCATGCCCTCAATATCATCAGGAGAAGTTTCTTTTCGGAATAAGATAACTCTTTCCCCACGTGCCTTTGCTAAGGTCGCCTCTGCCGCATGAAAATAGATTTGACCGGAAGTTGAACCCGGACTTGCCGGCAAGCCCTCGCCAATAGCTATATGCTGTTTGAGAATTTCTTCATCAAAAACTGGGTGCAATAAAGGAGCAATCATCTCTGGCTGCACGCGCATAATCGCTTCTTCTTTTGTTAACACCCCACTCTCCACTAAATCTACCACAATCTTAAACGCCGCTTTTGGTGTCCGTTTGCCATTTCTCGTTTGTAAAATAAATAATTTTTTATTTTCAATGGTGAACTCAATGTCCTGCATATCCTTATAATGCGCTTCAAGCTTAGCAACAATTCCTAAAAATTCCTTGTAAACTTCTGGCATTAGCACCTCTAGCTCAGTAATATTCCTTGGGGTTCTGACCCCTGCCACTACGTCTTCTCCCTGTGCATTCATCAGAAATTCCCCAAACAATCCTTTTTCACCCGTTGCTGGATTGCGAGAAAAGGCGACTCCTGTTCCACTGTTTTCACCTGTATTTCCGAACACCATTTCTTGAATGTTGACTGCTGTCCCGAGCTTTTCAGAAATGTGGTGAAGGGAGCGATACACCTTTGCTCTTGGATTCATCCATGACATAAACACCGCCTCTATCGCTAAGAATAGCTGTTCTTTAGGATCTTGTGGAAATTCTTTTCCTGTTTCATGAAGATAAATTTCTTTAAAAATTTTCACCAAATACTGCCAATCTGCTGCGGTTAACTCCGTATCACTCATATAACTATTTTTTTTCTTCACGTACTCTAATTGATCCTCAAAGCGATTCTTTGGAATTTGTGAAACAACTTCGCCAAACATTTGCAACAATCTACGGTAGCAATCATAAGCAAATACAGGATTCTTTGTTTTTTTCGCTAAAACATCCACAGTAAAATCATTTAACCCCAAGTTTAAAATGGTATCCATCATTCCGGGCATAGAAAACTTTGCCCCACTACGCACACTGACCAATAATGGATTTTTTTCATCTGAAAATCTTCGCCCCGTTATCTGTTCCATCTTTTCTAAAGTAATTAAAATTTGTTTTTTAATTTCTTCTTGTAAAACAAACCCTCGATGAATGTAGTCTACACACGCTTCTGTGGTGATGGTAAAACCATGTGGAACGGGCAACCCAAGATTCGACATCTCTGCTAAGTTAGAACCCTTTCCTCCAAGTAAATCAGCTTGTTCTTTCTTTCCTTCTGAAAACTGATAAACAAATTTTTTCATAATTTCCCGCCTTTTTATTGTGATACACTATTAATAGATAATTCGAGTATATAGTGTATCTCTTATAAAAGCAAGAAAAACTTTTACTGTTTTTTTCCCGTCTTTTAAGGGGAATTTTGTAACTTAATATTGCATTTATTGGGGACAAAATGTATTATATAGTGTAGCACTTATATATTTTTAAAGGCGGTGATACGATGGAACTGACAAGTAGACAATTGGAAATTGTAGATATTGTCAAGGAGAGTCAACCAATAAGCGGGCAAAATATCGCAGAAAAGCTAAATCTTTCCAGAGCCACTCTAAGAAGCGATTTCTCCATTTTGACCATGCTAGGAATTTTGGAAGCGCGGCCAAAAGTTGGCTATCTTTATTCGGGGGAATTAGTGGATTCCATTTGGTACAAGCAGCTTTACTACAAAAGCATTGAAGACATCATGGTTCCTCCATTAATTATAAAAAAAGATGTGTCAATCTATGAAGCGGTCACGATGTTGTTTTTATACGACATTGGCTCATTATACGTGGGAAATGAAAAAAATCAATTATTAGGCGTGATTTCACGAAAAGATTTACTTCGCTCCACGATAACCAATTCAAACTTAAAGGAAACACCTGTTGCAATGATTATGACAAGAGCCTCAAATGTTGTAACCACAACAGTAAACGCACGCATTATCGACGCCGGGTACCTACTAATGGAACATCAAGTGGACAGCTTGCCGGTCATTTCAGAGGAAAATAAAATCATTGGCAAAGTAACCAAAAGTCGTGTAATGGAATATTTCATCAAAAACGGATTAGAAATGGAATAAATTATCGGAAAACAGGAAGGAAAATTTTTTATGAAAAATCAAGTGAAAATTTTTTTAGTTTCAGACTCTTTAGGAGAAACTGCACAGAAAGTCATTCATGCAGTTCTTGCACAATTTCCAGATGTTGAAGAACCTGAAATTAAACGTTTCCCATTTGTAAATACAAATGAACATTTAAAAGAAATCTTATGTGATGCCCTTTTAGAACATGCGATTGTTGTCACCACCTTAGTTGATGAAAGTTTCCAAGAAACCGTTGCAGATTTTGTTGGAAGAACAAATCTTGCGGTAGTCGATTATATTAAACCTTTGAGCGATTTAATCTCTTTTCAAACGAAAACACAACCTATCGGTAAACCTGGTATAATCCATCAGTTAAACCAAGAATATTTCTCACGCGTATCTGCAATGGAATTTGCTGTACGTTATGATGACGGAAAAGACCCACGTGGTTTTAAAGATGCTGACTTCGTTTTACTTGGTGTTTCTCGCACCTCAAAAACACCGCTAAGTTTGTATCTTGCCAATAATAATTTAAAGGTCGCAAATTTGCCATTGATTCCAGAAGTTCCTGTTGCTAAGGAAATTTTTGAAATTGATCCTGAAAAATTAATCGGTTTAACCACTAGCATTAGCTCTTTAGCAGAAATTCGTAAAAAGCGGATTGTTTCTCTCGGATTGACAGAAGGCTCTTCTTACACAACAACAGAACGCATTCAAGAAGAGTTAAATTACGCCAATGAAATTTTTGAAAAACTTCAATGTCGTGTGATTGATGTTGAAAATCGTTCGATTGAAGAAACTGCCGTGCTTATCCAAGGAAAATATTAAATAGAATTTTTGCTCCCCGTTCAATTGAATGGGGAATTTTTTTGCTTTGAAAAGACCACAAACTCTTCCTCCTTTCTCTTTTCTAGCACAAATGTGCAATAAAATAAAATTCCGTCACAACATATTGATAGCGTTTTCTAATGGTGGTAATATCTTCATTAGAAATAGAAATTAATTTTGTTAGAAACTTTAATTTATTTCTTATGTCTTGTTTTCACTCCGAAACAATGCCAAGCGTAAGAAATAGAAATTCAGGAAAGGAGGACATTACATGCCACTCATACAACCCGACCAAATCGTTATGGGCTTAATCTTAAATGCGGGAGATGCTAAGCAACATATCTATCTCGCACTAGAGCACGCCAAAGCTAACAATGATGAAGCCTGTGAGGAAGAAATTCAACTTGCTGAAAAATCTTTAAATGAAGCGCACAACGTACAAACTGCTTGGCTCACACAAGAAGCAAACGGTAATAATTCAGAAATTTCTGCATTATTTATCCACGCACAAGACCACCTAATGACATCTATCACTGAAATGAATTTAATCAAAGAAATTATAGAACTTCGTCGAGAGTTTCGTTAAAAATGAATGAGGAGGAAACACCATGATTAAAATTAGATTATTTTGCGCGGCTGGTTTTTCAACAGGCATGCTTGTAAACAACATGAAAATCGCCGCCAACAAACGAAATATTGAAGTAGATATTGAAGCCTGCCCTCAAGGAAAATTGGACTCAAGTACTGAGGGAATTGATGTCGCCTTATTAGGTCCACAAGTTAGTTATACCTTACCAAAATCAAAACAAATTTGTGATAGTAAAAACGTCCCGATTGCTGTCATTCCAATGTCAGACTACGGGATGTTAAACGGTGAAAAAGTCCTCGATTTAGCATTAGAATTATCTAGCAGATAGAAAGGAAAAAAGATGACTAAGCGAATTGATACAACGAAAATTATTGGACCAATTATGAAGTTTGTAAATATGAAAGGGGTCATTGCACTAAAAGACGGGATGTTAGCAATCTTGCCACTCACGGTAGTTGGAAGTATCTTCTTAATTATCGGACAAATTCCCTCTGAAACTATTAATAATTTTATTGCTGGAATTTTTGGTAAAGACTGGACGGAACCATTCATGCAGGTGCATGCTGGAACCTTTGCAATTATGGGCTTAATTTCCTGCTTTTCAATTGGTTATTCTTATGCTAAAAATGATGACGTGGAGCCACTGCCTGCGGGTGTTTTATCCGTTGCCGCTTTCTTCATCACCTTGCGTTCTAACTTCATCACGCCAGATGGAGAAATCTTGGGAGACGCTATCGCTAGAGTTTGGTTCGGAGGTCAGGGGATTATCGGCGCAATCATCATTGGTCTTACAGTCGGAGCGATTTACTCGTTCTTTATCCGTAGAAATATCGTCATTAAAATGCCCGAGCAGGTTCCCGAAGCAATTTCTAAACAATTTGCAGCGATGATTCCAGCATTCGTTATTTTCCTACTTTCTATGCTCGTTTACCTAATCTCTAAAGCCGTAGCTGGAAAAACATTTATTGAATGGATTTATACTATTATCCAAGTTCCGCTACAAGGTTTAACTGATTCATTGCCAGGCGTGATTGGCATTGCCTTTTTCATCTCTTTCTTATGGTGGTTTGGCGTTCACGGACAATCTGTTGTCAACGGAATCGTCACCTCCTTATTAACCGCAAATGCTGTGGCAAATACCGATTTATTATTGAAAAAAGGCGAGCTAGTTGTGGATAAGGGAGCGCACATTGTTACGCAGCAATTCCTTGATAGCTTTCTCATTCTTTCTGGTTCTGGAATTACTTTTGGATTAGTGGTAGCAATGCTCTTTACCGCAAAATCGCAACAATATAAAGCACTAGGAAAAGTGGCTTCTTTTCCAGCACTCTTTAATGTGAATGAACCTGTCGTTTTCGGTTTTCCAATCGTAATGAACCCGATAATGTTTCTTCCATTTATCTTAGTTCCTATTATTACAGCTATTCTGGTTTATACTTCTATTGCTATCGGTTTTATTCAACCTTTTTCTGGCGTCATGCTACCTTGGAGCACCCCTCTTATCATCTCTGGATTAATGGTCGCAGGTTGGAAAGGTGCGTTATTACAAATAGTTATTCTAGCAATTTCTACCGTTCTTTATTTCCCATTTTTCAAGATTCAAGACAACATTGCGTTGAAAAGTGAACAAGAAGGAAATAAATAGAAATATCTCGAAAACGGGGCTGGTTTCTCCTATGATTTACACCAGTCTCGTTTTTTCTTTCGATAGATTATTTACTTACGTACGTAAATATATTATACTATTTTTGTTAAGAATATTCTTTGTAACGGGAGCGTGAACCTCTTATGGTAGATAAAGCATGTATTTTCAATATTCAACATTTTAGTATTCATGACGGCCCCGGCATTAGGAGTGTGGTTTTCTTCAAGGGGTGTCCGTTGCGTTGTTACTGGTGCGCAAACCCTGAATCTCAATCACCGAAGCCAGAGCAAATGTACGATAATTTAACCAAACGCCCTGAAACAGTAGGCGAATATAAAACAGTCGAAGAAATTATGGATGAAGTCATGAAGGATGAAGATTTTTACTTGGAATCAGACGGTGGCGTCACCTTGTCCGGTGGGGAGCCACTCTTTCAAGCCGAATTTGCTACTCAATTATTAAAAGAATTGAAGAAGAAAAATATTCATACTGCTTGCGAAACTACTGGCTATGTTGCTTCTGACGTTTTTGAGAAAGTCATTGACTTACTGGATAGTCTTTATTTAGATATTAAGCACTACGATACCTTGCAACATAAAAACGGCATTGGTGTAAGAAATGAGCAAATACTTAAAAACTTGAAACTCGCATTAAAAAAGAAAACCAATTTAACTGTTCGTATTCCAATTATTCCAAACTACAACAGTTCCTTAGAAGATGCACAAGAGTTTGTACGGCTTTTCCAACAGGTGGGTGTTTCGACAATTGAAATTCTACCTTTTCATCAATTTGGAGAGAAAAAATATGAATACCTCGATCGCCCCTATGAATTAAAAAATGCGCCTCAACTTCATAGCGAGGACCTCCTAGAATATCAACAAATATTTGAAAACGCAGGCATTCATTGCTTGGTTCGATAATTGGTAAGCTTCCAATCTAATTGGAAGTTTTTTGTTGTCCAAAAGAAAAAAAGAAACCCCGCAAAAATGAATTTGCAGAGTTTCAAAATAATTATGCTTTATAGTCATAGCAAAGTTCGATAATTCCTTTAAGTTCAGAAATTAGCGGTTCTTTAGGGTTTGCTGTCGTACATTGGTCTTCATAAGCTTTTTCAGATAAATGGTCAATATCTTTAGCCATTAATTCTTTTGTAACGCCTTGTGCTTTCCAGTTCATTTCGATACCAGTAGCAATACCTAAGTCGTAAACTTTTGTTGCTAGTGCTTCCACTAATTCTTCTGTTGTTTCACCTTTCAAACCTAAGAATTTCGCAATGTCTGCGTAATCTGTATTTGCACGGAAATAATCATATTTAGGGAACATGGCATGTTTTTGCGGATCTTTCGCATTGTAACGAATAACATGTGGCAATAGAATTGCGTTTGTACGTCCGTGAGGAATGCCCCATTCTCCCCCAACTTTATGGGCGATAGAGTGGCAAATACCTAGAAAAGCATTCGCAAATGCCATACCAGCCATTGTTGAAGCGTTGTGCATTTTTTCGCGAGAAAGCGCGTCGCCTTTTTTCACTGAATCTTCTAAGTGATCAAAGACTAATTTGATTGCTTGTAATGACAAGCCACGAGTATAGTCTGAAGCCATCACGGATACATAAGATTCAATCGCATGTGTCAATACATCCATACCAGTATCTGCAGTAACAGAAGCTGGAACTGACATTACGAATTGAGGGTCGATGATTGCTACATCTGGAGTCAATGCGTAATCAGCTAATGGATATTTTGTATGGTCATCTGAGTCTGTGATAACAGCGAATGGTGTTACTTCAGAACCAGTCCCTGATGTTGTTGGAATACATACAAATTGTGTTTTTTGAGCAGCATCAATTTTATACGTACGTTTACGAATGTCTAAGAATTTTTGTTTAGCACCGAAGAAGCTTGTATTTGGGTGTTCAAAGAACATCCACATTGCTTTCGCCGCATCCATTGCAGAGCCACCACCTAAAGCGATGATTGTATCTGGTTGGAAGCTATTAAATACTTCTAAACCTTTGTAAACGGTATTTGTTGATGGGTTAGGTTCTACATCTGAGAACACTTCTACCTTCACGTCATTTTTACGTTTTGCTAATTCATTACGCACTAGGTCAGCATAGCCAAATTGCACCATTCCTGGGTCGCAAACTAACATTACACGTTCAACGTTTTCCATTTTTTGTAAATATTGTACTGAGTTCTTTTCAAAATAAATTTTACTTGGAAGTTTAAACCATTGCATGTTATTTCTCCGTTTCGCAAGAGTTTTCACGTTAATTAAGTTAATTGCTGATACATTACGTGAAACTGAATTTTTACCGTATGAACCACAACCTAATGTTAATGATGGAATCATTTCATTGTAAATATTTCCGATACCACCTTCAGCAGCTGGTGAATTTACTAAAATACGGCAAGCTTTCATGCGTAAACCAAATTTAATTTGTAAGTTTTCATCTTCTGTATGAATCACTGCGGTATGTCCTAAACCACCAAGCTCAAGCATTGTTTCGCATAAATCAAAGGCTTGTGTTGTATCTTTTGCCTTCATCATTGCAAGAACTGGAGATAATTTTTCACGAGAAAGTGGATATTCTGCACCTGCACCGTCAATTTCCGCGATAATCATTTTTGTCCCTGCTGGAACTTCGATTCCTGCAAGTTCTGCAATGTGTTCTGCTGAGTAACCAACGATTTGAGGATTTACTGCTAATTTATCAGGTTTCATTACAGCATCTTCTAATTGTTGTAATTCAGATTTTTTCACGATATAGCAACCATGTGCTTGAAATTCTGCTTTTACTTCTGCATAGACATCTTTATCAACGATAACACCTTGTTCAGAAGCACAAATCATCCCATTATCAAATGTTTTTGAAACGATTAAGTCGTTTACCGCACGTTTAATATTTGCATCTCTAGCAATATAAGATGGTGTGTTCCCAGGACCTACGCCTAATGCTGGTTTACCTGTTGAGTATGCAGATTTTACCATGCCAGCACCACCAGTTGCTAAAACAATCGCAATCCCTGGGTGATTCATCAATGCTGAAGTTGCTTCGATAGATGGATGTTCAATCCATGAGATACAATTTTCAGGAGCGCCTGCTTTAATCGCTGCTTCACGAACAATACGAGCAGCTTCTACTGATGATTTTTGAGCAGATGGATGGAAAGCGAACACGATTGGGTTACGTGTTTTTAATGCGATCATTGATTTAAAAATAGTTGTTGACGTTGGGTTTGTTGTTGGTGTTACCCCACAGACAACGCCGACTGGTTCAGCAATTTCAATAATTCCTGTTTGCTTATCTTCATTGATGACACCAACTGTTTTATCATGTTTAATGTTGTTCCAGATATATTCTGAAGCATACATATTTTTAATTGCTTTGTCTTCTACGATTCCACGGCCTGTTTCATCAACTGCCATTTTTGCTAAAAGCATGTGTTTGTCTAAAGCAGCCATAGCCATTTCATGAACAATTGTATCTACTTGTTCTTGTGTAAAATCTTCCATTTGTTTTAATGCAACGTTTGCTTTACAAGCTAAGTCGTCAATCATTGTAGCTACATCTACGGTTTGAGTTTTTTCAGCGGTTTTTGCCAATTCGGTTTCCTCCTAAATAGTTGCCTTCTACTTTTAAGTTTCTTATGGTAAAAGTTCGTTCACCATTTCACAGTTATTACTATACACTATCTTCATTCATTTGTAAACACTTCCTGTGATTTTTTTCACAGAAATTTAATTGTAATAAAAACGAAAAAATCGAAAGTTTCTATGTAATATATAATTTAATTATAATAAAAAATAAGCTGTATATCAATATAATTCTGACATACAACTTATAAAACTAATATTTATAATGTTATTTTTTAATTAAAATAGGTCTCTTAAATTTTTTATTTCATCAATTTTTTCCTTTGAAGTCTGAGCTAAAATGCGCTGATAATCAAAAAATTCATAAGCTTGAACAGCTAGAATATCCTTCTTTTTTTTCGAGTTTGACCAGTTATTGTGATTTTTCCAACGATAATTGACCAAATAATCCAGTAGGTCTTTTTCGTTAATTCCTGTATACCCCATCTTCCGAAATTTTTGAATTTTCGTAGATAATTCAGATTTGAATAATAATCTATCTAACATACTTGGAGCAACTTCTTTCATATCTACACCTTCACTCTTCCTAAAATCACTATACACCTTATTATACTCGAAGTGAGATTCTTTATAAAGTTCGTTGAAAAATCTTTCTTATTCTCGCTAAGACTGCTAAAATAAGCTTATCAATATGGGAAATTTGTGGAGGTGTATGTATGAATAAAGAACAATTTTTACAAGCTTTAAAACAATTAGAACCACTCGTTACAAACATCAATGATTGCCCAGATGGACTTTATTTTTCAATTTTTTCAGATTCTGGTTATGAATTTAAAATCCGTCTTTATGATGAAAAATCTTGTGGTAGTCAAAATCAATTGGATTATATTGGAGAACTGTGGGACTTTACTCATTACCAATTTGATGCAGATACTGAAATTGATGCTTTTAGAGAAAATTCAACCTATCGAGAACAGTTCACCATTCGAGAAACCTTAAAGGATTTTGATGACTTACATGCAAAACTTCTAGTCATCCTAGAACGCTTAGAAGCTATGGAAAAAGAACCTACCAAATAATCAACGACCCAGCCGAGAAGTTATTTCTTGGCTTTTTTAGATAGAAAAAGACGAGCCTATCTGCTAAGCTCGCCTTGATTCTTATTTATTTTCTTCGTCTGTTTCTTCTGTTTTTTCTTCTTCAACAGGTGCATCAACTGTTTCAGTTTGTTCAGCTAGGGCTGTTTCACTTGGTTTCACAGTTTTAATTGCCGCACGGTCGAAATCTAAAAGAACGCCTTCGCAATCAATTGTAACGATTCCTTTATCAGCATTTACTTCGTGTAACACACCATGTAAACCACCGATTGTTACTACTTCATCGCCTGGTTTCATTTGATTCATCAATTCTTGACGTTGTTGTTGTTGTTTCTTTTGAGAACGATTCATCATAAAATACATCGCAACAATAGCGATTAGAAAAATTAACATAATTGGACTTGACACAATATTCACTCCTAATCTTATAATCTTTTTTAAGTGTAACATGCAAATCTTAAAACTTCAATCAACCGCCACGTAGCAGTAGAAAAAAATTTAAAAAGCCTTCGCATTTTCTTTATTAAATCCATATTCTTCAAAAAATGCTTGTCTAAATTCTAAAAGATTATCATTCATAATCGCTGTACGGACATCTTGCATTAAATGAATTAAGAAATACAAGTTGTGGTAAGAAGTTAAACGAATACCGAATGTTTCATCGCACTTGATGAGGTGACGAATGTAGGCACGCGTGTAGTTTTTACATACGTAGCAATCACATTTTTCATCTAATGGACGGAAATCTTCCGCATATTTTGCATTTTTTACAACAAGTCGGCCGGCATGGGTCATACAAGTTCCATTGCGGGCGATTCGAGTCGGTAACACACAATCAAACATATCAATTCCTCGAATTACTCCGTCAATCAGTGAATCTGCTGCGCCTACTCCCATCAAATAACGTGGTTTGTTTTCTGGAAGCATGGGTGCGGTAAAATCTAAGACACGATTCATTTCTTCCTTGGGTTCGCCAACTGATAAGCCACCGATAGAATAACCCGGGAAGTCCATAGAAACTAATTCCTTTGCACTTTGGCGACGTAAATCTTCAAAGCCTGCTCCCTGTACAATCCCAAATAGTCCTTGTGTTGCGGGGTTTTCATGAGCTTTTAAGCCACGTTCTGCCCAACGAGAAGTGCGTTCCACAGATTTTTTCACATAATCATAGCTTTCATCAAATGGTGGACACTCATCAAAACTCATCATAATATCTGAACCGAGATTATTTTGAATGTTAATCGCCTTTTCAGGAGATAGAAACATCTTCGCCCCATTCAAATGATTTCTAAAATGCACACCCTCTTCTGTAATATTCCGTAAGTCACTTAGTGAAAAGACTTGGAAACCGCCTGAATCTGTTAAAATCGGTTGATCCCAATTCATAAATTTATGCAACCCACCTGCTTTTTTGACTAATTCATCGCCAGGGCGTAACCATAAATGGTAAGTATTGCTCAAAATAATCCCCGAACCCATTTCCTTTAATTCTTCCGGAGACATTGTTTTTACCGTTGCCAAAGTCCCAACTGGCATAAACATTGGCGTTGGAAACGTCCCATGAGGAGTGATAATTTCACCCAGACGTGCGCCTGTATGTTTCTCTTTTTTGATTAAACGGTATTTTATTGCTGGTTCCGTCATTTTATACTTCCTTTCGCTTACTCGAAAAACAGTCGAGTGCAATTTATTCAACTACTGTATAGTAAAGGTTTTTACAAGATATTTCAAGATTTACGGACATTTAATTACGTAAATAACGAAACAGGCTACTCTATGAAAATTTTACATTTTCAACTGTTCATCCTTTTCCGTTTGCCAAAGTGGTAAGGAAATATTTTCATAAGCAAGTGGGGTTAAATTGGTGATGGTAATTCCTAACAAGCGAATTTTATTTTCCACACCTCCAACTTCCTCCCAGATTTGATTGGCATAGTAAAAAATATCTTCTTTTTTATAAATTTCTTGAGGAATCGTCAAACGTTTAGTGAGCGTTGAAAAATCTGAGTAACGCACCTTTAGCACAACTGTTTTCCCATGTTTTTGCGCACGTCTTAAAGAGTTTTCCACTTTTTCTGATAGCACTCGCAACTCTGTTAACACCTGTTCATCACTGGCTAGCTCACGACCATACGTGTTTTCTTTCCCAACGGATTTTCTATCTCGGTGGTCGTTGACGGGTGAATTATGAATCCCACGAACCTTTCGATAAAGAGAATAACCCATCCGTCCAAATTCACGGATTAAATCCATTTCTTTCCAATTATAAAGATCCTTACCTGTAAAAATACCTAGCTCATTCATCCGAATCACAGATTTTTTCCCTACACCGTGAAATTTTTCAATCGGTAGTTTTTTTAGAAAATCAATGGCATCCTCAGGCATAACCAGAGTAAGTCCGTGTGGTTTCTCAAAATCAGAGGCTAATTTCGCTAAAAATTTATTATAGCTGACCCCTGCCGAACATGTCAGGTGAAGTTCCTCCCAAATATCAAATTGAATCATGCGAGCAATCTTAATTGCACTCGTGGTGTTAATTTTATTTACCGTCACATCGAGGTAGGCTTCATCAATTGACATTGGTTCAATTGTATCTGTATATCTCAAGAAAATCTCACGAACCTTTTTTGAAATTTCGGTATATTTTTCATAATTTCCCGAGATAAAAATAGCCTGTGGACAAAGCTCATAGGCTTCAGAGGAAGACATGGCTGAATGAATGCCAAATTTTCTAGCTTCATAATTACAAGTAGAAACAACCCCACGTCCACTTGTTTGACTAGGGTGACGTGCAATAACGACTGGTTTCCCCTCAAGTGTCGGATTATCACGAATTTCAACGGAGGCAAAAAAAGCGTCCATATCAATATGTATAATTTTTCTGGATGTGTCATTAATTAATGGAAACACTAGCTCTGGCATTTTACTCACCTCGACTCACAAAGCTAAGAAAAGATTTCTTACATTTCTACCTCTAGTATAACACGAACAAATATTCTTGTTCAACCATTAAAAAGATTAGGAGCCAAAACCCCTAATCTTATAAAGTTTATTCTATAAAGCTGCTTCGCCACGTTCTTTGGTACGAATACGAATTGCTTCTTCAATCGGAATAATGAAAATTTTTCCGTCACCAACTTCACCCGTATGTGCTTCCCTGATAATAATCTCGATTAACTCCTCGACCTTATTATCGCTCACCACTACCTCGATTTTCACCTTAGCCAGTAAAGAGGTAATAATCGCTTGCCCTCGCACGTATTCATTAAAGCCTTTTTGATGCCCAAAGCCTAATACTTGTGAAACTGTCATTCCTTGAGCAATTTCAGCATCGCCAATCGCTTTTTTCAAATCTTCAAGTTTTTCTGTACGAATAATCGCTTCTATTTTTTTCAAATGCTCCACCCCGCAAATTTTTAATTAGCTATCCAAGCCCATAAACGTTGGATAAGCTGTTTCATCATGTTCCGAATCATCTAAACCGATTGCTTCCTCACGCTCCGTTACCCGAATTGGAAGGAAGAAATGAATCAACTTGATAATCACAAAACTTGCGGCTGCAGCAAAGATTAATGTAAAGACGATAGATTCGAGCTGTGCAATAAACAATTTCGTCGAACCGTAAATTAATCCTGCACCTGAATCTAAAGCAAGCTCAGGAGTGGTAAAAATCCCTGTCATGATTCCGCCAAAGATTCCACCAATTCCGTGGCATCCGAAAGCGTCTAATGCGTCATCTAAACCTAATTTATGCTTGATGACACTGATAAAGAAGTAACAGAAAGGACTCACTAGCGCACCGATAACAATCGAGCTCCATAAAGAGACGAATCCTGCACCCGGAGTGATTGCCACAAGTCCAACCACTGCCCCCGTACAAGCGCCAATAACAGAGGGCTTGCCAATCGTGATTTTTTCAATCAACATCCATGAAAGCATAGCCGAAGCCGCCGCTGTATTAGTCGTTAATAGGGCGTGAATCGCTAAACCGTCTGCAGCTAAGGCCGAACCAGCGTTAAAACCGAACCAACCGAACCATAATAGACCTGCACCTAATACGACAAATGGGATATTGTGTGGACGATATTCGGATTGCTTATAATCTCGACGTTTCCCGACCACATAGGCTAAGACTAACCCTGAAATTCCTGAACTAATATGCACGACATTCCCACCTGCAAAATCTATGGAACCGATTTGAGAAAGGAAGCCACCGCCCCAGACCATGTGTGCGAGTGGATAGTAGACAACAATCGACCAAATAGCGATAAAGATGAATATCGCAGAAAACTTCATCCGACCAACAACCGAACCTGTCAGAATAGCCGTGGTAATTAACGCAAACATCATTTGAAAACCAGCAAACAATGCGTCTGGAATTTGTAATCCGTGAATACTTCCTTTTGTTTCAGAAACACCAGCAAAGAACAGATGCTTAAAGTTTCCAATAAAACTGCCATCTCCACTAAATGAAAGCGAGTAACCAATCGCAATCCATAAGATAGCTGCAATTCCTAATGTTGAAATTGCCATCATCATCGTGTTCAAAATGTTTTTGCGCCGTTCTAATCCACCATAAAAGAACGCAAGTCCCGGGGTCATTAGAAAAACCAATGCGGCACAAATCAGAATAAAAGCGATACTTCCTGTGTCCATAATTAAGCAACTCCTTTTTTAAAATTCCACCTTTTATTTGTATAGCAAATACTATGTCATGTATTCTACCATGAGTTTTAGTAATAAGGAAGGATTTTGCAAAAGAAAATTGAATTTTCTCACAATTCTTGGGTTTTATGTCATATTTTGTGACATAAGAGCTTTCGATTATCAAATAAAGTCTTATTCTACATGATAAAGTCGATAAACTTCTTGTTTCCTCATCTCTCTTAGTTTCGCAACTTCTTTTATTGCCTCTTTAGAACGCAAATTCTCCGTCTCCATCAAATAATCCACATGTTCTGGAATGGAAAGAGAACGCCAAGATTCATCTTCCACAGTTTTTTCCCCTGTGAATCCCTCGACCAATAGGCAGCATTCCCCCTTAATCGCATGTTCTTTCAAATATCCTTGGACTTCTTGCGCCGACCCACGTAAATATTCCTCATGAATTTTCGTTAGCTCACGACAAAGAACTAGCTGACGATTCCCATACACTTCTTCTATCACTTCGATAGTATCTGCCACACGATAAGGCGATTCATAAAAAATTTGCGTTTCCCTTTGTTCCTTGATTTCAGATAGAAAATCAGCCTGTTCCTTTTTCTTACGTGGTAAAAAACCGTAAAACGCAAACGGTTGAGGAGATAAGCCAGAAGCGATAAGAGCGGTCATGCCAGCCGTTGGACCGGGTAAAGACACCACGGGAATATTTGCTTCAATACAGGCAACAACCAATTCATGACCTGGGTCGCTAACTGAGGGCATCCCAGCATCACTCACTTGAGCAATGCTTAATCCACTGACTAATTTTTCGATAAGCTGTGGCACTCGTTCTTTAAAATTATGCTCATGCAGGCTAATCTGTGGCTGACTAATTTCAAAATGATTTAATAATTTTTGCGTATTTCTCGTATCTTCACTGGCGATAAGATCGACTGTTTTTAATGTATTGACTGCACGGAAAGTCATATCTTGTAAATTACCAATCGGTGTCGGCACTAAAAACAAAGTCCCCGTAACATTCGTTTTTGAAAAACTCTTTTGAACGTTCATTTTCTTTTCCTACTTTCTTGCTCATTTCTTACTTAAAAAAGACTAAAGCAATATCGCTCTAGTCTAATCGATCAATCACATTTATGCAAAAAAAGCACTCTTCGTCATTATCTCTACGCTGACCGTAAAATTCATTACATACATGAAAGCCATCTTCATACAGCTTTTCTAAATTCAAACGAGCCTGAGAAAGTTCTTTTTTCACATTTCCTTTGACTGCTTTTTTCTGCTTATGATTATTTTCATCTTCTACTTCTTGGAGACGATCGCGAAGTCGTTGATTTTCAATCTCCAACGTGGTGTTGCGTTCAATGACATGTTGGATACTATCCTTCATCAACGAAACATCTACTAGCGTTGTTTCCAAAATTTCTTGAAGCTGACCTAATCCATCGTAGAGAGTCCGTTTATCCATTTTCATCGCCCTTTGCTTTTTGTTGCATTTCTTTGATTTCTTCGTAGTCATATTCCACAAGGGTTTCCCGACCACGCAAGCGAACTTTTAGCACACGACTAAGTAAATTTAATCCCTCTACACGTCCAATTCCATCTGGTGTCACCACCGTTGTTCCCCAATCTGGCAATTCCTTTCGTGCTGCTTCATATTCATCATTTTCATATTTCAAGCAACACATCAAGCGCCCACATAACCCAGAAATTTTGACTGGATTGAGTGACAAACCTTGGTCTTTTGCCATTTTTATGGAAACTGGCATGAAATCTCCTAGGAAAGTGGAACAGCATAACGGACGACCACATGGACCTAAGCCGCCTAAAATCTTCGCTTCATCACGTACCCCAATCTGACGCAATTCAATTCTTGTTTTAAACATGGAAGCTAAATCTTTTACAAGCTCACGGAAGTCTACTCGACCATCCGCAGTAAAACTAAAAATTAACTTACTGCGATCAAAGGTGTACTCCACCTGTATCAATTTCATTTCCAAACCATGCTCACGAATTTTGACCTTCGCCTTTTGCATCGCAATTTGTGCATCCATTTTATTTTGTTCTGCTTTTTCTTCATCTGCCTGTGTCGCTCTCGCTAAAACGGGCTTTACCTGTTCAGGCAAATCTTCTTCATCCATCGCCCGATTCACTAATGCAACCTCACCGAGTTGACGACCTTGTGCAGAATCAACAATCACTTTTTCCTTATATTGAAACCTCTCACTATTTGGAGAATAATAATATACATGACCTGACTTTCTAAACCTAACCCCTACAACTTCTACCAACTTACACACCTCCTATATACAGAGCTAAGAGGAATCGACCAGAAATCGAGAAAAATAGAGAAATGATTTTAAGGTGCTTTCCGCCTTGGGAGCATTTCATCTTTTTTCTTGTATTTCTATTCCTCGTGCTCGACTTCAATACAGAGCTA